>NZ_AP023086.1:0-311875 GCF_021655555.1 Marinagarivorans cellulosilyticus | reverse complement strand
GAGTAAAAAGAGTTTAACCATGGATTTCTCGCTTAAGTAGTGTGACCAAGCCATGGATAATACCGCGAAAAGGCGGCGCCAAGGGCACCGGCGGGCGAGTTAGTTACTGTTGTGGCTCTAAATTGAGTTTGGGTCTTTCCAGCCTGCTGGTATTTACCATCCTGGCTGGGCCGTAGGGTTTGTTTTAAACGAGTGACTGTCCATACTAATCTTGATAAAGCCTTAGCTAATAAGCCCCTGGATAAAAAATCTTCTTAGTGAGTCTGTCTCGTATCAATGCTTCCATAACGCGTAAGAACTCCTGAGGCTGTTTTTCCAAAAGGCTCAATCGATCCACATATTCGCTAACCATACCTTCAATTAAAAAGTACACCATGTCTGCACCGTGTAATTTATAACGCAATTTTTTCCATGTGGTCGGGCATTTTTCGTTTAAGGTTCGACTTGACTTGGCTGCCGTTCCAATAAGACCCTGTGCCTTTAATAGGATTACGAGGGCTTTACCTAGCCCTCCCCCTGTGGATTTTGCGGCTTTCTTCAGGTGTACTAGTCGACGCTTTAGGCTAAATGTCATGGCAGGGTCGGACATGATTTTTTTGGAAATCTGAGTGGCGATTGCAGCAGATATAGCAATAGCGAGCTTTTTACCCATTTGCTTTCCAGCGATCCTTTTCCCTTTGTCTTTGAGCGCAGCAACAGCTCTATCAAGATCTTCGGACGGAATGCGATCAAATACACCTTTCGTTCCAGCCCTGAGTAATGTGGTTTTATCAATATTGTTAAATATAAACGCACCTGACTCTAAAGCCTGTTCCAGTACCCATTCAGGAATAACCGAAATATAGTCATTTATAATTGTCGTAGCTGCCTGCATTAGGGGGTTATCTAAAACACTAATATCAAATTCGACAATGTTTTTATAGGTTGTTTCGATTAATTCCAGTATGGCTAAGTTTTCACCGCCCACATCAGAAAACCGATCTGCACCCATTAAGTGTAAACCCTCTGCCGTTCTTTCCACGCCTGCGGCAATGCTCTTAGGCTTCTCAACTGCTTGATGTTGAATACCGTCGGCGACCCCTGCAACTGACGGGCTTATTTTGTCGATAAGTAAAAGTGTTTGATTCCAAGTAGCCGAGGGCCGAAACGTTCGGTAAGAGGGGCCGTGACAGCCAAAGCTACACTCCTGCCACTTTTTGTGAAGACTTGTCCCCCTATCAAAAAAATCAATATTTGAATATTGGCTGGCTCGCTTACCCTTTAGATATTTTTCTACACCCAGCTCACTAATTAATTTTCCGTTATAACCACTCATAATGCTTCCTTACAAATCTAGCTGTAATGATTTTAATACTGGTTCCAATTCCTCTTCTATAGCCACTTTATCTTCGGCGGTAATAAGCGACATAAAATAAATGTCTTTCGTATTACTTGGAATTTTCACCGAATAAAGTGTCGTGATTTCAGGCACACCAGCAAATTGAGATGTGATGTTCGTGATAATGACATCGTAACCAGCAACTTTCTTATTTAGTCTGTTTATTTGTGTGTCTGTATTCAAAATATTGGGCTGCGTTTTTTTCAAATAGAAATCAATAAAGTCCTCGAAACTAGACGGTTTACTTTGAACATAAAAAGCCACAAAAGAAATATCGCCCAAGCGAAAAATGATTTCCCGTTCACCAAATAAAGAGTCGTTCGTGTCTTTTGAAAACATCCAACTCTCAGCCGGTACAACGCTAAATCCTTCGCTTTGGTAGCGATTCTCTGCGTTTTGATCCGAGCAAGCGTTTAGAAAAAAGAGAAAAAGGGCAGTTAAATGGCAATATGAGAGAAGTTTCGGCATGTACGATTACATTCCATCGATTAAAAATACAGCAACTCAAGTTGCATCGATCATAGCATGCACAAATGAGCCAAGGCAATCGTCGCCAAATTTAAAGAACTGGTGCCAAAAATTAGGACGCCCAAAACTCGATAAACGGTAAGACAATCCCTTAACTCATCACAACTAGAGGGCCACGCCCCCTAACTTAAGCCCCCCTACCCCTGTAAATAAATGCGGCCCAAGCAATGTTCTGGTCAACTAAAGCCGGCCGCGTCACTTTAGTCTTTTACGCCATTAATTTGCGCTTGCCACACAGCCTAAAAAACAACAAACCGCATAACGTCAACAAAAGGTTAAAACCTACTCCCCCGCCTAATATGCTCCCTTGCGAGCTACTTGATGAACTTGCCAGCTCGCCGCTGGAAGAATTACTAGTACTGCTCGCCACACTACTTACAGCAGAAGAGCTACTATCGCTTGAACTCGAGCTTAATGAACTGCTATTGGCTGAAGGTTTGCTTTCACAATCTGGGCAGTAAATTTGGTATTTGCCACTTAAAGCCAACATGGCAAACATATAAAGACAGCCATCGTAGTAGCGATATTTACCGGTGGGTATTGGGGTTTTCCAAAAGGCTTCTACAAATTCCCAAGCGGCAGGCTCGTTCGAGGCTAAACTGGCCAGCGCATTCATGGCCACTAAGCCCGGCGAGTGGTCGGCATTATTTTCATAGGGTGTGCCATCCAACTCATACAGCGAAGAATAAGAATCTACACCTTCGCTCATAAAAAAGGCCTGCAGTGTTTCTGCATAGGTATTTTGCCAATCGTCTTTTTTCCACCAGTAATAATCCATTGCTGCATTACCCACCGTGCGCCACGCATCGTATTGAAAAGTGTCCTTCCAGTTTTGATAATCCCCGTGGGGGCTGCCGTCAAAATAGGCGTAATCGGGGCTAAGGCCTGTATCGGGGTGTACCGTTGTTTTCAAAAAGTCGCGGCTAGATTGGGCAAGCTCCAACCAAAAAGCATTGTTGTCGTCCGCCCAGCGGGCCCAAAGCTCGTAAAAAGCGGGCAAGTGGTATGAAGGGTCTGTCCAGTTTCTATCGGACGGCGTTGCTGGCGAAAACACCACTTGCATCTCGTTGTGATCAAACAAGCTAAAACTTTCGAGAATGCCACCATTGGCATAACGCGTTTGGCCATTATCGAACATGTCGTCCAGCAATATATTGGCCTGTGCGTTGTAGTCAAATAGCGCCTCGCCGTCGCCCCAGCGGTGGGAAGCAAAAAACAATGCCGTCGCCATATATTCTTCGCCGTCTGGGGCGGGGTTTTTATCGCGAATTTGGCCATCGGTCGTCACCTGCCAAGCATAATAACCTTTCATATCGCCTTCGCGATTTAACGAGTAGGTATTGGCCCATTTCCACAGGCGATCAAAATCTTCTTTTCGATCCATCAATACCGCCATCATCATGCCGTACGACATACCTTCGCTGCGCACATCGTTATTGCCGGTATCCCAGATATAGGCCATGTCCTCGCCCACGGGAATAAACAATGCTTCGTTTTCTAAATCTTCACTGTGAAACAACTGGTCATAAACCGCATTAACGCGGGCCTCGACCTCTTCCGCAGTTAAGCCCATTTCGACAAATAGATTGCGGTACTGCTGGGATTCAAAAGCACCTTGCGCAGGGAGGATGGGCGGTGGCGGTGGCGGCGGAATATCACCAAGGCGCTCAAGCTGAAATGCATCTAGCAAGGTATCGTTACTGCCATCATCGGTTTCTAGCACAAAGCGCAGCTCGCTTTCACTAGGTGCTTGCGTTAGCTCAAATTCCAACGTTTGCGATGTCGCGCTGGTGCCACTAAAACCCGGCGTGCCTAGGCGCTTACCACCTAAATAAACCCCAACCCGCGCCGTAGAATCATTACTGCTGGCGCCGGTTACCGTTAAGGCAAACACCCCAGGAATACCCGATAGCGCAGCAACGGTAGATACACCGTCACTGTTGCCATAAACGCCAACACCTTCAAAAGGCTCGTCGATTAAGCCCGTATGGCCACCCAATAACGTGCCATTTTCAAGTTCAAATTCTTGCAAAACTTGGCTATGCGCAAAGCTGCTACATAGTGCAAGGCTTAACAAGCCACACCGAATGAATGCGTATTTCATTATTATTTTCCCGCCTGTGTAGTTGTGACAAAACTCTCGGTTTGAAAGCAACCTAGGTCTAGCCATTAGAGTACGTTCAGGTTAGGGCGAGATAAAAACAGGAGGTAAACCATTTCTTGCTTGATGTGCAGCAATTTTTAAGCGGTAGAGGGTAAATGTGACGGGGTTGTTGAGTCATGCGGACTATTACATCCAGAAAAGGCCCCCACTCGTTAGAGTGAAGGCTTTACAGGGTTACCCAATTGGGTTGCTTTTAACGGCTCAGCTTTGTAACGGGCCTATTACTGCACTTTTACAAACTGCCATTGCTGGTTATCACCGCCGTGACAATCCCACTGGTGAATTTTTGCTGGCACATTAGGGTCTTGGGCATAATCTAAACATTTGCCGCTTGCTGCAGCGCGAATCTCAAAGAAGCCATTTCCCGTACTTGTGACTTGAAAGCTTTGATTCGTATTGCCGATGCACCCCCACTGCTGCATTTGCACACCATTAGCAGTATTACCAGCGGGTACGTCTAAACACTTCCACGAATGAGTTGCCGTGAGCTGAACGCCTGAGCCATTTGCGATCACATACCAGTGCTGATTATTATTACCGGCATAATCCCACTGATGAACAATGGCGCCATCTTCTTGGCTAAAGCCGCTGACATCAAGCGCTTTACCACTCATCTTGTTAATCAGGCGATAAGTTGTATCCATAGCGATCTGTGTGAGCCCTTGTGAAGCCGAAGAACTGCTTTGAGCTGATGATGAGCTTGGAGCTGACGGCTCCTCTGGCGAAGCAGCATCACATATTTCTGTCGCGCTACCCCAGGAATCTACGCGAATTTTAGTCGCAGTACTGGACGGATCAACATACAAATAAACGGTGCCCGTTAGATTCAGTGATGTATGGGCACCATTTGGCACCACGAAGTCCTGCTTGCAATCAGAGACATCCACAATCACTTCACCACCAAGCCACGTACTCAGTTTGATATCAGCACCTGCACTCGAAACCACTTTCAAGCACTCACCGCCAGCAATCGTATAGTCAGACCCTAGCTCTACTGCCACAGAATTTGAATCGTCACATACGCCACCCGAAGGCTGAGCAGACGCTTGTGAACTCGATGCGGCGACTACAGTGGCTGATGCAACCGTTGAATTATAAAACTGGCCTGCCGTATCGCGCACTTTTAGCCAGTAATAATAAGTCGTACCGGCTTCGCCGCTTGAGTCAAGGTAGCTTACCGTCTGCATGTTACTAAAGTTTGCAATGCGCGTACGCCCTGCTGTGGTTGAGTCCGTGTCGCGATACAACTCGTATTGGTTAGCATTCACATTGCTTGTAGACCAGCTAAGGCTTATACCCTGTTCACTGGCACTAGCTTGCAAGCTAAGCACTGGCGCTGGAGCAGACATTGACGCTTGTGCAACGTCTGAATTATAGAATTTGCTCGCATTATCACGCACCTTTAGCCAGTAGTAGTACGTCTTGCCTGGCTCTACGCCCGTATCTTCAAAGCTTGCCACATTCATATCACTAAAGATGGCGATGCGCGTGCGGCCAGAAGGGTCTGCGTCGGTATCGCGGTAAACCTCATATTGATTGGCGTTGACATTCGTTACGCTCCAGCCGACACGAATACCATTATCAGACGCTGCGGCATTTAGCGAAATGGCAGCAGCCTGCGGCAGCGCCGTCACATTCACCGTTAGCTCCGGCGATAAAGTCGCAATGCGGCCGGCATTGTATACAGCACGTGCATACACGCGGTGCAGGCCCGTCGCCGTTGGCGTGTAACTAGCACCGTAAGGCGCATTCGTTAAGGTCGCGACAACATCATCATCCACCACATACTGCACTTCGGTAATATCATTAAGGCTGGTCGAAATATTTAATGGAATGCTCGCGCCGTTAATCGACTGGCCATGTACCAAACCACTTAAGTTTATAGGGTTAGCTGCAGGTGCAGCCGCGCCTTCAACGCCATCAATTTGCTTGAGGTAATCAACTAGCGCAGCTTTATCATTAGCGCTCAGCAAACCGGTATCTGTTGTGCCGGCATTTAGGTGAACCTCGTTTTCGAGTACCTGTGACAAGCTCTGAACTGAGCCATCATGTAAGTACGGCGCTGTATCCCAAATACCGCGTAAAGTGGGTGTATCTAAGCCACCCAATACACCACCTAATCGCGAACCAGACGCATCCGACAAAGTGCCCACATCATGGCGGTTACCTTGCGGGCTATCGGTAAAGTGCTCGCCACCGTGGCATTTGTAGCAACCCTTCGCATTAAAAATCGCCTTGCCTGCTTCAGCATTATCACGGTAATCACCGTTCCATTTGCGAAACGGGCTCTGCGGGAACCTCGCCAACGATTCTACGTAGGCATTCATAGCATCAAGCGCTGCAGACTTGCCCGCTTTGGGGTAACCCAAGGTTGTATTAGTTTGGCCAAAATCCTCAACCGTCATAAAACCTGAGCCTAAGAACGCAAAGCGAATATCGTGTTCAAAATCGTGAATTTCGTCGAAGTTCGCTGACCAGTGCACGCGGCCATGCCCAGTGCCTGCACGGCCTTCAAGGGTAGTGGTATTGCGAAGTCCTTCGCCACGGTCAGTAAAATCGCGGGTACGGCCATCGTGGCGGCCATCGGTATGACAAGATGCGCAACTCATGTAGCCATCCATTGACATGCGGCTATCACCGGCCGAGTAGAAAATACGCTTGCCTTCAAGTACTTGCGCACTGAGTTTTTCATTGCTCACCGTGCGGGCCTCACTTAGCTCTTCAAACGATGACGCTGAACCACCACTGCCCGTAAATAAAGTGATACGGCTAACCGAGCGCGATAAAAAGTTATGGGTAAATACATCGCCATTATCTGCCACGGCAATACCCTGTGGCGCGGCACCCATATCGATTTGATCAAGCCCTTGCATGTTAGTCACGTTGTATGCCGACAAGCGGTTGTTGCCTTGGTGTGTGATATAAACAATATCGCCGCCACGGCTAAAATCAATTGCACTGGCAATTTCAGCGTTATCAATATCGAATTTTGAATTAGGGACTTCAGCGTTTTGTGAAATATCAATTTTAGCAATGACCGAGCGCACGGTATTTTGGAAATTACCGAAGTTACCATCGAGTGTTATACCGCGATAGGTATTGTCTTTTTTACCTGACACCCAAGCAATATCAGTACCTGGGGCAATGGTAATACCCATTAAATAATTCATTACACCGCGCGAACCGGTATTGGTATCGAGCGAAGTCGTGTCGGCAGCAATTTTAATGGTAGCGGCCAAAGTAAAGTTAGTTAAATCAACTTTATACACATGCGCTTCGTTTTCCGGTGAAATAAAGCGCGTTGCCAATAAGGTTTTACCATCGCTGGTCATCGCCATTGCGCGGGTTGTCGAGCCAACCGATAAGGTATTAATTTTATTGCGTGCAGCGCGATCATAGCGCAGCACATTCCCACCGCCTTCTACCGAAACATAAACATATTGCTGATCTGGTGAAATTAAAACACCGTAAGGCTTAGCGCCTGGGCTCATTTGAGTGACAGTTTGCAAGTGGTTGCCATTGCTATCGAGCACACTTAACGAACCATCATCATAATTGGCAACCCAAATTTCGCCATTACTGGCAATCGCTAAAGTACGCGGGTCATTACCGACTGGTTTTTCGAATATTTTTGCACCCGTGGTCGCGTTAATTGCCGTAATGGTGTTGTTGTCTGGGTTGACATTCAGTACACGGTTATTGGCTTTATCAAACACCACCGGCGACGTTTTATAGTGGTGTGTTAAGCCTGCCGCCTCAACAACCATTTGAATCACTTTTGTATCTTTATTACCAAAGTTATCAACGGCCTCAACGTTCACGTAATAAATACCAGGGGCGCTATAGCGATGGCTAAAGTTATCGTTGCTACCCGTACTTGTTGTGCCGTCTCCCCACTCAATATTAAAAGTCAGCGGGTTGCCTTGCGGATCTGACGCTTCAACCTCAAGCCCGACAGTATTGTTTACATTCACAACATTGCTCGAAAGCTCAATACCATTAATTACAGGTGCCTGATTACCGCCCGACAATGCATTACCTGTAGAGAAATAAAAGCTGTATACCTCAGCTAACCCATTGCCAGCCACATCTTTAACACCATCTTCACGCATATAAAACTCGTAAGTGGTATCAGCCTTTAATGGCTCTTTCGGGGTAACGTTAATAGTGCCGTTACTCCACCAGCTCACGTGCGCCGGTACGATGTTACCGTCCATTTTACGAATCTGAAAATTGGCCTCATTAACCGTATTAATATCTAAGGTTTCGTGAATTAAAACACCAATACGCGAGTTTACATGCAAGCCGGTTGCACCTGGTTGCGGCCAACTAAAGCCCACTTCTGGAGGGCGGGTGTCTGGCTGGCTTTGGTCACAAAAAACTTTCGAAGTGCCCGTACGGTATTGCCCAGAACCTACCAAAATATTACCGATAGGTAATAGAAACTCACCGTAAGCACCAGGGAACGAAGCCACCTCTTCAAAGGTATTCATGTCGACTTTTGCTTCGCCGACATACATATAATCGTCTTTAAAATTGGGGTAGCGCATGCTCGGGCCAGAATAGTCTTTTGACGAAACATGCACGAGATTAGTGGGGTCAGAATAATCAATTACGTCAACCGAACGCTGAAATCCGGTATCGCCGTTCATGGCATTAACAATGTAATGCTTGTACATCGGCATAGTGTCGTAGGCACGCCCTAGATCCCATTGGCCGCCAAAGGCAAAGCTGCGCTCACGAATTTTATCTAATAATTTAGGGTTGGCCGGGTCAGCAATATCGTAAACACCCACGCCAAAACCCGTTAGGTTATCGCCGCGCACAAACAGTAAGTTACCCACCATATTCACTCGGCCTTGAAAGCCAAGATCATCAAGCACGTTAATTTCACCAATTTTAGGGTTACCAGGCTTGCTAACATCGTGAATGGTTAATACAGGTTTATTGTCGAATTGATACGCTGAAGGCACATTGCCAAAACCAATCGGGTAAAAAGTAATAATTTCTGAATGGTGGCCATTTGAAGCGTCGCCCACCATAAAGGCTTCGTCAGTACCATCAACAATAGAGTCTCGCGAAAAATCTGGCACATCATCAAGGCGCGTTTGATTCATACCCGCCCAATTAAAGCCAATAATATTACCCACCCCCATATAATGGTGGTGCCCTGCATTACCGATATTCTGATCACCACCCACCTGCTTAGGATTACGAGGGTTTGTGAGGTCATAATTGCGCGTTACGCCACTAGCATGATCATGGCTAATCAAATAATCATTATGATAAAGCTGCACCATAACGCGATTATTGTTGTCAGGAAGCGTGCTTAAGAGCTCCCCTTCGGTACAGGTGAATGAACTAAAGTCCAAACCTGCATTGGCAGCTAGTGGGGCAGCGCCGACCAAAAGGGCCAGACGCTTTAGCGTTTTTTTGAATTTGCGCAAAGAAAGTTGACTCACAGGTACAGCTCCTAACCTAACCCTAAAAAGGGCATATCAATTCAGCGAGCTTGAAGAGTACAGAGAAGATGTTTTACGCGCAAAAAGGTTAACATAATGCGCCTATAGCGAAATATTCTATTTTTTCATTGAAAGCAATGTTTTGCTTATAGCGTTCTATAACATCAAAGCATAACCTGCCAATAAACCAATGTTTATGCACTATGCACTTACTTTCGATTATTAAAAACTGAGCTTAATAACCCATAAACATTATCAATAACTTTTTTTATAAACCACCAAATGTAAATACAAAAATACGCCTAAAGGTGCGCCAATTAAATGGCGTTTTTTATAACATTAGGCATCAATGAAAACGCCTTATAAGCCCATGGATAACAAAAAAATCTAAAAAATAATTTCTGACGACAACATATTTTTTTAATTTGACAACGCATCAAAACATACGGGCATCTCTAAAAATCATGTTTTGGTTTCAAAATTAAAGACTAATTGGAGGAGTACACCCCTGTTCTGGTCAATAGATCCGGACACATTTCTTTGCCACTTTATGGATAAAATGAACCTGGCATAAATGCCAGAACCCTTTTACCCATAAAGCGCCTCCTGTTGTAAATGTCTTCGCTCATATGCAGCGGGCGACAAGTCGTCATTCGCCGAGTGAAGGCGATCACTGTTGTAATATTTCATATACAAACCCACATCTTTTTTCATAGATTTTCGAGAGTGCATTGGTACTTTAAAAAGCCAGTCGTGCTTTAAACTGCCAAAAAAACGCTCAACAACGGCATTATCCCAGCAGGCGCCAACATCCCCCATTGAAGCGCGAATGCCATGGCTCTTCAGGAGTTTGCCAAAGCGCTTGCTTGTATATTGAGAGCCGCGGTCGCTGTGAAAAACCAGCCCTTTTGGTGGCTGCCTTATTGCCACCGCACGATTAATTGCCTCGCAAATTAGCGACGTGGTCATGCGCTTATCTATTGCCCAGCCAACAATTCGCCGGGAATATAAATCCATAACGACCGCCAAGTACATCCAGCCTTGAGTCGTTTTCAAATAGGTAATATCACCAGCCCATACTTGGTTAATTCCCACCGGATTGAAGTTTTGATTCAGTAAATTATCGGCAACACCCGCGCGCTCATCGCGTTTGGTCGTAACCTTGTAAGCCGTGCGCTGCTGCACTATAAGCCCCAAAGACTTCATGCGACGCCGCGTTTTTCCACGGCCAATTGTAATGCCTTCTTCGTTAAGCTTTTTGGCTAGCTCGCGACTGCCTAAGCTGCCCCGGCTTTGATCAAATAACGCCTTCATTCGCGAATTTACATGCAGATCTTCGGCACTGATCACAGGCTTGGGGCGTTGTCGCCAGCTGTAAAATGCTGATTTACCAACTTTCATTACACGGCACAGTAGTCGTACCGGGAAATCCGCCGACCTCTCATCAATAAAGCCAAATTTCACTTCATTTCTTTCGCGAAGAAGGCACTCGCCTTTTTTAAAATTTCTTTCTCCATCCGCAATTCTTTAACTTCTTTTCGCAGCCGAACAAGCTCTGCGCGCTCCTCGCAACTGGGAGCGACTCCGGTCTTTTGGGCCTCCTCATTGTCTTTCCAGCGATAGAGCAAGTTAGCCCTTATGCCCAGCGATTCTGCCGCTTTCGCTACCGAGTAACCCTCATTGGTCACTAGGGCAACGGCTTCTTTTTTGAATTCTTGGGTATAGACTCTATTTGTACGTTTTTTGGTCATATCAACACCTCAATCTGCTGAGATTATTATCTCTTATTGATGTGTCCGGTTCTATTAGACCAGTACACCCCTAACTTGCATAAGCATTAACCTAGAAACCGCAGTTGAGAGTCAAAAAGATGCGTATTCCGTTGGTGTGTATGGCGTGTAGTAAAAATGTGTAGTCACCTTATTGGTGATGAATCATTTTTATCGCGCGTCAGGTGCACCAAGGGGATGCGTAGACTTTGATGGTTCAACTGCGGTTTTTAGGATTAACCAGCACCTCTGTTTAGAGACCGCCATAGGTAGCACCTATAATCCACACTTATGACCCACACTTATGACCCGCACTCATGACCCGCGCCCGAAAAGCACAAACCTTAGGCTATAAACGTGGGCCGTGCCGCAGTAAAATTTTTTGGATACAACTTGCTTTAATATCCACCCTGGCGCCAATTTATGCCAGCTTAGCGGGACAACCTAGAGGGATACCAATGTTATTAACTTAGCGGCAGCCGACAATTTTCCTGGACTCGCTCAAGCCAACCCATGGGCGCCGATATTACAACCAGCCACAACAAGTAAGTAGCAGGCATAAAAAAACCGCCTTTCGGCGGTTTTTGTAAATTCCAGCACTTAGAGCCGTTAAGCTTCCATAATGCCTTTAAGCTTTTTCATGGCGTTTTTTTCAAGCTGGCGAATACGTTCCGCCGAAACACCATACTGTGCAGCCAAGTCGTGCAGTGTTGACTTGCTATCGTCATCTAACCATCGCTGCTGCAAAATATCGCGGCTGCGCTCATCTAGCTGCTCTAAAGCAGACTCTAGATTATTAACGCTGGTTTTCTCCCAGTCTGCCGCTTCTACCATGCCAGCAGGGTCGTAGCGTTTGTCTTCTAGCATGTTAGCCGGTGCTAGGTACGCGGTAGATTCATCGTCGTCATCCGCACCGGCATCAAAACCAGCATCAAACGCCGATAAACGCCCTTCCATATCTTGCACATGCTTAACATCAACGTTTAAATCTGCCGCTACAGCTTTGGCTTCATCGTGCGTTAACCAGCCCAAACGTTTCTTTTGACCACGCAAATTGAAAAACAGCTTGCGCTGCGCTTTGGTGGTGGCAATTTTCACAATACGCCAGTTGCGCAGAATGAACTCGTGAATCTCGGCTTTGATCCAATGCACCGCGAAGGAGATCAAACGCACACCTTTTTCTGGGTTGAAGCGCTTAACAGCCTTCATTAAGCCGACGTTACCTTCTTGAATAAGGTCGCCTTCGGCCAGACCATAGCCAGAATAAGACTTGGCGATATGCACGACAAAGCGCAAGTGAGCCATTACTAACTTACGCGCAGCCTCTAGGCTTTCGCGGTAGTAAAGATCCTCTGCTATCTCTTGCTCTTCTTCGGCCGTCAGTATAGAAAACTGATTAATCGACTGAATATAAGCATTAAGATTTTGTCCGGGAGCAAGCAAGTCAATACGTTGCAAACTTGTACCCATAATGTGTAAACCTCCAAATAATTTTGCGAGCTGAGTGTAGCACTCATTTTTAAACTCTGCCAAGCCTTACATGTGTCAAATATCACAGGTATGCAAGCCTTATGGCTTCTAGCTTTTGCGGCCGATTTGAGTATACGCCACAAAAGAAGTTCCCGATTAACAACGCTAATATATAGCCGGCTATTGGCGCGAACGTTCGTTTAAATCCTAAACCTATAACGATAGAAGTAATGGTTATAGTATTCACAATTGAATAACAAGTCGACCGGTCATATAATTCAAACCAAGGTCAACTGCTACAATGCAAACCACTGATATTTCGGGTAAAACGGTAAGCACACCATGAATAAGCGCGAAGACAAGAAAGAAGCCATTTTATTGGCCGGCATGGATGTGATGAAAGCTGCCGGCTATAACGGCACCAGCGTAAAAGACATTGTCGATGCAGCCGGCGTACCTAAAGGCTCCTTCTATAACTACTTTGAAAGCAAAGAACAATTCGCCCTTGATGCCATCGAGCATGCAAGCGCAGAAGGTCGCGCCAATGCCGCAGCCCTACTAGAAGACACAGCACTAACACCACTGGTACGGCTAACGCGATTCTTTGAGTCCGGTATTGAGTGCGCCACCAACAACGAATACAAACAAGGCTGCTTCCTCGGCAACATGTGCCAAGAAATGGCCGATACATCTGATGATATTCGCAACGCACTCGATCAATGCCTTAATAAGCTTACCCGCATGCTGGCAAAGGTTATTCAAGAAGGCCAACAAAGCGGCACCTTTAAAAGCGCCCAAGACGCCCAAGTTATGGCCGAATTTTTATTTAATGCTTGGGAGGGCACCCTAATGCGCGCCAAAGCCGCCAAGTCCTGCGCCCCATTACAAGCGTTTAAAAGTATGTTGGGCACTGTTTTAAACTAAAAGACGCACTCACGATTTACTTTATTAAGTTATAAGTCGCTTTAGGGCAGCCCAAAAACAAGACGACTGGTCAACTATAAAAAGACGACCAGTCACCTAGAGGTAAGCATGCACAACCTTCAACCCAAAGTACTGACCAAGCTTCACGCCATCACGTTGCTGCTAACTGCATTGCTACCGCTCTTTGCCTTAGCGCAAGAAGCGAATATAAACACCCCCAGCGCACTACCCAGCACCACCCATGCTGAACGCTGGGGGTTCTCGTATGAAAACGATTTATTTGTACCGGGCGGTCGCGACCAAGATTACACCTACGGTATTAGCTTAAGCTATTCAAAAGCGAGCTTACTAGCTGCTGCATCTCACACCCCACTCGACCACTTAAACCGCCTTTTTCACGTCACCGAAAAAGGGCACAACGGGGGCATAGAGGTAGGTCTTTATGGCTTTACTCCGGAAGATATCACTCAGGTATCCCCTACCCCAGGGGACCGCCCTTTTTCTAGCTTGGTTTATTTAAGCACGTCAGCGGTTCAACTCAACAACCACCGCGATACCGTAATTCGCTCCCAATTAACCTACGGCATATTAGGCCTAGGACTTGTAGGCCAAGTGCAAACCAAAACTCATGAGTTTTTAAATGGTGATATACCTAAAGGCTGGGATAACCAAATATCGGAAGGTGGCGAGCCCACCTTGCGCTACAGTGTATCCCGCCAAAAATTACTCAATAGCACCATTACCCATACCGAATGGCGACAAACCCAAACCATATCAATCGGCTATATTACCGAAGCAAGCTGGGGCCTCAGCTTTCGCACCGGCAACCTTAATTCACAATGGCATACCTTTAACCCAGAACTCGCCAGCTATGCAGAGTCCTCCGCCAATATTCATAAAAGCTGCAACGAATGGTTTTTTTGGGGCGGCGTATCGGTAAAAGCACGCGCCTATAACGTGTTTTTACAAGGCCAGTTTAAAAGCTCTGCAGTGACTTATAGCAGCGATGAATTAAATCACCTTATAGTGGAAGGCTGGCTAGGTTTTACCAAAGCGTTTTCCAACGGCTATTACGCTAGCTACGGATTACGCGGGCATACATCTGAGGTAAAAACAGGGGTTGGGAACCGCAGTGTTTTGTGGGGCGGCTTTTTGCTGGGGAAGCGTTTGGAATTATAATAACAGAAGCGGTATTTTAGATAAGGCCATTCACATTCGTAGCGCTAAAAAATTTAAGCATGGCTTTAATAATCGAAAAAAATAACATATCCAACCATAAGAAATACAATGATGGATACGTTACCAAGATTCACTTGTGCACCCAATTTAAATATCTATACTCCGATCCGCGCCAACGATGGCGCTAAGCATAAAAGACAGGATGTCGCACTTACTCACGGATAGAGAACCCCCTTCTATATTCTTTATACCTTCGTGTTTGAGCCTTCCTGTTTTTAAAAATTGTTCGTCAGTTTTTTTAATACAAGGAGTTTTAATATGCGATTCACGCATAAAGCCGTTTCAGCCCTACCTTTAGCCCTTGCCGTGGCACTAGCAGGTTGTTCGAAAGATGAAGATGCAGCCGGTTTTTTTGGAAAAAGTGGCGCCCCAAATGACGTTGTTAGCCTTGGCGGTGCAGCAGATTTAGGCGAGCCCCCAGTCGTTACTATTGGCGGAGCAACAACTGTTGATGAAGGCAGTGAATTTGCAATTAAAGCAACGCTTGGCGAAGCACTGACACAAACATGGAGCCAAGTTTCTGGCCCAACAATTACAATTACAACGCCAACAAAGTCTAATTTAAATTTAGTAGCGCCCAAAGTTAATGAAGATTCTGTCGCCGTATTACGCTTAACCGCAGTTAACGATTACGGCGTAACAACCGCAGATGTTCGCATTAATATTAACAATGTTCCCGTTGCACCAACAGCTTTTGCTGGTGACGACATTACCGTTTTAGAAGGTGCTACGGCGTCAATACAAGCAACCGCATCGGTTGTTGCAGGCGAACCCGCCGTTAGCCAATACCGCTGGGAACAAATTTCTGGCCCGAGTATTACACTTGATGACAATAGTGCAACGCCATCTTTTACTGCGCCGGAAGTTGCTGTGGATTCTGCGGCAGTATTTCGATTTACCGCCATTGGCGCCATCGAAAGTACACCCGACGAAGTAACTATTAATATTATCAACAAAACGCCTACCGCCGACGCAGGCACCTTGATTGAAGTTGTTGAAGGCGAAACCTTTACTCTAGACGGCAGCGCATCTTTAGCCAATGGAGACCGCCCTATTTCACAATATGTATGGCGTAGTGAAAATACTGACTACCCAGTGACTAATGATGATGCCACCGTTGCAACACGCACACTTACAGCTAAGGGTGTAGATGCGAACCAAGAACTTCAGTTTGCTTTGAGCGTAGCCGATGGTACCGATACTAGCGCAGAAGATTTTGTTACCGTACGCGTTTTAGATGGCGGCGACAAACCCGTTGCCATTGCTAGCGACATTACCGTTCCTCAACAAACGCCTGTTTCTTTAGATGCAACACCATCAACTGAACCACAAAATAGAGCACTATCTTTTAATTGGTCACAAGTATTAGCAGACGGTGAAAATGCCATTGATTTTACCGTTAGCGATGATGGCTCTAAAATTAATTTTACATCGCCTTCTATTGATGCCGATAAAAACTTAACCTTTCGTGTAACAGCATTTAACGGCTTTAACTACTCAGATCCAGAAACAGTTACCGTAAAAGTAATCGCCGAAGAAGTTTACAGTGGTGAGCGCGTTAAGTTAAAAGGTAACCCTTATACCGTTATTGGCGACAAATTAGACCTAGGCGTAACGCCTTACAGTATTGAGGTTGTCGGCAATCACGCCTACATCACTTACCATGAACTTAAGAAAAATGATGCGGGCATTCAACCTACCGGCTTATTAGTTGTCGACATATCTGATGACAGAGCACCTAAAGTTGTTAAAGATTATCCAGTAACTTGGGATGGTCGAGAAAACGTAAGTACTGTACAGCTACGCTTAGCTGTAGATGCCGAAGAGAAATTCGCTTACATCGTCGAGAAGAATTTATTAGGTGCCGATGGAGATGAAGCCACAGGTGTTTTACGCATTGATTTAAGCCAAGCGCCTGTAGATGTTAACAATGGTGTGCAGCTTCAAAAAGCCACTGAAGATTCTGATGGCGAACAATTTTCCGATATCGTTTACCGTGGTGGTGAATTATATGCCTTGGAATACAGCGATTACGGTGCCATTTACCGCTTAACAACCAACGCCGAAACCGGCGCTAGCGAATTTACCTCGCTCTGGGCAGCCACAACCGGCGCTACCGACGGCAACATGGGAACACTTGATGTTAGCGCAGACGGTAAAGTCGCCGTTGTTGCTGATTTATACGATATCACCGTTATCCATTTTGCTGATGATGGCTCTGTTGCGGCAGAATTCGAAGTGGAAGCCACTCAAATGAACTCTGGCGCTAAAGGTCGCCTTCATGTTGCTATTGAAGAAGGCGGAAACGCAGCCTACCTCAGCTTCCAAGCGAAGTTTAGCGGCACCAATGTGCAACCTGCTAACGTCTACTCAGCAGTAGAAAAAATTGACGTACGAAATGTGGCAGACGGGGAGCGCTTAGCCAATTTACGTTTTAGTTCACCAGATCAAGCGTTAGGCTTAGTCACTCAAAACGGAATGACATTTGTCGCATCAGGTCAGCAAGGTTTGCAATTACTCGATGGGAATAATGCGGAAAAATTATCACTCAAAACGTATTACCAAACGCCGATGCGCGCAACAGATGTTAGCGTGAACACTCTTGGTCAACGTGCATATATAGTGGGCGATCAATCACTAAGCATTGCAGACCTTTCAAGCCAAGACACTCCCGCCATGGCGACCAATTGGGTTGAAGAGTATTTCGAAAATGTTCAAGCAGGCCAAAGCCCTAACCCTCCACTTTCTGCCAGCGATGTTGAATTAGTTGAGGTGCCTAACGTAGGCACCTATGCAGTAGTCACTCAGGCTCGCAGCGATAAAGGATCTAATTTATTATTTTTAGACTCCCTCGGCACCGACATCTGGTCTATCAATACACTCGATTATTCCAGCGTTTATAAAATTGAAAACAAATTGCGCCTTAAAGAGTTTCAGGGCGATATATACACACTCTATAATTCATCGGGTAATAGTGGTGCTTATCGCATTAAAAATGAATCAATTGCGTCTGCGACACCAGTTCTAGAAAAGTTCTCACCTGATAACGCTTACGACATTGCGTTTATCAATAATGAGATCGCATATTTAAATCAAGGTAGCCGCCATAAACGCTGGTCTGTCGTGGATGCAAAAGAAGCTAGTAGTGATGGCATTCTCTACAATGTATATTTTTATGCAACAGAATTTAGCGCATCAGGTAATCGAATACTGGGCGCAGGCAGATCTACAACCAGCACAGGAAGACAAGGCTGCTGGGTGGGCGATGCAACAGGAAAGGGTACCACCTTTTCTCAACTCAGCTTCGAAACGCCGGACCTCAGCGTAGTACAAGCTGCAGCCATTACCAATAGCCAACGGACCTGTTTTGCTGGATTTGGTTATGATTCAAAATTAAAAACCGTCGCTGATCGCGATGATTACCGAGCTAAAGCCCCCTTCGGTATTTTAGCTGTCGACTTCTTGAAGCCGATTGATCAAATTGACTCAGATCCAGATAGTCAGGTTGAAGATTGGCAGGACTTAATTGATCCTGCCAGCGTTGCTCGCCAAGCAATTTATACTTTGCCCGATAATCCGGAAGAAATTCTACCAAAGGGTAATCGTTTATACGTAGCTAACGCCACCTTTGGCGGTGTGCAAATTTTGAATGCATCCGATCCGACCAACTTAGTATTGGAAGGCGTTTTACACACTGAGGATAGCGCTCAAGGTTTAGATGTTACTGCGGATCAATCACTGGTTATTGTTGCCGACGATAATATGCGCGGTATCGTTCAAATACCGATTGAGTTCCCAACCATCGATCGTACCGATAACGATGCGGTAACAGCATTGCTCGATAACGCTAGCGCTATTGCCAACGCCGATGCTCACGCCATTGAAACACAAACACTAACTTTCGATATTGACTGGACGCGCGAAGAGTACGACCAAGTAACCTGCTATGCCACAACCGATACCCAACAGTGGGGCAACGAAACTTGCGTAGCAACAATATCTGACGGTACCGATGGCGACGCAACATCAGCAACCCTCACATGGACATTACCGGCAGGCGACATCGACCAAGAAATACGCGTTGCCGTTGGTAATAACATCGAATTCTTATCCAGCACTTTCCAAGTGTTTGTGGATAAAGAAATCGTAACGCCATAATTTAATCCCGCGGGCACACGTAGGACGTGAGCCCGCCTTTAAAACCCTATTTAAATGTTTTACTCAAAAGGAAGAAAAATGAAAAAGTTATTAGCCGCATCATTAGTTGCGTTAGCATCATCCAGCGTAGCTGCTCAAGATTACCAATATGAAATTGGCGTAGAGTACGAATCGAATGATGCAGCCAGTGCGGCAGGAATTTTAGGCCAAGGGTTCTTTAGCAAAGTAGAAACTGAAGGGCATGCACTAAGAGAATCAGCCTACATGGAGCGTAAAAGCAACATTTATGCATCTTACGTAAATGAAGATTACGACGCTGGCGGCAGCGAAAATGCCAGCAGCATTGGCGGCGAACTTTACATCCCAAAAGCTTACTTATTTCTTGGTGCCCAATATATTAGCGCAGGAGATGGCGACTGGGGTTTAACACTTGGCGTAACCCCAGTAAAAGGCCTACGCATTACCACCCAATACTGGGACGAGCCAGGCTACGATTTCAACCTACAAGGTAAATACGTAGCAGACCTAGCCGGCGGTGATGCCATCAATATTGAACTTGGTTATTACGATGGCGAAGTGGATGATACCGTTAGTCTAGAGTTTGATTACTACTTCGGCCCTAGCTTTAGCTTAGGCGCTATTATTGCCAACACAGTTGATACAGATTACACAATTAAAGCCGAAAAGTTTTTTGCCGATCGCTTTAGCGTTAACGCAAGCTATATGTTTGGCGAGTATGATGATACTTGGGGTATTGGTGCAGCAGTAAGATTTTAATCGGTACCTTCCCATGAAAAATAAAAAGGGCTATATTATGTAGCCCTTTTTAAATCTGGCCGTCATACAGGATTAAGGCTTCTTCCCCCGAAAAGACCCAATCCCTTCAACAACACCCACAACCAAGCTACCAGCCAAAAAACCCAATACCGCTGTAACTAACGCTGGCACAATTAGCCCCAACAACCAAGCCACCGGTAAATGGTGTGCCCATTGTTCTATGTGGTGCATATGCTCAGCAGCCATTGGGATGCCATGAATTAATATTCCGCCACCAACCAAAAACATGGCCGCGGTTCCAAAAATAGATAAAAAGTGCATTAACTTAGGTGCAGCCCATAAAAGAAATTGGCCTAACTTGCGGGCAAGACTGTTTGTTTTTTGAATTAAATACAAACCAGCATCATCCATGCGCACAATAGCGGCAACGGCGCCGTAGACGCCCACGGTCAGGAAAAAAGCCACAACACTCAATACCAGCGCCTGCATCCCCAAACTCGCTTCGGCAGCAGTGCCTAATGCAATTACAATAATTTCAGCGGATAAAATAAAGTCGGTGCGGATTGCGCCTTTAATTTTATTTTTTTCGAATTCAACAAGGTCGACTGTTTCATCGGCAACGGCTTTTACCACCTCTTCTTGATGTGCCTTTTTATCGTCTTTATGGAATAGCGCATGGAGTACTTTTTCGGCGCCTTCAAAACACAGGTAAGCACCGCCTAGCATTAGCAGTGGGGTAATTAGCCAAGGGATAAGCGCGCTTATCGCCAACGCGGCCGGCACCAATAAACACTTATTCAGCATCGAGCCTTTGGCTACCGCCCACACAACGGGTAGCTCTCGGTCTGCGTTCACCCCCGTCACTTGCTGTGCGTTTAGTGCTAAATCGTCACCCAACACACCGGCCGTTTTCTTGGCGGCAACTTTACTCATTAGCGCAATGTCATCCAATAACGCTGCTATATCATCAAAAAGTGCAAAAAAACTGCTGCCAGCCATAAATCTTCCTAGAATAAGTGAGTGAATCGAGCGCTAAACAGCACCAACCGGCATGCACAAGGGCGCTATATGCTAGAATGCTGCCCCATTTTCACTCGTGCGAGAACAGCTACCATGCATTGCCCATTTTGCCAAACGGCCGATACCAAAGTCGTGGATTCTCGCCTTGTGGCCGAGGGCGGTCAAGTGCGACGCCGGCGCGAGTGCCAGCAGTGTAAGGAGCGCTTCACCACTTTTGAGGTGGCCGAGCTGCTTTTGCCCCGCGTTATCAAGCAAGACGGCTCCCGCGAGCCATTCGATGAGGAAAAACTACGTGCCGGCTTGCAGCGCGCGCTAGAAAAACGCCCAGTCAGCATTGAAGACATCGAGGCTGCAATTAATCAAATTAAGTACTTTTTGCAGGCAATGGGTGAACGCGAAGTCGATTCACGCATTGTTGGCGAAAAGGTCATGGAAGTCTTGCGCCAACTCGATGGCGTGGCCTATGTGCGCTTTGCTTCGGTGTACCGCAGCTTTAAAGATATCGACGAATTCCGCGCCGAGTTAGATAGGCTAGAAAAGGACCCCAGCCAATGAATATGACGCACGGCGACCTCGATTGCATGAACCGGGCCTTGCAACTGGCAGAGCTCGGCATGTACACCACCACACCCAACCCCCGCGTTGGCTGCGTGATTGTGGCCGAAAATGGCGACCGCGTTGGCGACGGTTATCATTTACGCGCAGGCCAAGGCCATGCAGAAGTTAACGCTTTAGCCATGGCCGGCTTAAAAGCGCGCGGCGCCACCGTTTATGTCACGCTAGAACCCTGCAACCATCAGGGGCGCACAGGCCCCTGCAGCCAATCCTTAATTGATGCTGGCGTAGCCGAAGTCGTTTACGGCATGCAAGACCCAAATCCCCTTGTTGCCGGCCAAGGCTTACAGCGCCTGCGCGATGCTGGCATTACTGTGCGCGGCCCTCTGCTCGAAGAGCAAGCGAAGGCGCTAAACCCAGGTTTTATTAAACGCATGCGCACCGGCCGCCCTTACGTGCGCTGTAAACTAGCAATGAGCCTAGATGGCCGCACCGCAATGGCCAGCGGCGAAAGTCAGTGGATTACCGGCAGCCACGCTAGGGAAGACGTACAAAAATTGCGCGCGCGCAGCTGCAGCATTATTACCGGTGCAGGCACAGTACTCGCCGACAACCCCGCATTAACAGTACGCAGCCCCGCCCTTGGCGAGCACCCGCGCCAGCCACTGCGCGTAGTGGTAGATAGCCAGCTTCGCACCCCTCTAGATGCCACAATTCTGCACGACAGTACACACACCGCTTTTGCCTGCGCACAAGACGTAAATCAGCACGGCAAGGCCGCGGCTTGGCCACTGCGCCAACACAACACAACACAAGTAGACCTGCGCGCACTGATTGAAGCACTCGGCAACAAGCAACACAACGAAGTGTTAATTGAAGCGGGCCCGACACTGGCAGGTGCTTTTTTGCAGGCCGGCCTCGTTGATGAAATTGTCGTTTATATGGCAGGCAAACTTATGGGTAGCACTGGCAAACCGCTATTTGAGCTGCCCATTAGCCAAATGAGCCAGAATATCGCGCTCAACATCATCCAAATACAACCAGTAGGCGCCGATTGGCGTATTGTGGCAATACCGCACAATACCCTCGACCCACTTAACCCACCGCTTTCGGAGTAGTCGCCATATGTTTACTGGCATTGTCGAAGCCCTTGGCACTATCGCCGCCGCGCAACCTAAAAACGGCGATTTGCGCTTACACATTCAAGCACCCACGCTAGACTGGAGCGACGTGGCACTAGGTGATTCTATCGCAACTAATGGTGTGTGCTTAACAGTGGTAGAGCTTAGCGGCAATGGTTATTGGGCCGATGTATCCAACGAGACTATTAAGTTCACCACCGTAGCCCAATGGCAAGTCAGCAAAGTGGTGAACTTAGAAAAAGCCCTTACCCCGCAAACGCGCTTGGGTGGCCATATCGTCAGCGGCCATGTCGATGGCATTGGTGAAGTCGTTAGCCGCAAACCCGACGCCCGCAGCGAACGCTTCACGCTGCGCGCGCCCAAAGAGCTAGCAAAATATATTGCCCATAAAGGCTCTATTACTGTAGATGGCACCAGCCTTACCGTAAATGCCGTAAACGGCTGCGAATTTGAACTTAACATCGTGCCACATACGCTTGAAAAAACCGTTATTGGCCACTACCAAGTTGGCAGCACTGTTAATTTAGAAGTAGACGTTTTAGCGCGCTACCTAGAGCGCTTAATGCTTGGCGAAAAAGCCGCCGAAGGCAAAGCCACACTCACAGAAGGCTTTTTGGCCGAACACGGTTTTATGAAGTAAGCCTCATGAAACCTTTTTTATCGACATTATTCACAACCGCACATACAACCACACTTACAATCACCCGAAGAGGCAAGCAGTGGACTTAAATACCCCCGCCGAGCTAATTGAAGATATCCGCCAAGGCAAGATGGTTGTTTTGATGGATGATGAAGACCGCGAAAACGAAGGCGACCTAATAATGGCTGCCGAGCAGGTGCGACCAGAAGATATTAACTTTATGGCTAAGCACGCACGCGGGCTTATTTGCCTAACCCTAACCGAAGAGCGCTGTCGCCAATTAGAGCTGCCTTTAATGGTGCGCGACAACCACGCTGCCCATGCCACTAACTTTACGGTGAGCATCGAAGCGGCGACAGGCGTAACCACCGGTATTAGCGCCGCCGACCGCGCGCACACTATTCGCACGGCAGTAAAGCGCGGTGCCACGCCTAAAAACATCGTACAACCGGGCCACATATTCCCGCTGATGGCGCAAGCCGGTGGGGTATTAAGCCGCGCAGGCCATACTGAAGCCGGCTGTGATTTAGCCCGCCTAGCCGGCTTTGAAGCCGCCGGTGTTATTGTGGAAATAATGAACGACGACGGCAGCATGGCGCGCCAAAACGACTTACTCGCCTTTGCCAAAGAGCACAACTTAAAAATTGGCACCATCGCCGACCTTATCCAGCACCGCACCATAGAAGAAAAAACCGTACACTGCACAAACGAGCGCCAAGTGCATACGGAATATGGCGAGTTCACGCTTAAAACCTATATCGACAAAGCTCGCAGCGAACACCACTTTGCCTTTGTATTGGGTAAAGTCGAAGCCGACAAACCCACTTTGGTGCGAGTGCATGTAGGCTCTACCGCGCGAGATGTTCTTGGTATTCAGCGTGCCGACGAACTCGGGCCAGATGGCAATAAGTCGTGGAGCTTTCACGCCGCCATGCAAAAAGTGGCCGCCGAAGGTGCCGGCGTTGTGGTGTTAATTTGCCACAGCGAAACCACCGAAGAAATCGAAGAAAGCATCGACTGGCTCATTAGCGGGCGCACCCAACGCCCCAAAGCCGAGCTGGCTTATAAGCAAGTGGGCACCGGCTCGCAAATACTCAAAGACTTAGGGGTGAGTAAAATGCGCCTACTTAGCGCGCCCTTTAAATTTAGTGCGCTATCGGGCTTTAACCTCGAAGTGACCGAATACATTCAACATTAAACACGCCAAGCGGCGTGCACAACTTAAGAGAAAACCTCATGAACATTATTGAAGGCGATTTTAAAAATTCCGACGGCAAATACGCGCTATTGGTTAGCCGCTGGAATAGCTTTGTGGTTGAACACCTCAAAGACGGCGCAATCGATACCCTTAAACGCCACGGCATTGATGAATCCAACATCGACATCATCTACGCCCCTGGCGCTTTTGAATTCCCCATTGCTGCGCAAAAAATTGCGGCCGGCGGTAAATACGATGCCATTATCGCCTTAGGCGCGGTCATTCGCGGCGGCACCCCGCACTTCGATTACGTAGCGGGTGAGTGCACTAAAGGCTTAGCGCAAGTTTCTTTACAGGCAGGCCTGCCCATTACTTTTGGCGTATTAACCGTAGACAGCATCGAACAGGCCATCGAGCGCAGCGGTACTAAAGCTGGCAATAAAGGCTGCGAAGCCGCTAGCACCGCCCTCGAAATGGTTTCTTTACTAGGTAAGCTTTAATGTCCCAGAACCCTATGCCCGCTTTGCGCAGCAAAGCACGTCACTACGCCATGCAAGCGCTATATCAATGGCAGATGACGAAAATGCCGCTTAATACCATCGAAGCGGAGTACCGCACCGATAACGACATGAGCAAAGTTGATGTGGATTACTTGCACGAGCTTATCCACAACGTGCCGGCCAACATCAGCATCATCGAAACCGACTTTTTGCCGCACCTAACTGACATTACGCTAGAGCAAATCGACCCAATCAGCTTAGCTATTTTGCGCCTTTCTTGTTACGAGCTTCGCTTTCGGTTAGACGTGCCCTATAAAGTAGTAATTAACGAAGGGCTTAACTTAGCCAAGCGTTTTGGCGCTACCGATAGCCATAAGTTTATTAATGGCGTACTCGATAAAGTGGCTCCGCGCGTGCGCGAAGCCGAAGTTAAAGCACAGGGTAGACGCAACTAAGATGAATGAATTTGCGCTGATTCGCCAACATTTTGCCAAGGCTATCGTCAACGATGATGTTGCCCTTGGCATTGGTGACGATTGCGCATTACTGATCCCTCCATCGGGCAAGCACCTAGCGGTTTCGATGGATACTCTGGTAGCGGGCACTCACTTCCCTGAAGGAATGGCCGCCAAACATATCGCTACCCGCGCACTAGCAACCGCTTTAAGTGACCTTGCCGCAATGGGCGCAGAAGCTCTGTGGTTTACACTAGCGCTAACCTTGCCTAAAGCCGACGAGCCGTGGGTAGGTGAATTTTGCGAAAGCTTATTGCATTTTGCGGACACCCATAACTGCGCGCTAGTGGGTGGCGATATCACCCGCGGCCCGCTTACCGTTAGTGTGCAGGTTCACGGCGCCGTAACACCTAATACCGCGCTAAAGCGCAGTGGCGCCAAACCCGACGACATCATTTACGTTACCGGCAGCCTCGGCGACGGCGCAGCAGCCCTAGCAGTATTGCAGCAAAAGTTCACCGTGCGCCGCAGCTCGCAAGACTATTTACAACAGCGTTTTTACCGGCCAACACCACGGCTGCAAGAAGGCCAATTGTTGGTAGGCACTGCCAGCGCAGCCATTGATATTTCTGACGGCCTACTTGCCGACTTAGGGCACATTTGCGATGCCAGCGGTGCAGGTGCCTTGGTGAATGTTAACCGGCTCCCTATGAGTGAGCATTGGCGCAGTAGCGTAAGCCTCGATAAAGCGCTGGATTGGGCCGTGAGTGGTGGCGACGATTACGAACTGTGTTTTACCGTACCGCGCGAGAAAATCAACACCGTCGAAGAGTGGATTAGGCAAGGCCGCCTAAAAGCTACCGCCATTGGTAAAATCACCGCAAACGCAGGTATTTTTATGGTTAACAACGGCAAAACGCTAGAATTCGATGTAGAAGGATACAAGCACTTTGACTAACGCTCAGGCTGCAGGCCCCTTCCGTACTGACGCCAAAGGCCGCCCGCAGCCCACCTTTCGTCAGCTGCTGAGTAACCCTATTGCCCTGCTGGCCTTTGGTTTCGGTAGCGGCCTGGCACCTAAAGCACCCGGCACAGCTGGCACACTGGCCGCGCTGCCAATCTTTTACTTCCTTGCCGATTTACCGCTCTATACTTACATAGGTGTAATACTCATAACCTTCGTCATTGGCATATACCTGTGCGAGCAGGCGTCCAAGTGGTTGGGTGTTCACGACCACGGCGGTATTGTGTGGGATGAATTTGTCGGCATGTGGATAACCATGATTGCCGCCCCCGCAGGCTGGCCGTGGCTAATAGCGGGTTTTGTGCTGTTTCGCTTTTTTGACATGCTCAAGCCATGGCCGATAAGCCTTGCCGATAAACACATACATGGCGGCTTTGGCATTATGGTTGATGATGTTTTTGCAGGCTTAGCTGCTTTGGGCTGCCTACAAGCACTGGCCTACTGGTTGGCTTGACGCTCTTAGAGTGCCATGCCGTATTCGCTGACTACATATTGCGAGGGCTTCGTGCGCCGTTTTTGCTTTTATCTGAGTGCTGCATTATTGATGTTGCTGACCAGCCACAGCCAAGCCAATACCCATCGCGTGACTGTTAAAGGCCTGTTTGCAGGTAGTGCTGTGCTAGAAGTTAACGGCAAAGCGCATATGCTAAAAGAAGGCGCCAGCACGCCAGAGGGCATCACGCTATTGCGTGCAACCAGCAAGTTTGCCCAAATAGAACAAAACGGTGAAATTAAAAAGCTGGGCCTTAATCGCCAAGTCGGCGGTAGTTATGCGGCATCCGAGCCTGCTAGCGTTAGCCTTACCCGCCAGCCCGACGGACACTTCTTTTCCTCAGGCCGCATCAATAATCGCTGGGTAGAGTTTATGGTCGATACGGGAGCAACCAGTGTTACCCTAAATTCGTTCACTGCCGACCACTTAGGTATTGCCTATCTCGATGCTCCAACCGTAGAAGTTGCAACCGCACAAGGCAACACACAGGCTTATCAAGTTATACTAGGCTCCGTGGCTGTTGGCGATGTGCTACTGACCAACGTGAGCGCTTTTATTATTGAAGGCCGCTTCCCACAGACTATATTGCTAGGCAATACGTTTTTAAGCCGGGTTGATATGCGCACCCATAACAGCGCCATGACTCTGCAAGCGAAATACTAGCCTTTGTTATTACTCTTTTTTTTAAGGCCACCGAGTGACCATTACCTACGTCGACACCTGCAAACTGCCTACCCCGTACGGCATTTTCAATATGCACGGCTTTGCCGACAGCGTTAACGATAAAGAACACGTCGTACTCACCATGGGCGACGTCACCACAGAAGCCCCAGTGCTTGCCCGCATCCACTCCGAGTGCTTAACTGGCGATTCCCTATTTAGCTTGCGCTGCGATTGCGGTGCCCAGCTGCAGGCGGGCATGCATAAAATCGCCACCGAGGGCCGAGGCGTTATCTTTTACTTGCGCCAAGAAGGTCGCGGCATTGGCTTACTCAATAAAGTAAAAGCCTACCACCTGCAAGATCAAGGCTTAGATACCGTTGAGGCTAACGAACAACTGGGCTTTGGCGCCGATATGCGCGACTACAGTATTTTAAAACCGATGGTAGAACACCTCGGGATACAGTCCGTAAAACTGATGACCAACAACCCCCGTAAAATTGCCGCCATGAAAGAACTCGGGCTACAAGTCACCGAGCGCCTAGAACACGAAACCGGCCGCAACCCACACAATGCGCATTACTTAGCGACCAAAAAAGGCAAGCTTGGGCATATGTTGGATGGGGAGTAACGATCTTAATAAGCTATGTGATGGTCAGGGGAGAATAACGCCCCTATCGGCTTGGCCTAATTGTTACGTCTTGTATAACCAAACTCTTAGGCACCGGTTGCTGCGATAAAATACGCTTTGACTTCCCCGTACCTGTTATCTGTACTAGTACCTTTTCATCTTTGGCCCACACAAAATGCGGTATATCTTTAGGCTCTGTGAAAACACTGCCCTCAGGTAATTTTTTGAGTTTGGTCTCGTCATAAACATCACCATAACCAACATACAAAGACCCTTGCAAGATAGTGATTACACGCTGGTCGGTATGATAATGCGGCTCGCTTTTATGGCCTTTAGGGAAGGCCACACGGTAAACATACATATCACTTGTACGCTCTTCGCCGGAAACAGCCGCGTATTGAACACCGTTATCTAGCCCGCGCCAATTTAGCTCGGCAGGCGCAATACGTACTGAAGCAAAGCCTCCTGCCAACGCTTGGGCCGCTATTAGGCCTACCGCCCCCAAAACTCCTGTAAATAAACGTTTAATAATATTCTCCTTTTTCGTCCTTGATAATGTCTTCATTAACTAGCAGTCACTCAAACTAACCTACAGGCCATAAAATCTGCGGCCACGATAGGAATGCAGCAGGCAAGCATAAGCTGTCACTGAGCTTCGGGCAAGTAAAGGGAAGTCTAATTAGTCTCGCGGCTCCGATTTCGAGCCAGATAAAGGTCGGGTTGCCGTTAACGCAGACCAAAGCCTTTTAAAGCGTTTTTCTAGCTTGAGCTCTAAATTATGCATGTGTCGATTAAGTCGAATGCTTTTGCTACGATATTTTTGCAACAGCAATTGAGCCCGCGGGCTGACGCACAACAAAATAGCGCCGTTCGCCGCGATAATAAAAATGCCGACAGGAATGGGAGATAGCAGCGCAACAAAGCCAAGCAATAAGCCTACCGATGCAAAAGCAACAATCAATAACCTCTTTACTTTATCCACCGTTCCCCCAATAACAAAGTTTCTGACACCCAGCCCAACAACATAGCGGCAATAGATGACGAGATTAAGTCTTCGCATCACTTAACTTAATAAACAACCATTCTTACAGTTATTTTCACACTGTCATCAGCTATTCAGAAAAGCGTCAAATCAGTGCAATACAAGCTCTGCACGCTAGCGTCGAGTTTTACACTCACACCACCTCTGCGTTTGTTCGTCACACGCTATTTCACCCCACACCTAGGAGTACACCATGCTCGCAGCATTTAAGCGGTCATTGCCACAAAAATTACAGCCTCACCTTCCCGCGCTTATTGCTATCGCTACATTACTTATTCTTAGCCTTAGCAGCCAAAGTACACTCGCCGATAAATGGCAAAAACATTATAAGAAAAATCAACCAAGCCTTACTCAACTTGGCCCACGCCCTTTTTATTTAGTAGAGGACATGGACAAAGGCAAACTTAAGCGACAACTAAAATCTTGTAAACGCGGCCCGTTTTATAAAACTGACTTTTCTATTGGGCACCGCGGCGCGGCCTTACAATTTCCTGAGCATACGAAAGAATCCTACCAAGCGGCCGCACAACAAGGCGCTGGCATTATCGAGTGCGATGCAGCCTTCACCAAAGATCGTGAATTAGTATGTCGCCATTCACAATGCGACCTACATACCACTACCAACATCCTCGCCATTCCAGAATTAGCCGAAAAATGCAGCACACCTTTTTCACCAGCCAATCCATTAACTGGCGAAAAAGCATCGGCCAAATGTTGCACTAGTGATATCACGCTAAAAGAGTTTAAGACGCTATGCGGTAAAATGGATGCCAGCAACCCAAATGCCGAAACACTCGAAGAATATATGGGGGGCACTGCCGACTTTCGAACAGACCTCTACGCGCAATGCGGTACCGTATTAAGCCATGCCGAAAGTATTCTATTAATTAACAAACTAGGCGCAAAATTCACACCCGAGCTTAAGTTTCCTTCCGTAGAAATGCCCTACGAAAATAACTACAGTCAAGAAGATTACGCCCAGCAATTAGTTGACGAATACCGAAACGCACGTATCTCACCCAAAAAAGTATGGCTACAATCGTTTAATTATAACGATGTTCTATACTGGGTTAACAATGCCCCGCGCTACGGCAAGCAAGCTGTGTACCTCGATGGCCGCTATAACGACCCAAGCTTCGAGCCATCGCTGGCCGACATGGAGCGCATTAAAGCTGATGGTGTAAATATTATTGCGCCGCCTATATGGATGCTATTAGAAACCAGCAGTAAAGGGGAAATAATCCCTTCCGACTACGCCATATTTGCAAAAGCTGCGGGCCTGAAAATCATCACCTGGACACTTGAGCGCGATGGGCCGCTAAAAAATGGCGGCGACTGGTATCATCAATCCATTAGCGAAGTCATTAATAATGATGGCGATACCTTCAAAGTACTTGATGTACTAGCGAAAGATGTGGGCGTGATTGGCGTGTTTTCAGATTGGCCTGCGACAGTCACTTATTATGCCAACTGCATGAATCTTTAACTGGTACACGGCTATAAGCCAACACTCGTTAGCTTATAGCCACTTTAAGCACCCCAAAGGCCAACCTATCTCATCAAAAAAATAAATGTGTTACACGTAAAATTTACAATGACAGTAAATTTTACTAAAGAATTAAACAATTAAATCGCAAATAGATCGCTTAGCAGTAATCCAGCTGGCCTGCCCCCCTACAAAACTATCCCCACGCTATTTAATTCCAACTATTTTTATTGTTGGCACACCACCTGCAACACCTAGAATAACAACTTACAATGGTTGTATGAAAAACGGATTAATTTTCGTCTGAGGTATTTAATGTATAGCTTCCACATCAATCGTTGAATGTGGGTCTGAGTTCTAACAACACGAGGAATTATCATGAATAGCGATCAATTTGAAGGGCAGTGGCATCAATTTAAAGGTGGCTTACAAGCCAAGTGGGGCAAGCTAACCAACGATGATGTCGACAGAGTGGAAGGTAATCGCGAAAAACTCGAAGGGGAGATTCAATCTAAGTACGGGAAATCAAAAGAAGAAGCCAAGAAAGAAGTTGATGACTTTATCGATAGCCTTTAACACCAAGGCTTATTTTCCTAGAGTCTAACAATACCCTTAAAACTTATTGTTAGACTTCCTTGTCTGGCACCATTTTAAGCAAGCCTTTTAAGGCCTTAAAGGCGCCGCTATGCCTATCTAATATTACTCGAATTCGCTAGGCCCATTTACGCGACGTACGCCATTTGATAGCTCAAAGCACGCTATAATAGTCAAATGACGTCATTCACAGAGCGCAACATGGTACTGGTAAAAATTTTAAAATTTGGCACGTGGTTAATGGTCGGCAGCCTGTGCGTATATTTGGCAGGCTGTAACCGCGATAAAGCTTTTAGCTGGATAAATCCGCCAAGTCAGATGATAGAAGGCCTACAGCATCACGTTGTTTACAGCCAATACGAAAAGACCGAAATGGGCTTATCCATTTTAGTGCCCGCGGAATATCAAAACACCCCCAACAAGCGCTATTCCGTGGTGTACTATTTACACGGTTGGGGCGGCAACGAAAGCAGTGAAATTAACGACATTCAAAAGTTCATTCAACGTATACCAAAACACAATAATGGCATGCCAATAATCGTATATCCCAATGGTGGACGAAGCGGTTATTTTGGATCTACAGAAAATAGAATCATCAAAGAATTAATTCCTTACATCGACAATAACTTTAAAACCATGGCATCACGTGAAGGTCGCCATTTACTGGGATTTTCTATGGGGGGTACGGCAGCCCTACGCTTAGCGTTAAAATATCCGGACCTATTCACCAGCGCTGCAAGCTTAGGCGGCCGACTTTGGCAAGGTGACGAAAGCCTAACCGAAGCTATTGATGTTAATCAACATAAAGTCAAAGCCTTTAAAACACGGTTATTATTTGTGCAAGGGGAACAAGATGGTCCGGATCAGTTCCATGCCGTTACCCGTAAATTAAGCGATTTAGAAATCCCCTTCAAAGCACAAATACTGCCCAACACCTCACACAACTTAACAAGCTACCTTGAGCAATCTGTTCTTTTCTACACCTTCTAGAAAAGCTAATTATTAAGGCATAAAGTCGGACTACCCCCCAAGCCTTAAGCCGGCGACAAAAACGGATAATCGGTATAACCCTCTGGGCCAGTGCCATAAAAGGTGTTTGGGTTTGGCTCGTTAAGGGGGGCTTTTTGAGCAAAGCGTTTTACAAGATCTGGGTTGGCAATATAGGCCTTACCGAAGGCCACTGCATCCGCCTTACCTTGCGCCAACCACTGGCTCGCCGAATTCAAATCAAAACCTTCGTTGGCAATATAATTACCACCAAATAACGTTTTAAGCTTGGGCCCTAAGCTATCATCTGCGGCGTGCTCGCGGGTGCAAATAAAGGCTAGCTCACGTTTGCCTAATTGCTCTGCAACATAGCCAAAGGTTTCGGCAAGATTATCATCGCCCATATCGTGCGCATCGGCGCGCGGCGCCAAATGCATACCTACCCGCCCAGGCACCCACACGTTTAACACCGCATCAGTAACGTCCAACATTAAACGCGCGCGTTTTTTGAGCGAACCGCCATAGGCATCGGTGCGCTGGTTAGTGCTGCTCTGCAGGAATTGATCTAATAAGTAGCCATTGGCACCGTGAATTTCTACGCCATCAAAGCCTGCTTTTTTGGCATTTTCGGCACCCACACGGTAGGCCTCGACAATAGCCGGGATTTCATCTGTTGCGAGTGCCCGCGGGGTTTCGAATGCTTTTTGCGGACGTACAAGGCTTACCGTGCCCGCAGGCTGAATCGCACTCGGCGCCACCGGCAGTTCGCCATTGAGGTAAGAAGAGTCTGAAATGCGCCCAACATGCCACAGCTGCAGCAATATAGTCCCGCCTTCGGCATGAACCGCATCAGTCACCCTCTTCCAGCCTTCTACTTGCTCATGCGACCAAATGCCCGGCGTATTCGGGTAGCCAACCCCCATAGGCATTACCGAAGTGGCTTCGCTAATAATCAGGCCCGCACTGGCGCGCTGGCGATAGTACTCGACCATTAACGCACTCGGTACACGCCCTGGCTCTGCACGGCAGCGCGTGAGGGGCGCCATAATAATGCGATTGCGAAGGTGTAAATCCCCCATAACGATCGGGTCAAATAACGTTGTCATGTTTGCTCCTAGTAGTTTTAGAAGGTTAAAGCCCTAAACGGTATTGCACACGCACAGCATAAAACACATTACGTTTTTAGCATTAACACAAAAATACCTCGGTTATCGCCATATTACGCAGCAAAGGCGCCATTGGTCGCATCACGAAAGAGATCTTCGCCACCATTGCCTATGCTTAAAGTCGGCAACCCTGCAAGCAGCATGAATGAGCGCAGGAAATAAAGACGTTAGATGAATAGCAAGCAATCTACCGCGACGCCCCTAGATGCGAGTAACATTATGAAACTGTTGATATTAACGCTGCTAATGCTCAGCCTCCCCTCGTACGCCTGTACGCTCGATGGCATTTGGAAATCCCACAAAAAAAGGACCTTAGCTGAGCTATACGGCAGCAGAATTACCAATAGCGAAAAGATGAAGCTCGCCAAAGTGTATGGCAAAGCCGTTATTGAATACAGCAATTGTAATACCAAAGTGGTGAGGTATAACGGCGGCACAACAACGAGCACATTTGAAATTATTGAAGATTCTCACGACTCCGTAGTGGTAAAAGATGTTCCAAGCGGTGATATGACATTACTCGTGAAATACGATAACTGCTACAAAATACCCGTCAAAGGAATGGCGTTTTACGAACATTATTGCCGGCAGTAAAATCAACGTCGCCGGCGCTAATATAACCATCCTAAATAGTTAAATTTCAGCTAAAGCCCCCCCTAAAACTTTTGCACTAATAAACCGCTCTCGCTTAATCAGGCGCTTCCATTTTACTACGCTTATTTTGTATTTTCTCAATAGCTAATTTCTCTTGATCCGTTATAAAATCCAAAAAATCACTATCGCTAACAAAGGCGTTACCCGCTACAGAGTTTGCATTCTTATCTCTGTTAGAAAATAAATTATTCTTATGCGGATGATTAGATAAGTTTACCTTTACAGCTGGGCTTTCCAGTGCCAATTTCTTAACGCGTTTCATACTCTCAATAAACTTGTGAGCAAGGTCCGGCTTTTGAAAATTTACGCCATGCCCACCCACCACAAATGCCCTATATCGCTTAGTGCCATCTTTCACCATGAAATCGATAGATAAATCACCCTCCGTATGCCCATGTGTAATATAAAATTTAAATTCAGTATCGCCGACAAGAATACGAGAACTGTCTTGTGCAAAAGATGTTACAACAGGGGGTAAAAATATTTTATCCCCGTGGCTTTTGAGCGCTTGAGATTTGGCTAGCTCAAACCCTTTTTGGGTCATAATAACTTTGGAGCTATGCAAGGCCTGAAGAAATTCAGCACCGCCAACATGGTCAGAATGACCGTGGGTTACAATAATATGCGTTACACTTTTATTGTTTAGGCCTAACTTTTTCAGGTTAGCGGGTATCCACTGGCTATAGGGGAAATCTAGCGTATCGATAATCACCAAGCCCGCCGAGGTTTCCACAACATACGAGGAAACCCACTTGTCGCCGATATAATACACATTGTCAAACATTCGGAATGGCTCGACGTACCCGTTATCACTCGTCATGTCTGGCACGCGTATTTCAGCGAATACAGCCATCGGAATAATCATAAGAACCATAATCAATTTATTCATTCAAGTTTCCAAGCAAAAACTATAAGTGTGAAATACAGTGCTGAGCGCTTAAGCCGGCAGCCCCTTGCAAAAAGCCGGCGGACTAACCGCCAATCGCCCAACTAAACTGCAACATTTTGTAATTAGGTGACGCTTATCTAGTTAATAAGTGCCGTGAGCATAGTATCTTCCCTGTAATACACTCACATAAAAAAAGGCAAGACCATGAAGACAACTCAGTTATTATTGTATCGGGTATTTTCGTAGGCTTAGCGGCCTGTGATGGCGCGCCCATTAATGAAAACAGTAGCTCTGCTGGCGCAGTTCGCTTGAATCAACAGCCTCATCAAGCAGCACACCCATTGTAGTACCGCCAGTAGCTTCTTCGAGCAGTTCATCGTCTTAGGGATTGGCGAGTGCCCGCCAGGCTTTGACTTTACCCCAGAAGTGGCCGTTATGGATATCGAGCTACGCTTAGATGACAATAATTACACTTGGGACGGATTTACCCTAGCCGTAATTATGCCACGCCTAGAAGTCGCGCAAAGCAAGCACGAAAAAGCCCGTTCAAAATGGGCTTTTTCGTTCAGTCTATTTTCCAAGGCACATGCCTGTAGCCTGCCCTATGTAACACTCAATAGCTACGTACAATCTTTTGAAGTGCGGGCAATACAAGGGGACACGCTTGTAAACTTAACGCCCTACATGGCGGCAACAAATACCAGTGAAAGCGGCAGGCTTATTGCTGGAGATAACGACTCCGGTACAAGTCACCCGTTAACAGATTGGAATGGCCTTGCTAAACAGACTGAGTCGGGCAAGGCTCCAGTAGTTACTATACCGAGGATACGGAACTAACGCTGTCTTTTAACAGTGCCCCGCCAATTCTCGGTGAATCATTTATTTTAGAGGTAGAAGCTACATTTAATGACGGTTCGGCAATAACCCGCAGGAGCGACTCGATAACTTTAAACGAGCAATAAACGACTACAAAACCCAAAGCAGCCGGCGTGTTCGCTCGCATAAAAACCTTACGCATATAGATCTACGAGCGCGCCTGCTGAAAATAAGCGAAGGCACATTCCATCAAAACACACTTGCAGTACTTAAGGGCCGCCCAACATATCGAGCGGCTTTGACGACACAGCGTTTAAAAAATACCAGGGAAATCTACTGAGGAGTTAGTGGGAGTTGCACGGCGCGAGCTCCAGTATTGAAATGCCAAACCATCTTCTAATTGGTAAAGATCATAAATAGCAGTTGTTTCACCATTCACAGTGGCTTCAGCCAAGACAAAAACAAAATCGCCATCGGCAATTACATGGTGAATTTTCTTGTACTCTCGACTCTCCATACGCCCTGAAGAATCTTGCGATAACGAAATACCTAAATAGTCTCGCGACAAAAGCCTACTTTCATCTAAATAAGTGCCAACACTTAACGTTGTTATGTTATCGCCTCCTGGAATCAAAACATCCTCGTATAGTGATGTAATCTGTTCACGATTATAGTGTGTCTTCTCTGCATCAAGAGTAGTGAAAACCGAACTACCAATACTCGCCGTAGCCTGGCCCCCATCAGAGTCCCAATGCTCAATGAATTTCCCATCGTCTAAGCGGAACATATCAAAAATAATGCCTGTGCCGCCATAACGCCCCAAAACCAGAGCTAAATCGCACTCAGCCCACACGCCATATATTTCGTATTCAACTGAACCCAAAAAACTCTGAAATACATTTCTAAAATTTTCTACACCGCTTTGCGCGATTGGATTATGTTGAATATAAGGGTCTTTCCAAAAGCGATCGATAGCACTCAGGTCCTTTTGAATAAAAAATTGCTCTAGGGCATCACGTGCCGCGCTGCGATTCACTTGCGCTAGCACATCGCTGCAGCGCGCCTGAGTAGAAGAACTTGAATACTGGCTTTCAGTACTAGAACTACTTGCTAGGCTACTACCTATTGCACCTTGAATAGAGCTTGCAGATTCCTCCGAAGAATAACGGCTCCCCCCATCACAAGCAGCCAGTACTAAGCAAACAGCTGCACCCCAAATTGCATACTTCATAAGTCCCCCCCAACTATTGTTTTATTAACCCGCTATTTAAAATTACCGCAACAACACCGCCATATAAAATTAATGGGCTTAAACTGCAGTTATTTCCATAAACGATTAAATCAAGCGCTAAACACTAACGTGCGTACAACCTGCATAATAATGTTAGAGCGTCAAAAAATAAGGACCAGCGAGCAGATTCGCTCAGCAAGCATAAAACGCAAAGCTTAGAGGCAAAAGGGTATAACTGAGATAGCAAGGAGAATAGACGCAGTTACGGCTCTGCTTTATTCACTGATTTTAATACGTGCCCTAAGGGCGCCTAGAAAAACAGTAATTTTTGTGAGAGCAAGGACGGTAGTGGCTGCTTAGAATAACGCATCGGGACAGGAGTCCCTTATTAGACATTGCACAATGTCGAGGAGCAGTTATCGGGGAGAAAAATGTCGTGAAGCAAAAAACAGTAAGCCGCTATCGCGGAAAAGCGCATTTTTAGAAGTGCCCTTAATAAAATTTTTGTCGATGAAGCTGCACCAGTGATCCGAGTCTAACGGTGGATTACTTGATTCCCCGCGGATCCCAAGTTTAAATTCAACCACCGAGCGCCACTCCAATGAACCTAAATCTGGCCCATGACCTTGGCCATCAGTAATACCCATCGCCTCCTCAACTAACGAAAACCAATCATTAGTGCAATGCGACACAGGAGCTTTATTTTCGCTAACGCATGCACAAGATGCAGTAACTAAAAGTAAGATGAAAACGCTGAATAATTTCACACTGCCTCCGCATAAATGCATAAAATCAAAGTATCACCAAACCTAACACAAAATTAGGCAATTACCCAAAGCTCCCCCAAAAATCACTATAACTACACAAATCTGAATTTCGCTAAGGTTGCTTTTCCCCTCCATAGCAAGCGCTACACTCAGCACCCCAACGCATTTTTGCATAAAAGAACTAGGCTTGAACTGGAGCAAAAAAATTCTGGATACCAGTACGACCCCCTCTGGTAGGCAAATCGGTCATGTAGGCGACCGGATAACTCTGTTTCTCGCGCAGCCTCCCGGTAACTGAAAACAACGGCATAGACCCGCTTCATTTTCGAATCGGCAATTTCAATCACCTCCGTACGCGGCAACTGCGAGTTCAGCAAAAAACACCACCGTCAACCAAAAGTACTTCATCCTTAACCAAATACAAAAAAAGGCGCCTGATCGTATCAGGCGCCTTTTAACTATTGCGTTTTTCTATTGCTTGGAGAGCAAAGCCGCGCAGAGCGCGCTATAGATTATTGGCAATCAAGCGGTAAGCGAATCTTCCGCTCGCCTAAGTCAATCTTCACTGCAGTTGCGCCATTACCACCGGCGCCTGCCCAGCAGAATAGCTCACCAACACTATTGGTTGCACAAGCCGCATCCTTGGCACCATTAATTGCGACGATATCGCTAATTGAGTTACCGCCTGTGGTTTTAATTTGGGTAGGAATACCACTGCCACCACCGGCGGCTTGGTCATTACTTTCACCAGCGCAGTAAACCGTCTTGTCTGCCATTAACCAGCAGTTATGCCATTGGCCACCAGCCGTTGAGGTAGCGCCGCCAGGCAATACCACCTGCGTCCAGCCACTCACGGGGAACTCTTCAGCAGGAGCACCTTGACCGCGACCAATGGTGCCACCGTCTTCGCCCCAGCAGTAAACACGGCCAGTATCAAACACGGCGCAGAATCCCATATCGGTGCCAGCGACACTGACCACTTTGCCATCAGGCTTGTTGGCCGGCAGACTTGCAGCAGCGTTACACACTAGCGCATCGTTGGTATCGATTGCACAGCAGCGGCTAGAACGACCACAGTTCAAATAAGTATATGAACCACTACCACCGAAATCGACTTTTGCGGCATTGCTACCGTTACTGCCACAAAAGGCCTCACCAGTATCATTCAAGAAGCAAACATTTGCGCCGATATCAGTGGTAACCGATTCGATCACTTTACCCAAGCCCTCAACCAACACCACATTGCTGCCTGCATCAGTACTTTGGTACTTACCACACTGCACATTACCGCTCGTCAGTGCGTAACAGATGTCTGAAGAATAACTACCTGCCGATACCGCAATCGCGTTATTTACGCCACCGATAAAATCGGCTTTACCTTCATGAATTTTGGCCACACCACCATCGTCAGTCACTACAAATATTTCGTGCTGCGAAGTCGAGCCTACACCTAAGCCGCTGTTAAGTGGGCAGTAACCATTTGCGAGCGGGCCAGTTTGATCAGGCTCAAGCGGTACAACAGGCGCAGGAATGAACTTTTCAGCAACACAGGCAGGTAGGTCAGTCGAGTTTTCACCGTTGCCATAATTGCCGCCAAAGTTCATCGAGGCGGTGGCACCTGCAGCTAAATTAGTGCCTGTCACTGTTACAACAGCACCAGAAATTGCGGTATTCAATTCTCCTTGCGGCTTGTTGTACAGCTGGTTGATATTCGCAGGGAAAGTCAGTGTCGCGGTCCACTTTTCCAGTGCTGCGCCCGTGGTATTAGTGACAACCACTTTGTTCACCTCAAAGCCGCTGCCGTATAGGTTGTGGCCGCTTGATGGGACATCACAGTCAATAAGTACAGGCTCCGACGCCTCTGAGCTCGCCGACGACGAAGACTGAACAGAAGGCATTGATGAGCTGACGCTGCTGCTAGAAACTGCGCAGCTATCGACGACATCCCGTACATTTGTCGCTACTTCTAAGTAATAAGCCACATCTTCGGCGCACTCTGCATCACTATTGGTACACGAGTCCAAGTGATTACTCATTGCACTTAAAATGTAGTTCGCTAGTGATGGGTCATCAGTTTTACCATAGGGCGGGCTGGCCACTTCGATAGCTCTAGCGGCCATGCCGAGCGTAGCCCCCTCGGTAATGCCGCCGTGGCAAAAAGTACAATCCCCACCGTAAACCGCTTCGCCATAATCAAAGCGTGCTTGATCAAGCTCTTCACAGTCAGCAACACTTGAGCTGCTCATAGCCATACTTGATGAGCTAACCACCGAGCTTGAAACCTGCGAGCTGCTCATCGCGCTGCTAGAAGATTCCACCGAGCTCGATGAAACCACCACAACCGATGAAGACTCCGAAGAAGCGACCTCTGACGACAAGCTTTCACTTGAACTGCTTACCGCCACTTGCGAAGAGCTAGACACGGGCTCGCTCGACTGAGCTGAACTACTAGAAGGCGATGTAGGCTCTGCTACACACGCCGATAACACTAACGACGCAGACGCAAGCAATAAACTGCGCCAGTGGCTAGCAACCCCTTGATGAATAATTTGTTTGGTCATAGTTACCCTCGAGAATTTTCACATTTTTTTATTCTAAAAACCGCAGCTAAGAGCAAAAAAACTTTAATGGTTCAACTGCGGCTTTTAGGTTTATTCATTCCGCACTCATCGAGCAGCGCAAATTGTTTAAAATTTGGACGGAATTTTAGAGGGTATGCACACCGTTGAACAAGGAAAGGCGCATCAAAACAAAATTAAAATACAAAGTTTAGATGTACCTCACAATAAAACGAATACATTGTGATAAAAATAGTGGATTTTTAAAAATGAAAAACGAAAGGCATGAGCGCTTCTAAAGATAGTGATTTGCCGCGAGGGCAGGGACAAGTAAAAGCTCCCACCTTGCCTGCCTTCAGCACACTAGGCAATAAAGTACCGCTCAACCCTCTGCATCGATTCAGGAGGTAGAGCGGTGCCCAATCATTTAACCCACCATTGATCAAGCTTTTCTGCACAGGGCTTTATGGAATCACAGCGGCCAATACAGTGGTGAAAATCGGTTTCGATGCGGGGCATATTTTCTAGCCATTCATCGCAATTAATTTCCAAACGCTTGAGTATTTTAGGTGATGCAAGTGCGATGGCGCCGCTCTTATTGGGTAGAATAGCTCGCCCCATCCAGTCGATGAGTTCAAGATAATCGCGCCAGTAAAAGGGAATAACACCTGTAGAGCGCTGCCCTTGGTCTAAGGAATCGGCAGTGGGAAGGTGATTCTTTTTAGGCGGTTTGCAGAAATTGGCCAACCTAATGGGCTTTTTGTCTTTAGCTTTTTTAGCGGGTTTATTCAAAGACTGAATGCGCTGCTGAATAGCCGTAAAATCACTGGTTTCTGGTAGCTCCGCCATGCCGGCGCGCACGGGGTTTAAATCGACATACGTCATGCAGGTAATAATTGCCTGCTCGTCGAGTAAAGCCTGGCTTTTAAAGCGTCCCTTATTTACACGGAAGTAATGTATGAAGGTTTTTCAGGAGCACAAAACCTTTCCCAGAAACGGCCAGTGTATTTATCGTCGGCACACTGATTTTTCTCCTGCAAAATTGAGTACGACCTAAATCCCTTTAGGCCTTTAGCTAAAAACGACTTAAGCATAAACGACGTGCAGGGATGCATTAATGCTGCGATGGCAGGATGCCATGGAGCGGCCAGCTAATGTCACATAAGCGGCTTCGCCATTCAGCGATTAGCTCATCGGCCTTCCATTGTTCCGCATCACTCAACGGTTTATTTTGTAACACCTTAAGGGTTAAATCATGGCCTTTAAATAACTGCATCCAACGCCGAATAACCGTTTTATCACTCCACCCTGCTGCTTTTTCCGCATCAATATGCAGTACCAAGTGATAGTGATTTGACAATACTGCGTATGCTGCGATGTCTAGCGCAAATATATCCCCAAGTTCAGCAAGTTTGTCCGATATCCATTCGCGACGATGCTCATAGTTTTTACCGCTGTATTTATCTTCGCCCATGAGAAATGAACGTTTAATACAGCGTGAGCAAATATGGAACCAGCTAGTTTGATCTAAAGAGATCAATGTTCTACGCGCTTGAGTCATAAAAAATTCAGTAATCAATACTATCCCGCACTCTTTCGATATCCTCTCTTTCGGCTCTCTTTCCTCCGCCTAGGTTTTGGATGCCCTATATTTTGTTATTTTTTAGATTTTATTTTTACGGGACCACCCCAAAAGACTTCCAGAAAAAGTTATAACTGAGATCAAATATTACTTAACAAAGACAGAGACAATACACACCAACATTTGAAGGATATTTTCGAAACGACTAACACAAGGAAGCATATCAGGCGTGAAAAACACAAAATCATAAGCCAAAACAAACCAGCCCCCCAATCAACAACACACTATAACCGTCTAAAAATATATTCTAAGTATAGAAATACCACAATCAATAACCACTTCAAAAATAACTTAACAGTCAAAATGACACATACCAAAAATTAATTTGACAGGAAAAAAGTAATCCAAAAAAACCTCTTAGGCGACAAAAAAAAGATAAATATCCTTTTAAAACACATCAACCAGCTGACAAACATTCACCAGTGCGGCACTTGAAGGTATAATTCGTTCGCGGGTTACATTCCAAGTATATAAACCCTGAATTTAAATCCGAGATATATCACTATGAACATATTCATAGTGATAAAGCGTGAATTCATTAAGGATAATTTAGTAGGCAAAATAAATTCAACACCGATAGTAAATATTTTTTCATATATTCTTTTGTATCTTTTGCTAAGAGGTAGCAGCAAATGAAGGTTTCCTATTTTTCATCGATTCTCGCACTCAAAATTGCATTAGTTAGTTCGCTCACCATGGCAGATAGCAGTGCTTCAGAATCAAGCCTGGGGTGTGAGCCACCAACAATACCCACCCCCCAATGGACGCACTGCGCCAACGAATATGGTTTAGGCCAACCTAATAGCTGTAATTTCTCAGGTCTTCGGCGTGTCAGGTTTGGCAATGGATCGCAATGGGTTGAAAAAAACGAATTCAACCAACACCTCGCCTCCAAATGCAATAGACGAAACTTTCCCAGCGCTGATTTTGATTGGACTGAAGGGCCTTATCGCTGCGAGTATTCATCCGTAATTGTCAAAGAGTCCATATCACCAGCCGAAAACTGCGAAAGCAGGCACGACTGCAACGGGTTTAGCATGCAGATGCCCGCAGGAGCCAACGGTGCCAGCGTCGAAAAGCTAGGCCGCGGCTCAGAGCCTACGCCAAGTGATCACGTAGGGGCGTTTAGAACGCTATGCACATTTTCACACTTTGCCTACAATGACCCCCTTGTTCACCCTGGCATCCCTGGGCGCAGCCACCTACATGCTTTTTTTGGCAACACATCTGTCAACCACAATACAGATCCATACCTTCTAGCTGATTCAGGGGATTCAACATGTAGTGGAGGCACACTGAACCGCTCTGCATATTGGGTGCCCGCACTACTCGACATGAAGGAGAAACGCCCGCTCATACCCCATAAATCAATTTGGTACTACAAAGGAGGATACCAAGGGCTAGCCAAAGCGGGATTTGATAACCTCCCAAAAGGCTTATCAATGATAGGCAGAGAATACTACTGGTCCTGCAATGACAACCCCGAGATAAAACACAAGTCCATTCCGCAGTGTAGTGCGGGTTCAGTAGTTACGCTAAGAGTCTCTTTCCCGCAATGTTGGGATGGCATGAACACATGGCTACCAGATGAGTCGCATGTAACAAATCCTGTAAATAGGGCTTGCCCAGCCAGCCACCCCAAGGCCGTTCCTCGGATCACATTGAACATCCAGTATATTGTCGAATACGAAAATCAAATAGACAATCTTATGCTCGCATCGGACATGGGCAATAATGCTCCAGGCTCAACGGCTCACGCCGATTGGATAAATGGTTGGAATACAGATATCAGCGCCGCATTTATCGAAAACTGCCTAAACTCACTGAATGACTGCCGTGCCAACCTGATCGGCAATAATGAATCCTTAAGATAGACTACCAACTTTCAAATAGGGCCCCTGTGATAGACCCACGGATAGGTCGATCACAGGGGCCTCTCTAAAAATTAGTTTTGAATACGCCGAACGTTCAATTGATTTTTTTCCAAACGATGCGGGTGAGAATCATAATCCTAGAAACCGCAGTTGAACCCACCAAAGTATGATTTAGTGAGGTCGCGGGCTCTTAAAATTTATGCAGGGAGAAACGACGGGGCTGCCATACTGACCTTACCGTTTTGGGCGAGAATTTTTCCATAATAACCGGATAGATAAGCGTGCTATTCAACACCATGAACTTTAGCGGTTTCTATCAGTGAATGCAAAATTGCGCTAGCACACACCACTAGGGGCATTACTGAATAGCTAACTCTTACCGCCAACCACAAACTATTTTATCGCCCACATAAAAGCGAGGCATCAACAACTCTAAATCACTCCCATAAAAAAAGCCCGCAAAGAAGATTTGCGGGCTTAAATTTTTTACCGTTGTGCTAGTAACTGATCAGCGGCATCTAAATGCGGCTTTATCTGCCATTTCTGGTTCTACTTGAATATTGGCAAGGCGTATATTTAATTCGCCATCGGTAATAAAGCTTAGGGCTTCGGTGACGTAGTCCATATCTAGGCCGGCTTTTTCAAAACATAGGACATCAACCGATAAACGATTCCACTCGTTGATGGGGGCTGCATTTACTTTCATGGTGATGTCGATTTTGTGGCTTTTTGAGGTGTCGCCCAATTGTAAATACACGGGCTTTTCGGCCTTACTTAAGCGGTAAATATCAAAAGCAATAATCGAATTATTTTCGACGTGGCCGCTAAATTTAACCGGAACATCTTTAGTGCGTAAGCTTACTTGGCCCCAACCATTGCCTTGCCATTTAACGTCAACGGCGTCGCCTTGGGTTTCTTGGTCGGCTTCGGACAAGGTAATTGTTTTACCATTAATTAAACTGCTTTGGTAAAGCACTTGCTCGCCTTCGGCTTCGACAAATAATTGCCAAGGGTCGCGGGCGCGGCCTTTGAATAATGGGGTATTCATGACTAAGCCATCCAATGCATTACCGGCATCGGCATTTAATGTCGGTACAGGCTTGCCTGGTTTGGCATAACTTAGGCCATAGCCAAATGGGAATAGCGGGTCGTAATCGGCATTGCCAACGTTCACTTCGTATTGGTCGGCATATTTTGGCCAGCTAAGCGGTAGCGTGCCGGTAAAGTCGTATGCGGCTTTGCCTGTTTTATCGCTAAACATTAAATCGGCTAAAGCGGCGCCTTGGGAACCAGGCAACCAAGCGGCAATAAAGGCATCGCTGGCATTTATTTCGCGGTTTAGCCACAAAGGCCGGCCAGAAATAAATACGCTAATCACTTTAATGCCATCGGCTTTTAATTTTTCCATTAACAAAGCATCGCTGTGATCACCAGGCTGCCAAGCTAAGGTTTTAATATCGCCTTGCCATTCGGCGTAGGGCTTTTCGCCAAACACCATAATTGCCACATCGGGTTTTTGACTGTAATCGCCTTTGGGTTTTAATTCTACTTTACCGCCCGCGGCTTTAACGTGGCTTTGAATACCTTGCCAAATAGACTGCCCATTGGGGAAGTCTGCGTTGGTGGTGCCAGTGCCTTGCCAAGAAATAGTCCACCCCCCAGATTGACGGCCAATATCATCAGCGGCGGAACCCACCACTAATACATTGCTGCCAGGGTTAACCGGTAGGGCTTTATTGTTGTTTTTTATTAGTACAGCCGATTCGCGCACTGCTTGGCGAGCCAATTCAAGGTGTTCCGGCGCACCGAATAAAGCTTTGTTACCCGCCAATTTGCGAGCAGAAGGTTTAGGAGCATCCATAATGCCGGCGCGGTATTTACTGCGTAAAATGCGCGTTACGGCATCGTCTATGCGGGCTTCGGGAATAACGCCATCGCGCACTTGTTGCACGGTGTTTTCGATAAAGCTTTTCCAGTGTTCTGGCACCATGAACATATCCATGCCGGCCATCACCGATGCTGGGCAGTTATCTGGCTTGCAGCCGGGCACTAAGGCATGACTGTTCCAATCGCCAATAACAAAACCATCAAACCCTAAACGGTCTTTAAGTACATCGGTTAATAAATATTGGTGGCCATGCATGCGCGTGCCTTGCCAGCTACTGTGCGATGCCATAATGGATAACACACCCGATTCGATGGCCGTAAAGTAGCCTGGTGCGTGAATATCGATAAGCTCTTGCTCGGTAGCAAGGTTATCGGCGCGGTCTACGCCATCGACGGTGCCGCCATCGCCAATATAGTGTTTGGCCGTTGCCAATAAACGGGTGCCATCCATAAAGGTGCCGTCTTTAACGGAGCCCTGTAAACCTTCCACCGCCGCCTTACCCAGCTTGGCCACTAAGGCGGCATCTTCACTGTAGCCTTCGTAAGTACGGCCCCAACGGTCGTTGCGGGTTACAGATATTTCGGGTGCAAATGTCCAGTCTTTACCTAAAACCATGGTTTCGATGGCAGTTACTTCGCCAATTTTACGCACCAGCTCCGGGTTATTTGTAGCACCTAAGCCCACGTTATGCGGGAAGATAGTCGCGCCAATCACTTTGTTGTGGCCGTGAACCGAATCGGTACCCCAAATAAGGGGAATGGCTAAACCGCCATCACTGGTGTCGGTGGCGGCCTCGTAAAAGGCATCTAATTTGGCAAGCCAAGCGTCTACACTGGCAAACTTGTCGCCGTCCAAGTAGCTACCGCCGCCTTCCAATACAGAGCCTAAGTGATATTTTTTGACATCCTCGGCGGTCACAAAGCCAATTTCGGCTTGCGTCATTTGCCCCACTTTTTGCTCTAACGTCATTTGGCTAACAAGCTTGGCAACCTTTGCATTAATAGCGGCTGTTTGCTTGTGGTCGAATGGCGACTTTAACGTTGGCCATAACATGGGGTTATATTCTTGGCTGGCGGGTTTGTTGCTAGCGGCTTTGGCATCTGACTTTGCAGGTGTATTACCGCAGCCGGTAGTGCATAAAGCAGCAACCACTAAGCCGAGTAATAAGCGTTTGGGGGGCAGCGCGCTTTTCATGGGCGTCCTCTTGTATTGTTATCAGTTTTTGAGTCGGGCGAGTATAACAGGGGAAAACCAAGCGCCTACAGCCCACTAAATGATGCGCGCGCCAATTCGCAGATCTTCAATACCGCTTAGCGCACACTCGCAGCGCGACTGGGCACACAGTTTTGCCGCCACAACAGCTTCGCGGGGGTTCACTTGATATGCATCAACAAGTAAACGCCCGCACGCTTGGTAGGCTGGGATCACTCATACAGGGGCACACAACGTTGGGCGAAACTATGCGTACTGAAATTATAGAAGCACTAAATACCGCAAGTAAGCTGATTACCTCGCAACTGGATTTAAAAGACTGCGCCTCGCACGGCGAGCCGATTCTAAAAGAAGCGCGCTGCCAGCAGTGTTTGCAGCTGTCGGCTTGTAGTTGGCGCTACCATTCGCTGGTTGAGCGCAGCAACAACGTTGATGCCAGTACTGAAGAGCTGCAAAGAGATTTTGCGCTGGCCCAGCTACTGTTGCAGCAAGCTGTCGACCAGCTCAGCTTATCGCCAGATGATCACGATGAAGCTAAAGCGTGGTTACTTAACACGGCATCGTTAAAGAGCAGCGGCGTAGACGATCTTAACTAAGGGGCGGGCACTAAATAACTTGCCATTTTTGACTTCCTGGGTGCACGCTTGCCTTCGTTGGAAATATTTGCAATAGCCAGCTATTACGCCATATTTTCGCCTTGCCAAGCAAGCACCCACAAACCCAAATTCCAGCAACTTATTCCGTGCCCGCCCCTAAGCGTTCTGTTTGTGCCGTAAAAACCACTCGACCACGACCAAATTCACTGCCAAACCACCCCAAATCACTGCGGCAATAATAGTGTCATTTAAAATGCCGGTAATGCCCACCCAGGGAATAATCAGCAAGCGCTGAGTAGCTGGGCTTAACATTGCCGCTACAGCACGCATCATCCAGGCGCGGTGGCGCGCAATATCCCGCCGCAAAATAGCTTTTACACTCAAGATTAATGAGCCAAGCAGCACTATGTTATGCGCCAAAATACCTAAGTACTTCATGGTGCCACCAAAGGCGGGGTAAAAGTGATTCATCCATAAGCTACTCGCACCAGCGCCAAAGGCACAAAGTATTAGCACGCGCCCTGCCCAACGATGCCATAAAGGGTAACGCCGACGAATAATGCCTGCAAATTGAAACGGCGCGATAAGATTAAAGATGGTGCCACACACAATATGTGTTACCACCGGCCAAGGCATGGCAAAGTAGTGTAAGGCTTGATCCGGCGTAGGGGCAGGCGGTAGCCCTTGGCCCAAACTGTATAACTGCAACGCACCAAAAATAACCGAAACACTGCCGAGCATTAGCAGTAAAAACGGTGTAAGCCATTGCCGTGAAGTAGCCGAGGGTGAACCAACTATAGTAGTCATAACGCAAACCTAACGCAGTAAAGAAGTCACTACCACTTTGGCGCAAATAAGCATGGCAACTGTTGACTAGGGTCAGCGCGGACTCGCTGTGTCTTTGCCTACCCGCACAGACACCCAAACCACGCCCGCACTAGCATTGCGCGGGCACATTTGCTTATATGCAAGATTCATCGCTACCCAACAAGGAACACACCACGTGGCCGATACTGCCGTTTTAGCAATTGTGATGGCAACACTAGGGCAGGTATTGCTGAGCCTATCGCTACTATTACCGCGCGCGCTTCATACGCAAACATACTGGCCGCTAGCGGCTTTTTTTATCCTGAGTGGCGTGATGACAGCAGTGCCAGCCGCGGCGGTGTTTTTACCTGCATGGCAAACGCATTTAGTGGCACTGATGGCGCCCGCCTTTTTGTTGCAGGCACCGGCACTGTGGCTTTATGTGCAGGGCTTAACATCACCTACACCTTGGCGCTTTAATTTGAAGCACGCGTGGCATTTAGTACCTGCGGGCTTTGGCGCCGTTACAGCGATTACGATATTAAGCCTGCCACCTGCCACGCGTTATGCGTTGTTTCTCTCTGACCAAGCCGTTAATACCCCGCTTGCCGATGCTGCGTCTTTTTGCGTGTTGCTTTGCCTTTTACTGTGGCTGGTGCAATCAGGCATATACCTGTGCAAGATGGTTAAGCGCTTAACGACCTACCGCCAGCAACTAAAAAACTTATTTGCCAGTAACGAGCAACGTGAACTCGGCTGGCTTAGCCTCCTGCTAACCATAGCCGGCAGTACTTGGGGGGTATCGCTACTGATTATTATTTTTGGCGTTATGGAAAAAGACACCGGCATAAGTAATAAGGTACTCGTAAGCTTGTACTTCTTACTGATTTGGTCGCTGGCGACATGGGGGCTTCGGCAAAAGCCCGGGTTTGAAGGACGATACCAACCAACAGAACCTACCATAAAAAAACAGCCGCAAGCAGAACCACCAAAGCCCAGCGCAAAATATGAGCGCTCCGCTTTGGGGGCAGAGCAAGAAGCCCGCATCGCACAAAAAATACAAATCGCCATGCAAGAACAACAGCTTTACCTAGACCCTGCGCTATCGCTCCAAAAGCTGGCCCAACACCTTGCCATTACGCCGCATTATGTGTCGCAAGCCTTAAACAACAACCTGCAGCAAAACTTTTTTGACTATGTAAACCAATGCCGCGTCATACATGCCAAGCCGCTAATTCTAGCTGGCGAAATGACGGTTATCGATATTGCCTATACCGCTGGTTTTAATGCTCGTTCGTCGTTTTACAAAGCGTTTAAACGGGAAACAGGGCAAACTCCGACGGAATTTAGGGCTAAAAGTTAATGCAATGTTAGGGTCTAGGCTTAACAGCTATAAACACCCCCAACAAATACCCCAACACCCAGTAACGGCAAGCACACTGGTAACTTAGCTCGCACAGCAGCAACGTGCCCAGCAATAACAAGGTAGGCTCTGCCATGCCTAGGGCTTGCTCTTTTAAAATCCATAGGCCAAGAATAAGCACCGTTTGATGCACAATGTAATAGCAAAAAATGCGCTGGCGCAGCGGCCTAAGCCAGGGGTAATCCACCACAAGGTAACGCGCGCCCAAGGCGAGTACCGCCAATAACCATAGCCAGCGGTTAGCCGAAAACACAAAGCCTTTTGCCGCTAAAACGCCCTCTGCCAGCTGGCCACTAAACACGGCTGGCAACTTACCCACATACATTAGCACCAGCGCAAAGCTAGCGCTTGCCAACAGCAGGCTTGGCAATATTAAAGTTGGTAAACGCTGCCATAACTGGGGCCACACAACCCATAAGGTGCCCATACAAAACGCCAAACCATAACTGGCATGACTAAACCAATCTCCAATAAAAGCGTAATTTTTGGGGTAGGCGGCATATAACCATTCACCAATAAGCCAATACAGTAACGCTGGCACCACAAGCAACCCCGCATAAAGCCCCCATTGGCTTAAGCGATGGTTTAGTTGCCAATAGCGCGCCTTAAACGAGACAACACCCGCAACAGCAACCGCGATTAGGCTGTAACACAGGACGTAAGGTAAAAACCATAGGTGGTTCCACGTCCATGGTAAAGCTCCCATGCGACCATAAACAGCCGGTAGCTCACCAAAGGGGTTAAGGTATTGCAGCAGAAAATCGCCATAGCCCATGCTAGCAATAAAACCTTTGTCTTTTAGCTCCACAAAAACCTGTGGCGCCACCCAAATAAACACTCCAGCCAGCAGTGGAATACCAAGGTGCACGATACGTAACCGCCCCACTGTTAGGGTCGGCTTGCGCTGCAGCATAATGGCCACTGCCATGCCGCTTAATACAAATAGTAAATCCATACGCCACTGGTTGCTCCATAGCATAATGCTTTGCAGCCAAGGGCTTTGGTAATGGCTTTTAATATGCCAACCCCAGTCGGGCACATAGGCCATACCTAAGTGGTAAAGCATTAATAATCCAAAGGCTAAAACCCTAAGGGCATCAATGGCGACAAGGCGTTGGGGTGGGGGTGGGGAGTTTGGCTCCGCTTTTTGGGTCATGGTCTCGATCTTTTAAGCAAAATAGAGACGCTATGCTGGCCTAACAGGCGGTAATCCTTTAACGCTAAGTGACTGATTATTATAAAATTGTGATAAGCGGCAGGGGTCTTCTCCGCTTTAGTGAGGTAAAAAGAGATGCTAAGACCCGCCATATCCGTTGAAATGTAAGGTTCTCACGCCACTACACTTAAACGAATATATGAGCCTTAACATCTCCAGCAAAATTTTGAGCCTTCCTGGTCAGCGTGTCAAACAAGTTCAGCATGACTTGGCCCTGCAAAGATTGACTATACACTGCAAGCGAGACCGTCGTTATAGAGCGATTGACCCGTCAAGTAATGAGGCGGCCAACATCAACCGATACTTGCGCAGAACGATCCGTGATGTCCCTTTGTGTGGCTTCGAGTGCTATTTGGAAGTTGAGCTCGCTCAAGTTGTGACGACTTGCGGTAGGCGTCTAATGGAGGCTTGCGAATTTGTCGATACAGGCAATCGCTATACTCAAAGATTTTGCCAGTTGGTGAGCGGATTGTGTCGCCATATGAGTATCAGCACGGTCAGTCGGCACCTAAAGCTACGATGGGAAACGGTGAAAAATATGGATAAATTTCACCTAGAGAAAACGTTGCCTGCACTTAATCCTGAAAAATTAATTGACTTAAAATATCTTGGGGTCGATGAAGTCGCTAGAGCCAAAGGCCATGATTATATGACGGTGATTTATGACATGGAATCCGGTCATTTAATTGGCGTTGAGACAGGCCGTAAAGCCGAGGTGTTGACAGCGTTTCTAAAGCGCTTACCAGCACAAACCGCTGAAAACATAGAGGCGGTAGCCATGGATATGGGGCCAGCCTATCAAAAATCGGTACGCGAATGCTTGCCTAATGCTGACATTGTTTTCGATCGGTTTCATGTGATGCAAAACTACAGTAAAGCCATGAGCAATCAGCGTAGGATCGAGTTCAGAAAGGCGGATCGCGCAGGCAAAGAGCAGCTTAAAGGTACCCACTACCTGTTGTTAAAAAATGCCGACAAGTTAAATGATAAACAAGCCAATAAACTCCAGACATTGCTCGAAAATAATTCCAATATCAATACACTTTATATACTCAAAGAGCAGCTCCAAGCTTTGTGGAATGCAGGGAATTATGACGCCATGATGAATGCATTGGAGCAGTGGTGCGACATCGCGGAACAGACGAATATGCTCTATCTCAAGAAATTTGCAAAGTCACTAAGGAAGCATAGCGTAGGCATTTGTAACTACGGAAAACACGGGCTGACTAGCGCCAGAATTGAAGCCGGCAATGTCAGCATTGGCATGATTCGCAAGCGAGCAAGAGGCATCAAGGATACCGAGTACTTCAAGCTAAAAATAAGGCAATCATCGATGCCTGACGAGCAATCCATGTTCTATGGAAGCCACTAGATCACCTCACTAAAGCGGAGAAGAGCCAGCGGCAGGCCACTGTGACGGGGCTGCGGCCCTTGCCCTTAGGCTTCGGGCTTACGCTGGCTAATCGTCGTTAACAGCAGTACAAAAAAGCACAGTACCAAGTTAAACAGTGGGATTTGTAACGCCATAGGCATAGAGTAAATAATCAGTACGGCGGGTATCCAAATAAGCCAGTTAGTCACTAAGGTTGTGGGTATTTGCAGAAAAAAGAAATCGCGATTTAACAGGCCGCGTAAACGGGAAAAACTAAAGCCGGCTTCTTTCCATGCGTAGCCAATGGCCATGGTGGGCGCAGCCCAAAAGGTGCCGTAAATAAACTGGTCGACCAATGTTTTTTTAATGAGCGTTGGCCAATCGGACCCAGTACCAAACCAATGTGCTTGCGCACTGTAGAACAAGTCGACCTCTACTCCCTTATAGGCCCAAAAGAAGACATAAAACAGCAGAATAGGCAGCACTGCACTGCGTACAAGGCCTGTAAACCACAGGTAAGCAAAGGGAATTAAACCGCCAAAAATTGCCGTGGCAACCAGCGAATAGCCCCAACCATAACTGAGCTTTAGCTCTGCAAAGGCATTAAATACCGGCGCCGCTGCCGGCCATTTAAAATAGGCCAGCGCCAGCGCTAAGGCAAAAATTTGCAAGCATATACCCGGGATGAGGTTTTGTTTTAACGCTTGTTGAATGTTTACAATAAGTGGCTTCATACCGTAGCTTCAATAATGTTTGGCGTGCAATTTACCGCTAAATGACCAAAAACGGAAATAAAACGAATGATGGAAGCCTCTGCAATTCAACGCCGCCTTAGCGCACACTTTTTGTCTTACCAATGGCTGTGGGCGCCATTGCTGCTTTTAAGCTGGCTAAGCGTGCACTTGGTACTTAATACCACCACAACGCTTATGGAGGCGCGACGCGCTGGCTCTTCTTTGCCCCTGTGGGAGCCACTGTGCTGGGAGGCAACCAGCATCATTGTAGTCGCCCTATTAGTATGGCCCATAGCACAGCTGCTAAAACATTGGCCTAGGCAATGGGCTTGGTATTGGCAAGGCTTATTGCATTTGTGTGCACTGCTATTATTTTCCGCTATACACGTCAGTGCCATGGTGGCGTTACGCAAACTTTGGTATATCGCCATGCACAGCCATTACGTTTTTGGCGATTGGCGTTATGAGTTTATTTACGAGCTACGCAAAGATGCCGTCGCTTATTTATCACTGGTTATTATCATTAGTGCCTATCGCTTTATTGTTCGGCGTATTCAAGGCGAATCGAGCTTATTGGCCAAAACCGAAAACACCACTGAAATCATGCCCGATAAACTACTCGTAAAGAAGCTTGGCAAAGAATTCTTGATTGCGGTAAATAGTATTGATTGGGTCGAAGCCGCCGGCAATTATGCCAACCTACACGTCGGCGAACGCGTATTTCCTATGCGCATCACCATGACGCAGCTCAGCCAGCAATTACCGGCTAACCAATTTGCCCGAGTTCACCGCTCGAGCATTGTGAATCTAAACCAAGTCGCGCATATAGAAAGTCAAGACGCCGGTGATTACGCATTGACACTCAAAAATGGCATACAGCTCACACTATCGCGGCGCTACCGCGACGCGTTTAAAGAGAAGTTGAGTTTGTGATTGCGGCAAATTACAGGGTATTGTTACACGCCTCTCTTCCTCACTCATTTGATACCCTATTTGTCCCAACCGAGCCGCACCAGTGATTATTCGATTATTACAACTTCAAGATGCCGAGCACATGGCACATTACTACCAAACTAACAGCGCCCACTTCAAACCGTGGGCGCCCTCTCACCCTCATGGCTTCCACACCGCGGAAGCTTGGGCAGCTCGAATACAAGACTATATAACCCAGCAAAAACAAAAAAGCTTCGCCTACTTTGTCGCTTACCAAGCCGACTGCCCTAAGATTCTTGCTCACTGCACCCTTTCGCAAATTTATTATGGCCCGCTGCAGGCTTGTTATATGGGCTATGGTGTAGCGGCCTGCGCGCAAGGTACCGGCACCATGCGCCGAACTTGTAAAGAAGCTATTCGCTATGCCTTTGACGAGCTTAATCTAAACCGCATAATGGCTAACTATATGCCCCACAACAACCGCTCGGCAAAACTGCTCCAGCGGCTTGGCTTTCAAAAAGAAGGCTTAGCAAAAAATTATTTGAAGATTGATGGGCGATGGGAGCACCATGTGTTGACATCGCTGGTTAGAACTTGACCATGTGGTATTCCACCGCACAACTAGTCGTCCACACACCCATCCTAGCCACACCTAAGCCAATGCCTTTTAGGAGGACCAACACCCAAGAAATTTTGTTAACATACCCCTATGATGCATAGCTTGCGCTAAGCGAGCATAATCTAAAACCCACTTATAAAGACCCCTCAATACAGAGCCTGTACCGATATCTTGCATGGCTAAACAGCGCCTTATTTAGGCAATTTATAAAAACCTAGCATCCATACTTTGCATTAGAGATAGATGAATGAAGTACAGAGCAGAGATAGACGGCTTACGAGCTGTTGCGGTTATTCCCGTCATCCTTTTTCATGCGGGCATTAGCGGCTTTTCAGGCGGCTACGTTGGTGTTGACATATTTTTTGTTATTAGTGGTTTTCTTATCACCACCATCATTATTAACGAACTCAATGATAATTCGTTTTCGATCGTTAACTTCTACGAACGCCGAGCACGGAGAATTTTGCCAGCACTTATGGTTATGCTGGCGACCACATCGATTGCGGCTTACATATTAATGCCTGCTACGCTATTGAAAAGCTACTCCGATAGTGTTTTCTCTGTAGTTACCTTCCTTTCCAATGTTTACTTTTTCTTAACCAATGGATACTTTTCGACCGCGTCCGATGAAAAGCCCCTGCTTCACACATGGAGTCTCGCTGTCGAAGAGCAATACTACGTATTCTTTCCCCTTTTGATGCTTTATTTAGCCAGTACTGCACGCTGGAAAATAGTAACGCTATTAGCCGGCATATCGGTAGCTTCTTTATGTTTATCAGAGTACTTATCTATACGACAATTTAAGGATGCCAATTTCTATTTAATTACTAGCCGAGCATGGGAGCTATTAGCCGGTTCACTGCTAGCATTCTACCCCCGAACAACGGCTGGCAATAAGCCTAAGTTTGACGAGATAATGGCCGGGATTGGCTTATTATTAATAATCTACAGTATTATTTTTTATACGCATAAAACACCATTCCCTGGGGTTTATGCCATTGTTCCCGTATTAGGAGCCGCATTAATCATACGCTATGCAACAAGTACCACTCTTGTAGGTAAACTGCTTTCGCTAAAACCTTTCGTCTGGATAGGCGCAATATCTTATTCGCTCTACCTTTGGCACCAACCTCTATTTGCATTCTTAAGAATGAAATTTCAACACGAACCCTCTATTGAGCATTTCAGTGTTGCCATTGTATGTACATTTATACTTGCTTAGGCATGCTGGAGATATATCGAAACCCCGTTTAGAAATAGAAAGAAATACAATCGAAGAGCTATTTTTAGTTACTCGATTGTTGCTTTATCTTTTTTTGGGGCGCTTGGCCTCACAGGCTCCTACTTTAAAGGCTATGAAAATAGATTTTCAGCTCCGACCTACCCAGCAACTACGCTATATAGCCCAAAACGTAACGGATGCCATACATCCGGAGCCAACTACCTTAAGCCAGACAAGTCCTGCCAATATCAAAACGGCAATCTCAAATGGGCCGTATTTGGTGATAGTCATATTGTTGAGCCCGCATACGCCCTGTCTCAACAACTAGAATCAAAAGGCGAAAGCCTACTCCACCTGAGCTTTAGTGGCTGCCCGCCGGTATTGCTATATGACGGCGGCCGCATCGGCTGCACCGAGTGGTTTCGAGAAAGCTTAAGCCATATACAAAACAAGAAAGAAATTGAGAATGTGCTAATTGGCTTTCGGTACACACCATTTATTTATGATGCTGAACATTACATTAGAAAACACCCTGAGCTATTTCCAGAAGGTAATATAGACCCTCGAGAAATATACTGGAAAAGCCTACACGAGGTTATAAAACGGCTGCAACTGTCAGGTAAAAAAGTATTTGTACTATTCCCAATCCCAGAACTACCTGTTGACATAGAAAAAATAACGACACCGTTTTCCATATTTCATAAGCAATATACTTACGACCTAGCCAACACTATTCCTATTGATGAATACGAGGCGACTAATGCGTTTATTTTAGACAAACTTAACCAGCTGCCTTGGTCGGAAAACTTGATAGCCGTTAAAACTATAGACTCACTGTGCGGCGACTATTACTGCCCTGCAATAAAAAATGAAAAACCCCTGTTTTTTGACAGCAATCACTTAAGTATTTACGGTGGTGAAATCATCGCCAAAAGCATCATGAATCTGCAGTAAGCAAAATTTCAATCATAGCCACTCGGATTTACTTTAGGGTCGAAAAAATATGCAACTAATAGACTACCAGCGCTTCAAAAATAATATCGCATTAATAACTGAAGATAATATCGAGATTTCTTATTCCAAATTAGAAGAGCATGTTGACAATTTTATTAAGGCAATGGGTTCAGAGGCGGGTCTAATTCTTATTGAGTGCAGCAATGACCTTCGCCCTATTATTTGCTACTTAGCGTCACTAAAAATTGGCATGCCGGCGATGTTAGTAAACCCTAAAGATGAAATAAATATCCAAAGCATTTTATCTACCTACCCGATTAGCTATCATTATTCAAAATCTTCTGGCGTATGGAAGTTATCAACACCAGAAGCTGACTCAACCGTTTCGGTACACCCCGACCTTTGCGTAGTACTATCGACATCTGGCAGCACTGGCAACGCCAAACAAATTAAACTTAGCCAAAAGAACATTATCTCAAATGCCGAATCGATCGCCAGCTATCTGGGTTTGACCGAAAAGGATAGAGCGATTACAACACTGCCCTTTAACTATTCGTACGGCTTATCAGTCATCAACTCCCACTTAAGTGCTGGCGGCTCTGTTGTTCTTAGCGAATCTACGGTTACAGAAGAAAAGTTCTGGGAATCTTTCAAGCAGCATGAATGTACATCATTTGCAGGGGTCCCCTATATTTATGAACTATTAGAAAGGACAAATTTTCAGACACAAGAGCTCCCTAGCCTGCGTTACTTTACCCAAGCGGGCGGACGCCTTTCAGCCGAAAAAGTAAAGCTTTTTAGCCATTTAGCTAAGAAAAAATCTGCAGAATTTTATGTGATGTATGGGCAAACAGAAGCAACAGCGCGCATGGCCTATCTACCGCCTGAGCTAGCAGCAGATTTTCCTGATTGCATTGGTGTTTCGATACCGGGGGGTGAATTTAATTTACTAGACGATAAAAATCGCACTATCACAGAAACTGGAATTGATGGTGAGCTGATTTATCGTGGACCAAATATTATGATGGGGTATGCCACTAAAGCTTCGGACCTACTCATAGATGAAAAATTAGATACTTTAAAAACAGGGGATGTCGCACAAATTAATGAAAAAGGCTTATATCGCATAACCGGCAGAATAAATAGGTTTATCAAACCCTTTGGTATCAGATTAGGTTTAGATGAGCTAGAGAGTACCTTTGAAAACGAAGGGTTGTCGTGTTTATGCACAGGCAACGATGACGAGTTGTTAATTGCTGTTAGCGATACCGCATTGCAAAATCAAGTAATGGCAAGAGCATTGGAGCTAACTCGGTTACCTGAATCTTGCGTGCGGGTAGTTATCGCAAGTGAGCCACCGCGCCTCAGTAACGGAAAAGTAGACTATAAGACACTTCAAGTACAATTTCCAAAAGTAGAACCGACTTTAACCTCAACTCAAGGGTCTATACAAGATCAACTAACTGCCATTTACAAAGCACGCCTAAATATCAATGACGTGAGCCCGCAAGACACGTTTAAAACCTTGGGAGGCAGCTCGTTAACCTATGTTCAAACCAGTTTAGATATTGAAAAGGCACTGGGTACTGTACCTGATCACTGGGAGACGCGGCCAATCGATGAACTAGCAACGCTCGCGACGAGCAAAACGGGCAGGCGATGGGTGTCTAAATTAGAATCCAGTTCCGTTGTAAGGTGCTATTCCGTGTTAGCTGTAGTTATCAACCATGCAGGGCTATCATTCATGGCTGGTGGCGCCGCATTACTGTTACTAGTAAGTGGATTAAATTTACTTCGCTTCCAATGGGAAGCATTACTTAACGGTAATACAAAATCCTTCTTCAAATCAATGACCATTAACGTACTGCTACCATATTGGACCATTCTAATCATACTCCCCATACTTAAAGGAGACCCGATTAATTTTCCAGCCATTTTCTTGGTTATGAATAACATTCCCGATACAGGAGTTGTCCCTCTGCCGGCCTGGTTTATTTGTGCCTTAGCACAAAGTATTTTTATTACTGCATTACCAATTATGTATAAACCACTGCGTAATTGGGTAAGGGATAATGGTTTCTCTTATGCTGGCATATTATTGACAATTGCAATTGCAGCACGCGTTATGGATCAATACTTCAAATGGGGTGAAACTTATGGGCTTTCAGGCAAAGAAATTACATGGTGTTACTGGTTATTCGCTCTAGGCTTTTTGGGCTTTGCAGCAACGGAACTAAGACAAAAGCAAATTGCTTCTGCCTTAACAATTTTTCTACCGATTATATTTTTCCCTAACGATCTTTCTAGAATGATAACTGTTGCTCTTGGTGGATTGTTACTCATATGGTTCCAGAGTATTAACATACCTTCGCTCCTAAAACCTATGATCGCGTCAATTGGCGGAGCAAGCCTTTTCATCTATATGTTGCATTCAAGGGCCCCAATAGACAGCTTTAGTGCCGACTGGCATATTGATATAGCACGTATTGCTATCGGTGTTGCACTTGGCTTAGTCGGCTGGAAACTTTATGAGCTATTCTTAATTTGCTCCCGCCAGGTGATCAAAAGATGGATGAAAAATTAATAATTCTATTTGAATCTCATCACTAACAATTAGCACTAAAAACGTAGAAAGCCACCTTGGCTATTCTGGTCGATCAGCTGCGGAATAATGCTGGCTAATGCGTTTGCTGCTTCGTTTTTATTTAGGCCAAGCGCACGCGAGAATGCGCTGATTTTATGTTCACCGAGTAACGACGATAGTTGATCTGCAGCTAGGGTTTGGTTGCTATCGTCGCTTAACCACGACATGGCTAAAGAAACAACATTGCCACCATTCATCGCTATGCGTTCAATCAATGCGCCTATATCAATATCGTTACCGTGAACGGGCAATAAACTTTTTAGGGCATTCATCACCGAGTGTTCATCGGCATTTATTTTTCCAGAAAACCGAGCAATAACCAAAGTCGATAGTGATTGAATCATGTTCATAGCTGTTCATCCTTTTACATTTCGCGTTTAGCTTAGCCTACTAACACGTATTACAAACTAAAGTGAAGAATCCGTGAATTTATAACGTTAGCATTTGCGCATCAAAAAGCTCTATTGCGGCGCGGCTAAAATTAAAATTTTGGCGAATAAAATATAATGTTTTAAGTTCGGGCTCTGTCACAGACATTCCATCTTTGGCGCAAGTAATAAGACTCAACACCTCTTTTTTAGATAGCTCGCCCTCTCCTCGCCCAGTGGTATAAGTGGTTGCTAAATCTAGTAGTCTTTTTTCGTATCTTTCGCCATTAATTGACACATAATTCATCAGTGTTCTCCTTGACAATATAGGCTTTAAAATTTTTATCTATCTACTTAAAAAATATTTAAAACGCTATAACTTCGCCCTTACCAGAATGAAGTTATAGCGAGTATTCGAGATGTTTGGTCAATACATCTCACCAGGACTCGAATAAGGTAGAGGCTTACGCCTCTTTTGCGACATGCACATCCATTTGTGGAAAGGGTATTTCAATACCTGCAGCATCAAAACGCTTTTTAATTTTTTCGTTAGTATCGAAATATAGCGGCCAATAGTTTTCGGTTTTTGTCCAAATGCGAAAGGCGAAGTTAACAGATGAATCTGCAAGTTCGGCTAAACCAATGGTGATGCCTTTATCGACAATAATGCGATCGTCACCTTTTGCTATGGCGGTGAGTTCTTTGCGCACTAAGTCAAGATCTGCGCCGTAGCTAACGCCCACAGTAAAATCTACTCGACGTTCAGGTTGTGTTGAATAGTTAGTGATATTGCCACCCATAACTGAAGCGTTTGAGATAGTTACGGTTTTGTTATCGCCTGTAGTTAGAATGGTAGAGAATATTGAAACCTCTTTAACAACACCCGATGCACCACCAGCTTCTACAAAATCACCTAATTTGAAGGGGCGGAATAGTATTAATAATACGCCTGCGGCAAAGTTGGCAAGCGAACCTTGTAAAGCAAAACCAATAGCTAAACCCGCAGCACCAATAATGGCCACAAAAGAAGCTGTTTGCACGCCGAGCTGGCCCAACGCTGCAATAATCACCATGGTAAACATGGCGTAGTACACTATATTTTTAGTGAAGCTAATAATAGTAGCGTCTACATTGCGTGACTTCATGCCTTTTTCTAATAACCCAGCAATCCCTTTGGCAATCCATTTACCAATTAAATAGACGGCAAATGCCAATAATATTTTTACGCCATAAGTCACTATTATTTCTGGCGCACGTTGTAATAGTTCTTCAATATTCTCGTTCATACCTCTGTCCTATAAAATTTTATGTATTAGTAAAAATAGCCACTGATGGACATCAGTGGCTAAATGTTATGGAGCTATCGTCTGTGTTGTGGCGCTAACAACCGCTTCTACTCGGCGGTTTTGTGAGCGGCCTTGTGCCGTAGAGTTATCGGCTACCGGGGTTGACTCGCCCAAACCTTTAGCGCTTATACGGCTCGCATCGATGCCTTGTTGTTGTATTAAAATATTGGCAACGGCTTGCGCACGCTTTTGGGATAGGGCTTGGTTATAAGCCGCGCTGCCGCGATCGTCGGTATGGCCTTCAATCACAACATTGGCTTTGGGGTATTCACGCATAAAAGTCGATAAGGCTTTTATTTGTGGATCGTTAGGATTTAAAACAGCAGCCGCGTTATTTTCAAACTGCAGTTTAAGCGTGACTTTGCGATCGGTGGTTAGCATTTTGTAACAACCGTCTGCATTCACTTTGGCGCCAGCTTTGGTATCTGGACAGGCATCTTTTGCGTCTTCAATGCCATCGTTATCGCCATCTAAAACCACCTTGCGAGAAGGACAACCGGTATTATCAACTTCGGTGTTGGCCGCCGTGCCTGGGCAGCTATCGATGCGATCTAATACGCCGTCGTTGTCACTATCACTATCGGTTACGGTTGTTTTAGACGATTTACCGCCCAACAAAAAGCTTACGCCTAAGTTCATTGCCGCTTGCGTTGCATGGGCATCGAGGTGGTGAATTAAGCGAATATCCGAACGCAATGCAACAATGTCGTTGAACGCATACTTAACACCCATACCCGCATTTACGAGGGTGTCATCTACTTTTACGCCTTCGCTGGCAAACTCGCTAATGCCCGCGCCAAATACCGCATAAGGCTGTGCTTTTTCGGTTTGATCTAAGTGGTAAAGGGCGTCTAAACGCAGGTGCTCTTCGTCTACTTCACCAACACCATTGGCAATATCTGGCTTGCTTACAAGGTAAGTTAGCTCGGTGGCCCACGGGCTAGCAAATTGGTAGCCGGCGCCTAGGCTTACTGTGCTGCTATCGTCCAAGCCTTGCTTACTGGCGTTGTGGGTGTGGTAGCCCACTGAAGGCGTAATGGTAAAACCGCTGTTGTCGTGCACGTTTTGGCTGACTGCCTGATTGGAACACAAGGCGGCCAACGCTATTGCAGCAACAATTTTGCGTTTGCTAAGGGCTTGCGGGCTAGAAATTAGGTTGCTCATGGTCTGTCTCCATCAATGGGGCGTCCGTAATCGGTGACGCCATTATGGGGAAAGGCCCAAAAAAAGTGTGTAAAACCCTGTAAAATCTGGTTTTACATTTCGTTTTCGGTAAGAAAATCTAGCGCTTGTAACGGCAGCGTGCAGGCGATGCAACAGCCCTTGTTCGGGGCGCTTTGCAATGTTATGCCGCCACCGTGCTTAGTGATTACCGTTTTTACAAAAAATAAGCCCAAACCCGCCCCACTGCTACCAGCAAGCGGGTTGCGCGTGAAGCGCTCAAAAGCTTGAACTTGCTGCGCCGCATCCATACCCGCACCAAAATCTTGTACGCTTAGCTGCACCTTGGTTGCGTCACGGTTATCGCGGCATAACTGTAAAACTACCCCCTTTGGCGACGCGCCATATTTAATGGCATTGGTTAATAAATTAACCACCGCCCGCTGTAGCAGCTCATAGTCACCCTGCACCCAAAATTCTTCGCCAACATAGTTGTGCTGCATGGGGCAATTTTGAGTTTTTGCAAAAGGCTGTACTTGTGCAAAAGCATCTTCACATACGGCCAATAAATCGCACATCGCCGCTTTCTGCACTGGGGCAAATTGCTCGGCTCTATTTAGCTGTAAAAGGCTTTCGGAGTATGCAAGGTTGCGGTTGGCATAACGCTCTATGTCGCTTAGCAATGCTGGCATATCCGCAACATTGCTGCCGGCATCGCGTTGGTGAGCAATTAACGACAAAATAGACACCAGCGGCGACCGCAAATCGTGCGATATGAAGTTGAGTGTCTCTTCGCGTGCGCGCTCGCTAGCTTTAAGGGCAGAAATATCCGTGAGCGTCAGCACCCCCGCAACAATGGCTTCGAAGCGATTAGGCAACGTAATAGGGCAACGTTTAACCTGCACAAAAAAAGTTGTAGCCGCACTTTGCGCTTCGCAGCGAATAACCGCATCGCGCGCGAAAACATCAGCAATGCTGGCAGGCCAATCTGCCGGTAAGCTTAGGTGCTGATTTAAATCTTTTACATCGCTACTGTGCCACTCGGGCAGCCACGTCTGCGCCAATGTATTGGTGAGATAACAGCGGCCTGTATCAGCAAAAATAATGCAGCCTTCTTGCAGCCCAGAAACACTCTGCTGCAACAGCTGGTGCGCGGCCTCTTGCGCCATTGATACCGAATCCAATTGATTAACCGTTCGGGCAACGGTATCGCTCGCCATTAACCAAGGCGTATAGGGTTGAACAGGTGTTGCCTTCTTTAATAAGCCCGATGCTTGCGCTGGGTGTTGCAAGCGAAGGGCTAAGGCGCGCTGTAAATAGGCCATGGCTAGCTCTAAGCGCAACCAGCTCCACAGCGGGTAAAACAATAAGGTGGCAATAATAACTGGCGCTATGGCCAACCAACGATGGCCCCATACCAATAAAGCAAAGGCGAACGCACACTGCAACCCTACCAAGCTTAAGGTAGCCAGTAAAAAGGGCCTAGGTGCCAATAGCGATAGACCACCGAGCACTAACACTAGAAATGCGGCGATAACGACCAAGGTAATGGGGCCATGTAAGCGCTGCACCAATGTACCGGCCAATAAATGATGGTGTATTAAGGCGGTAATTTCGACTCCCGGCATGCGACCCACCGGGGTGGTTAGAATGTCGTGTACGCCAGCGGCAGTTGCGCCGACAAATACCGTTTTCCCATTAAAATAGTGCGCTGGTAAATGCCCTGCTAATACATCGGCATAAGAGACAACCGGCACGCGATCACGAGGACTAAAAGGAATAAAATTGTGATAATCGCGGTATATCCACAAAGGGGACAAAGGCCCTTGCTGACCTGCGCGCGCGCCCGGCAATAACGTATTGGCAGGCAATACAGCGGCACTCAAATGCGGCCACGCTGGCCCACCTAAGCCTTCGCGCGCATAAAACGAACGACACACGCCGTCGTAATCGCAATCGACATGCGCATGGCCCACCGCTTTAGCGGCACCAAACAGTTGCGCGGTAGGCAACACCTCTAACAATTGGCCTGTGCTACTTAGCGGCTCTATCGACAAAGGTAAAACAACACCGCCGTGGCGCTGCATAGCTTGCGCTAGGGCTAAATCTTGCGCGGCAATACTGGCATCTGCAAATAACACATCAAAAACAATGGTCTCGACCTTGTAGTCAGCGAATAAGGTAATTAACTGTGCATGTAAATTACGCGGCCAAGGCCAGCGCCCCAGCTGTTCAATACTGTGCTCGTCAATGGCCACAATCACGCTATTATTTGCAGCCGTTGCTGGGCGCAATTTCTGGGCGGTATCGTACAACAGCACATCCAGCGCCTTTAACCACTGGCCTTGGTAGGCGGCGGCCGCTAGGGCCGCCAAAAGTACCGGCAGCAGTAAATGCCCAAGCCACTTAAGCCCCGCCGCCTTAAAATTGCTTAGCATGCACAGCAATCCTTTTGAAAATCTCCATAAACACTTTCATTTTGCGGCTACAACGCCAATAAAACGAAAAATAACACGGTCGCAATAATGCCTTCGGTGTTTTGCCACTTCACTTGAATGGCCTCGCTCGGGTTGCCTAAACGCTCTTGGGCATCGAGCGGAATCACGCGAATATATTGGCCTTTATTGTCTGCCGTTAGCGGCAATTCGGTCACGTTGGTATCGGCCAATATCACAGGAGCCGTGAAGGCGGCATCCTCGCTCACTTCCACCCGATAAGCCACAGCGTTAGGCACCGCTTGCCATATAAGCTGCTTGCTTTGAATACTCAGCGCTTGTGCTGGCCGCAAGGCTTCAGCAGCGCATAGTTCGCGTACCGCTGGCATACCCTGTAAGCCCGAACTATCAATGGCACTTACGCGCGCCGAAAAGCATTGGCCTTGCGCCAAGGGCAGCAACCACGCCCCTTCGGTACTGTAACCGCTAGCAATAATTTCTTCGGCCGCCGATGGCGCTAACAGCTCGATTTTATAACGGCTAGCCTCGGCTGCAGGATGCCATGTGAGGGTATAGGGTAAAACGACATTCTCGGCATCGTCGAACCAGGCCACTGGGGCCAATAGTGCTACTGGCTTGCCCAAAGGCTTACCCTGCTCTACCCGCAAACCAAAGCTTTGCGGTAATACCACACGCTGGCGCTTGTTTGCTTGTGGCGGGTTTGCCACTTCGATATTGCCTTCGAATACTTCGCTGCGCATTTGGCTGGCATCGGCGCTTACTCTAAAATCGGTACCGCGCACCGCCGCGATAGCCGAAGGTGTAGACACACTAAAGTTAGAGCGCGGTTCGCGCTTGGGCACCCGCGACTTAGCCGCACCAGACAACAAGTTTAAGCGCGTATTGACCATGCCGGTTTGCTGGTGCCGTGTGAGTAAATCCATTACGACTTGTGATTGCGGCTCCAGCACCAAAGTAGCGCCATCGGCAAATTGCAACGTTGCCGAGCTGCCCTCGCCAGTTTGCACCTGCGCGCCCATCGGCAAAGCATCCCCCACTACAGCTGGGCGTGCCTGCTGGTTGGCTAAAGCCAGCTGCACGTTGCCGGCCACATAAATCACATTGGCCGGTACCGGCTGAGCTTTAAGCCACGCCACGGGAAAACGAATACGCGTACCCGGCGCCAGCGATGGAGGGTAACCAACGCCATTGTATTCCCCAACTTCCATCCAGCACGCTTTATGGGTGGTATAGGTTAAGCACAAATCCCATAGGGTGTCGCCGGGCTTAACGGTATAAACCCAATCTTTGGCGGTGGCTGTAGCGGCCGCCAAAACGGTCGATAAGGTAAATAAAAAGAGCACTAAGCGCTTTTTGTTGAAAAAAATCATAGTTTTATCCGAAGTAAATAACTGTGCAAAGAACGGTAGAGATAAGAAGAACCAACGCGATTAGGCATCAAGCTGAAGCAAGCGATAACCGTGCTGGTAAATATTTTTTATGCCATAACCCAGCTCTGGCCCAAGCTTTAAGGCTCGCCTCACCCGGCTAACATGCACATCTACGGTGCGCGTATCCAAACCGGTATCTATGCCCCATACAGCTTTTAATAGATACTCGCGCGATAGTACTTTTCCCAAATTTTGAAAAAGGCACAATGCCACGAGGTAGTCTTTGCGGGTGAGCTTTACTAACTCGCCATGGCTGCTAATGGTTTGCTGCTGTGTATCAATCGTTAGCGGGCCAAAGCTCATCAGTGCACTGGTTTCAGCAATGCCAGCACGGCGCCCTAGTGCCGTAATGCGCGCAAGCAATTCGGCCTGCCGCACAGGCTTAGTCAGGTAATCATCGGCACCGGTTTGCAGTGCGGTGACAATATCGGCTTCGGTATTGCGCTGGGTAGAAAACAAAATGGGAATTTGGCATTCGTATTGAGTGCGTAATATGGATAACACTTCTAAGCCTGATTTATCCGGCACCTGCCAATCTAAAATGGCCAAATCCAATGCATGCTGGCTATAGATACCTAAAAAATCATCACCCGATGCCGCGTGCTGCACGTGATGGCCAGCGGCTTCTAACCACGAAATAAGCAACTGAGCTTGGGCAGGGTCGTCTTCTAGAACGCCGATAAGCATAAGAGGTCTCTAAAGGGGCATTGAACATGCAAAAATACTGCGCAACTATAACGAAATACGGCAGAGTATTCATTACATAAACACCGCGAGATTATAAGCTTTAACAATGTGCGGGTAATTTTAAAAACACAGAACCTGTATCCGGAATCACACTACCCTACGTGTCCCACTATTATTACTTCGCCACAAACCATAAGGAGAATAGACAAACCCGATGATACACATCATTTTTTATGCGCTGGGCACTCATGGGGATATTGACCCAATGATCGCCCTTGCAACAGAGTTAATTCAGCGCGGGTATCGCGTGAGCTTTTTGTCTAACGATTACTTTAGCTCGGTAATATCTGCCTCTGGGTGCGAGTTTGTTTCGGTCGGTACCCAAGCGCAGTACCACCAAGGTAATAGTGCGCGCGCGTGGAAATCAGATAACTATACGGATAATTTTGAATATTATCATGCTCCCGCATTTGAACCGGCATTCGAGTTTATTCAGCACTTACCTGCAAATGAGCGTTCGTTAGTCATCACTTTGGGTAATCACAATGGTGCAGGTGCAGCCGCAGAAAAATTTAGTATCCCTCACATAAAAATTATTTTATCACCTAATCTTATTTTTTCTGCCTATGCAGCTCACGCCCCACTGTGCTGGACGATTCCTACCAATGTGCCAAAATTTATTTTGCCTTTTATTTTACGCAGGCACCGTAAAATAAAATTTTTAAGATTCTACAAAGGGCCTCATGCGGCACAGTATATGGCGACCCGCAAACGTTTACAGTGCCCCTTAAAGTTTCAAAAGCAATCGAAAGCACTCTTACAAATAGGCTTCTTTCCACAATGGTATAGCAGGCAACAGCGTGATTGGCCTGCCAATTTAAAACTAGTAGGCTTTCCCCTTCAAAATCGCCCCGACCTTGATGCCCGAAAACAATTTGACACATTTATTAAACACTTAGGTGCACCCATAATTTTTACAACAGGCACAGGAGTACAAGAGGCATTTGCGCTTTGCAAAGAAGGAAGAAGGATATGCGAGGCACTGCAAGTGCCGGGCATTTTTGTCGGGGGCAACCAAGGTATAGAGGCACTGCAGGGCGCCACACTGTGCGTACACATGCGCTATATCGATTTTGATTATGCGCTACCTAAAGCACTGGCGGTTATTCATCACGGGGGAATAGGTACAACAGCACAAGCCATTAAAGCAGGAATACCGCAGTTAATTCGGCCACTTAAGTATGATCAACCCGACAACGCCAATCGTATTTATAAGTTGGGCCTAGGTACATATATTATGCCTGAGCACTTTACGGCAGAGAATGCTATACCACGACTTAATTCGATGTTAAAAAATTCAAAAAAATCACAAGCACTGCCTTATTACGCGGAAGATGTAAAAAATAGCCGCGCAATTATTAGTGCTTGTGATTTAATTGAGAATACGTTGCCGAGCTAGTTTAAGCAGTGTTTTTACCCTAGGCACAACAGTGTATACCTAGATCAGAAATGTACTACTTAACTAAAAGTAATTTCTAAAACAATTCGCAAAGTATTAGCCACATGTGGCTTCGGGGTCAAGATAATACGCGGCATGTTTGCCATTATTCCGGTACAAACCCATCATATGAAAAATCCATGAGCCTTTGCGTTTTTTTGCCACTTCGAGCGGTTGCCCAAATAGATTCTCACCAATAAAATCAATACTTGCACGATCATACGGCGGGGCAAAAGGGCTTTCGCCGGGTGACCCGTGAACGGGGTACGAAGTAAATAAACAGCTGTTTAACTTATCTATCTCGGTACTATTATCAACGACAAATTTAAGCGTGTCACCTGGATCAAGTATGTCTGGCATGGTGTCCGGTGCTAAGGTTTTCTTCTCTGTTAAATTGGTAACCTGAAAATCTACATTGGTGACCACCTTTTTCTTATTTTTCTTATTAAATAACAACGCAAAACTATAATCGGCCATTGTCTAATCCTTCTTGATGTTTGGGTTAATTAAAAAGCACCACTGGTGCGACGCAGTTCGAGTAAGTCGGGCTCAGCCTCGATGAGTTTGAGCGGGAACCCCAGCTCAACAGCCTTGATCAGAGTCGCTAGTGCCGCATTACGCTCGCCAAGCAGCTCGAATGCTAAACCTGCGCGGAAGTGGACAGTAGCATCTTTGGGCGCAAGTGCAATTACACGCCATAACATTGGCTCTGCTGCATCATTGTCGCCCAAGCGGGCCAGATATAATGCCATCCGTGAAATCAAAGTGGCATCTTCGGTTCTATGCTCTAAACGGGGTACCAGTAGATCACGCGCTTTAATGTAGGCGTTTTTCGCCTCCGCTTCGCGCCCGGGAATCCAGCGCAAGGTATCCGCCAAATTGGCCCAAGCCAAATGGCTGCCGGGGTTACCCTTATCCGGCGATATAGCTGCTTCAAACGCAGCGGCCGCCCCTAAGTAATCGCCGCGTATGAATAAAGCATTACCGAGGTTGCCGTACAATGTGGCACTTGAGCGTATTTGTAAGCCTTGCTGTAAAATCTGCATAGCTTCATCAGCGCGATTTTGTCGCTCTAACGCGATATAGAGGCTGGCGTAAGCATAAACAGCATCTGGTTGCCGCTCAATACTTAACCGAAAAGCTTCTTCTGCTTTGGAGTAATTGTTTTGATCAATATAAATAGTGCCTAGCTCATCAGCAAAAAAGCGCTCTTTAGGGAATTGCTTAAGCCCCTGCAGAGCTAACACAATGGCTTCGTTATAACGCTGCGCAGAGCGCAATGCAGAAACCTTTCCGCGCCATGCAAAAATGTTGGTCGGTTCTAAAACTAGCGCTCGGGCAAAAGCATCAAAGGCTTGGTCGTGCTCGGCTTTTATTGTGAAAACATGGCCCATAGCAATATGAGAAAACCCGAGCTGTGCATTTAATCGCATCGCTTGTTGTGCGCTAGCATCAGCTTTTTGCAACCAAATAGGGTCTTCGCTATCTCCGCTGTAACGGTAGCTATACACCAACGATAAACCCGCGACTGCAGCCGCATTACTAGGGCTGTGCTCTAGAATAATATTAAAGCTTTTCTCTGCTGTCTCTAAGCTGCCTGGGCGATCGAATAATTTAAGGGCCTCCAGCCCTTTGCGCAACTGCGCTGCCTGCGAATAGGGTTTGGCAACCTGCGAAGGAGAACTTGGGGTAACAATCAGCGCTGGCGTGTTCGGCTGCAAGCGCCACAATAGAAAAAAAGTAAGAGTAAATGCGATCAATAAACTGAAAATGACAGTCTTTTTTTGGCTATGAAAATACCGCTGCATGGGCACAAGACTAGCCCATTTTTTTACTGTGGCCGAACTAGCTGTTCCGGAATTAAAAGTGGCATGCGCTTGAGAAGTACTCGCCTGCGGATAACCCGAAGGCTGGATAACAGCGGAGTTAGGCGCTAAAGCTTGCGTATCATTATTCACATCATCATTAGTTACCAACAAACGACTTAAGCATTCAAATTGTGTTGCCACCCAATGAGTATTATCTGGACGGCTATCGGGCTTTTTGGACAATAGTTGCCCAAGAATCTCGGTAATGGCCGGTGCAAGGTCAGGGTTGTGCTTGCTCGGTGGTGTAGGCGGTTGCGAGATTATGCGCTGCATCATCTGCAACTTGTTACTGGTATCGCCAAAGGGGTGCGCGCCGCATAACAATTGATAAGCTAAAATTCCGAAAGAAAATAAATCACTTTTAAACGTGATGGCATCACCAACGGCTTGCTCTGGCGACATCGCACAATAGCTCCCCGCTATATGATCTGTAAGCGCCGCATTGGTTTCTTGTGATTTAGCAATACCTAAATCACTTATCTTGGCTTGATTAAGTTTGCTTATTAGAATGTTTTCGGGTTTTAGGTCGCGGTGGATAATGCCCGCGTCGTGGGCAACAGCAAGACCTTGTGCAATTTGTACTAGCCACGTCATACGCTGCGAAAGAGACACTATATGTTCGCGCAGATGAATGTGTAGGTTATTGCCTTCGACAAACTCCATCACAAGTGCCAGCTGCTCAGGCGTTTCAATAAAGTCGTATATTTGAACAATATTGGGGTGATTTAGTTTTGCGAGTAAAAAAGCTTCACGCTTAAAACGCTCAATGTAGCACTCCTCGAAGAGTTCACTGCGCAAGCACTTAATGGCAACTTGCCGCTGTAACCGAGTATCACGCGCAAGATACACCAACCCCATACCACCACGCCCTAGCGGCGAAAGTATCTCGTATTGATTTAGTAGGCGAGGAGCTTGATGGGCTTGCGAGTTCACCATGGCTTTTCACTCATACGCTCAACTCTGGCTGAACAATAGAGCTTGCCTTTGGCGATTGCTCAATGATTTCACCACCTTTATATACTTTAAATCTGTCGCAGCCGATGCGTAGTTTGCCGCCTCGGCGCTCCAATAAACTATTTTGCACCTGCGCATGCGGCAGTATATCGGACAGCTGTTTACGGGCGCGATAGATATAGATATTCATGTGAGTATTATCCACACCCAGCTCTAGCGCAAGTTGCTCGGCATAAACCCATCCCTGGCTATTACAAGCAAGCCCGCGCGCTATGTCCTCTAAGCGGTGGCGCGCCAACAGAAAAAGTAAATAGTGGTGACTGCGCTCACCCAAATCAAATTTTTGCTGGTCTCGCTGCAAATATAACTGCGTACTTTCTTCATCCAAACTTAAATCAAAGACAAACTCAAATTGCGATATTTTATCTATAGATTGCATCCGGGCCTCGGTAGGACCATAGACTTGTGCGCGAATAAGCCGCCATTGCTGATTATCAAAGGTTACTGCGTCATCAGCGTTGAGTAATCGTGTCACTGGCTCTTCGTGCCCAGTAACCGGCTCTAAATACCATTGCTGATCCTGCAGGAACAATGTGAGTTCTGGGTTCTCTTCCTCGGGCAATAAATGATAACGCGCTAACACTACTGGTTGTGGTACTTGGCTATCGTTTAACGGCCAGAGCATATCTGCCGGCGGGCTAAGATCTAACACCTTAAACGCTGGGTCATTAGGCTCAGCTAAAGTAATATCATCACCCAGCACCAGCGGGCGGCTAACACCCTGAGCAAGAAAATCACCATTAACATATGTGCCATTAAGGCCTAGATTTTTTACATGCCAATGCTCATCACGCCACTCAATCGTCATGTGTAATTTAGAGATATAGGGGCGGTCTAGGTGAGTATCGACAATACTCGCCAACCGGCCAACGGTGTGGTGCGGCGCAAGAGGGATATAACGTTGTGTGTTTGCATCAAATAAAAATGCCATAGGTCATCCAGGTATAAAGTCGATACTGACGCTCGGATCGAGGGCTATCCTGGTCTGCCCTAGCAATCACAAAGTTAAACCGCAAGGCTTAGAACATCCTTAACAAGTAAGCTTTAGCGCGAGGCGCTAGATTGCCACAATAGCCGGCTAGTTTCACCCACTACGCAACTGTACACGGTATTTAAACTGTGAATTAAGTGGCCAACTATCCCACAAGCCAAAAATAACCGTTTTAACACCGCACGAAGTCACTCCCCGCCCCCATCAAATAAAACAATCGTTTTAACTAAGATTGCAAATACTCGGCTGATCTAAAAACACAAAAGCTATAACTTTAAACTCTACCTACAGCGCCGTATAGCCCATTAAATAGCGCTTGGCGTGCCTATACTTTGATAATCCATGCACACTTAGGGGCACCGCTAAAAATGCACTTTTCCTGCGATAGCAGCTTACAAGTTTCTCCTGTAAAACCTGTATTGCGTCCATTCATAGGCATTAGTTCCGCCCTCGACCAAAACGCCAACCGCGTTTTGAGTAGCCAATGGGCAATTCGTCGGGGTGAAGCGCATGGATGCTTTGGGCTCGTTACCCCACGTAAACTGCGGCTTTCAGCTTTGGCTTCCTCCGCGGCGAGTTCCTGCGCCGTTCTAATAAGGTACACCCTGTACCAGTGCGTGGCTCTACCGGCTGAATCCATTCAGTCGTCTGGGCGGCATATCCTTGCTGTTATAAAAAACTTACTATTTTTAGAGATGCCGCTAGCGTTACTTATTCAATCCGTTAATCGTTTTACTCGCCACTTTACAAGGCCTCTCCATATTTGGTTTTAAGTATAACCACACACAGGTAATAACTATTAGGTATGGAGTAATGTTTAAAGGAATACATACACAAATAGTATTCGCACTGTGTGCATGCTGGTGCAGCCTTGTGTGCGCAACAGCTATGGCGAAAACCGCGCAGCCGCCGCTGCGCTTTGACCATCAGGTATTCGACCACGGTGCCGATGTAAGACGCTTAGGCGGCATTAATCGTGTAATACAAGACCACCAAGGTTTTATGTGGTTTGCAGGCTCTTCTGCTGGGCTGGGCCGTTATGATGGCTCTGTTTTGAAACTGTACCAACATGACCCTAACGACATTACAAGCGTGCCCGATAACTTTGTTTGGGATATAGCGATTAATAGCCAAGGACACTTATGGGTTGCCACCGGCCGCGGTATTTGTGAATATAAAAGAGAAAGCGATAGCTTTTACTGCCCACAAAGTTTTGCGGGTAGTAAAGCTGTAATCCGTGGCGCCAGCGCATTATTATTTGACGACCAAGACCGTTTATATGTGGGAACCCACACCACACCTTACCGCATTGACTTCAACAACAATACACTACAAGAATTTGACCTTAGCACTCGCAATGGTGAAATGCTTTTAAATAATACCGTATGGGATATAGAGATAGGCCCAAATGGTAATATATGGTTCGCCATAAGCAGGCTGGGTATTGTAAGACTTTCACCTTCCGCCAAGCACGCCGAAATTATCCAAACATCCTGCAAAAAAAAAGCAGCACAACAGACCACTTTCTATACGCTGGCTTTTGATCACAGCAACCACCTTTGGGCAGGCACAAACGGGGGCGGCTTATGCTGGATCGACCCGACCAATAACGCGCATGAAAAAGTATTTTGGCCAAACACCTTATTAGGCGGCAGCCATAATGCTGTGGTTCGAGATTTACACGTAAATAATAAAGGTGAAGTTTGGGCTTCCGTTGGCCACCAAGGTATATTGGTATTCGACCAAAACAAGCAATTACTTGCACACCATACCCACTCGTCTGGTAGACCATCGTCTATTCAATCCAATCAAACTCGCAGCGTATTTGAAGATAAAAATAACGACATGTGGATAGGCCTTTTTCCTTTTGGGGTCGACTTTATCGACCGTTCACGCGAACACATAAGAACCTATAAAAATAACGCAATGGACCCAAAAAGCCTAAGCAATAATGCCATACTCACTGTTTTTGAAGATAGCAAAAATAGCATTTGGGTGGGCACTGAATTTGGCCTAAACCGATTAAATAACGACGGAACATTTAAGCGCTTTATCGCTGAACCTGGGAACCCTCATCGCCTACAAGCCAATGCCATTTTGAGTATTGCTGAAGATCAAAATGGTTTTTTATGGGTAGGTACTTGGAGCGGCGGCCTCTATCACTTTGACCCCGACAGTGAAACATTCAAGCACTATGGGCCACAAGCCAACAACCCAAACAGCCTAGGCGATTCGTTTGCTTGGGGGGCTTTTATCGATAGCAAAAACCGTTTGTGGGTAGGCAGCGAAGGAGCGGGTTTACAGCAATACCGCAAAGACTCCGACGATTTTGTACATTATAAAAATAATAATGGCCAAGACAATGCCATCAGTAATTTGTATGTACTGCATATTACTGAAGATAAAAAAGGGGATTTATGGTTAGCCACTTATTACGGGCTAAATCACTTCGACCCAGAAACCAAAACATTTACCTCTTGGCAGGGCGACAAGGATGACCCGACTAAACTTAGCAGCTCCATTATTAAATCGTTGTTATACAGCACTGATAATTACCTCTGGGTTGGCACACACGATAACGGTTTAAATCGTTTTGACCCGAATACGGGCGCAGTTTTACGAATTGGGCTTGATGAAGGGCTGCCTTCGTCAACAGTATCGAGCCTGCTAGAAGATAACGCCGGCAATATTTGGGTAGCAACCAGCAACGGTTTAGCGCGCATTCACCCAGAAACATTTAAAATAAATATCTATTCAGAAGGCGTTGGGTTAGCGGGCATTAATTATAATCGTAATGCGACACTCGCCGCGCGTGATGGCACGCTTTATTTTGGATCGACCGAAGGGCTTACGGCAATGGCGCCTAATGCTCTTACATTAAAAGAAAGTTGGCACCCTATACATATCACAGAATTCAGAGTTTCGAATAAAATCATTAATATTGGTAAAGACTCAATATTAAAAGAAAGTACACTAACCAGCGATAACATTACACTTGAGCATTCCCACGGCATGTTCTCGTTAGATTTTTCTGTTTTGAGCTATCGCTTTCCAGGTAATTACGAATATGCCTACCAACTTGAAGGTTTTGATAAAAACTGGCTTTATATTGGCCACCGTAATACCGCAATCTATACCAACCTTAATCCAGGCACTTACTCTTTTAAAGTAAAGGCACGCGTACCGGGGGAGCAATGGCAACAACGCGCTAGAACATTAACATTGGTAATCACACCACCGTGGTGGCGAACTTACTGGGCATATTGCCTATACACCCTACTATTTTTGGGTTTTATTTATGGCATTTATTGTATTGGCCGGTTAAAGCGTACATCCGATAATTATCGCCACCTTGCTGCTACCGACCCTTTAACCGGTATTTATAATCGCTCAGGTATTTTATTGGTGGTAGAGGCCTTACGGCAAAATAAAAACAATGATAAAACTCAAACCCAAGCAACATTGATTATCGATATAGACCATTTCAAAAAAATAAATGATACCTACGGCCATGCCGTTGGCGACCAAGCTATACAACACGTTGTCGATACGCTACAAAAAAATATTCGCAAAGAGGATTATTTAGGGCGCTGGGGCGGTGAAGAATTCATAATTTTAGTACAACTAGCATCGAAAGTAGCACTACAACAATTCGGCGATGATCTATGTCATGCAGTAGAAAATACCCCGATGCAACTCGACAATGCCACACCACTACAGCTAACAGTTAGCATTGGCGGTGCACTGCATCACACAAACGAACCTTTTGATAGCACCTGCCAGCGGGCCGACGAAGCACTTTATGTCGCTAAAGAATCTGGCCGTAATCGATTTTGTGGCGCCAACGACTAAAAACATCCGCTTTAAGCTAACGGAGTTCTAAGAAAGAACATTCATCAGCAGCTAACCACCACTTTTTTGATCTAGCTCGTCATTCCACAGTGATTGCTGGGTTATAAACAGCCTGTATCCCCAAACAACCTTTATGGGCATCTCTAAAAATGCACTATTTCCGCGATAGCGGCGTCAGCTCCGTCCTCGAGTCCTCATTTACACCACGTAAACTGCGGCTCTCTGGGCGGTGCTTCCTTGCTCTCACGCAAAAATTACTATTTTTAGAGGTACCCCTATGCGCTACCAAGGTCTATAGGTATTTTATGAAGTTTTTAACTCCCTTATTATTACTGGCCAGCCTTGCCGGTTGCGCTGGGGGCCCTCAAAGCTCTAGCTCTAACAGCAATAGCAGTTCTGGTACTGGCGAGAGCGTCGCCCATCAGCCCGAAGACCTTAGTTTTTGCTTAGCCCCTGCCGGCATTGTACTCACTGATATTGCCAGTGTAGTGGAATGGATTAACGCCATGCCCAAGCCGCTCACACTAGCCTGTTTTATTGCCAGCTTACCTCGCCCGCTTACCTACAATGCCACCGTGAGCACCTTTAGCGCACAGCCTTCGGTCGGGCGAGAGAACCCGCGTATTTTTATTAAAGAAGATAAGCTGTGGCTTTCCTTTGTGCCCCAAGAGCGTTCGCTATTAATAGAGGATTCTGTCACCGGAGAAACATCGTCTATTTGGGACCCAGATAATATTCAGCTGTTAGAGTTAAGCTACGAAGTGGAATCTAACCGTTTATTGCAGCAGTCGATTAAAGCCGAATTGGCATTTCCTGTTTTAGAACAACTTCCTGAAAAGGCGCCTTATGAAAAAGTGCCTATGAATACCACACGCACAGGCAGTATTTGCGGCGATTGCCACGGCAGTGAAACCATTGTGGACAGTATTGATGACATACCTGTGTTTCGTTCTACTATGTTGCGCAATACAAAAGCCGGAGAAGTAAGCCATGGCTACTTAGTCAACCAGTACTTGTCTTGTGACCCAGCCATAAATACTGGAGCAACGGCACAAAACAACGAATGGTATCGCTGCCAAATGCTAGAAGCCTTTTTAGGTCAAGGCTCTATGCTGTGGTCTAGCTTTCCAGAGGAAATATCTACCTTATAACTGACTAAGCCATAATGGGGACAATCTACCCTAACGTTGCATTAGATTTTGAGTTCAGGAGCTTTTAGAGTGGTATTTATAGCGTTGAACGGAGATTTTTTTGGATTGATACTAGTCACTCTAGGTGAGATCCAGAAAAATTGAGTACGACGTTAGAAATACTGCTATAGAAGCAGCGAAGCGATCCTGGTCCATAAGTTAATGCAACGTTAGGGTCTAAAAGGCTCCCATTTATGATTCACTACTCATCCAAGAAAACCGATGCTTTAACCGCTGTGTTCTTAATGCCGTTCGGGCTACGAAGCAATAGCGTACCCCAATCGCTAAGGGCATTGGGATTAAAGTTTTTAACAATATCTAAGTCTGTACAACAATCACTATTCCCCGACCAAGACCAACCCAAGTAGCCAATCTTTTGGGCTTTAGCTACGCGCAATATCGAACTGGCATCAACATGCTCACCTTGATGGCTAGCGCCGAACTCGCCTACAATTAAGGGCAAGTTTTGCTCGTTTAAAAAACGGGTCACATAGCTGTTAATTTTATTGTAATCCTGATAAACCTGATACATATGCACGCTAAATAACGTATTTTTCAGGGTGTCTGCGGCCGCTAATTGTGCTGCGTGCGACAGCATAATTTCGTTACGGTCTTGCCCCCAATTAGGGGCATCGACAATTAATGTATGCTCAAGCCCTGCCTCACGTAACGTTTTTATGGCTATTTGATGCTCCTTAAGCCAGAGCGCCTTAGGAGCGCCGTTGCCAAAAGGTTCGTTGGCAATATTAATTAGCGCATAGCTTTCTTCGCCCTGCAGCGCCTCTTTTATGCTTAGCCAATAGGCTGTAACTTCGGCAATTTTAACGGCTGATTTATTATCGCCATAACCCGTTGCGTCGTGTACCTCTAATACACAAATAAGGTGATTTCGCTTACAAGTGCTAATGACTTTTTTTACATCATCTTAGGAATTGCGCGCCCATTGGGCTCCGCTGGATAAAACCACGCGTACCGTATTAGCGCCCGCATTTGCAATATCCTCAATCGCCGATAAGTTCAGAGGAAACCACGCGTGGCCATGGTTAACACCGCGCATAATAAAAGGCTCACCATTAGCATCTAATAATTGAGTACCCTTAATAGAAAAGCCGGCATAGGCATTACTACATAGCCATAACAAGGCGACGCAACATGTGCACCATAATCGTTGCCAATTGGCTCGAAACCGTTGTTTATTCAATATAATTTACCCAGTAGATTGGCTAGACAAAATATGGGTATCGTCATTGTGAAATGACAATACCCATAACAGCATAGTCCCTAGAAACACACTTAACACCCTAAAACCGAAGAGAGTGGCTGCTTGCAAACGCATAACCGCTTATGCCTTTGCTATATGCCCATTCGACTAAAACGGCACCTCACCATTGCTCTCCTCCGGCAATGTCCAATCAGATATTCCCTGCATACATGCCATCCTTGGCAATAAAGCACCGCCCAGACGACTGAAAGGATTCAGCGGGTAGAGCGGCGCAGGAGCAGCATGTCGAGGAGCGAAAACCTGTAAGTCGCTATCGCGGAAAAAGTGCATTTTTAGAGATGCCCCTTAGCGCAACAACACCGTCACGGGTAAAGCTACTCGCGCCTAAACTTAGCTAATACCAAAAGTAAGGCGGCTCAGTCGTCACCTCTGGCTGGTTAGTAACGCCTTGATTATTGTCATCAACTAAGCCATAAAACAAACGATTATTTTTACTCGAGTAGACCTCTAAATCACCTTTATACACAGCACTACCAGAAGCCGTTAAGTTGGCGCCGAACCAGCCCATAGGGTAAAACGTAGAATATACACTAGCATTATCAATAACATTGAAACTCGCTGCACCGTGATGTGGATTAGGCTCGACACCTAAAACGGTTAACGCCCCCACAATCGCATTATCGCTAACCTCGCCATTAATAATGGTCGCATGATCTTCTATGCGGGCATTGCCAGCCACACGGCCACCCAAAATTTTTGCATAAGGCCCAACATACACCGAAGCAGGAGTAGCCGACGGCGCGCAACCACCGCCATTAGAATGCCGAGCGGTTCCTTGTGGGCAAGGCGATAATTCCCCATTCACAAAACCTTGAGGCCACGCGCCATTAATTTCAACCATATAAGGGTAACGGTAAATACTTGGGTAAGGTGTGCCGTCAGCCGGCTGTTGCCACGTAATTTTTTGATACTGTGTTGGCGCGGCCAACACCACTAAAAACACATGCTCACTGCCAGTTAAACAAAAAGTTAACTCACCCTTACTCGCGCTTTGCAGTTCACTATAACGAGGATTTTCTAGGTTAGAATCTGTTGCCACTAAACCCCAGCGCCAGCCAGAATTAGCACCATCTTGCTCGACGCCTCGAAAATCAACGGTAACAGTTTGCGCGCCGTCTTCTGGATACAAACGGGTAACATTGTAGCCCCAGCGTTGCGGAGCCCAATAATACGGCGAACTAAATCGGCGACTGCTTTGCCAATTATTATCCAATGCCTCAAGTTGTGTTAAACGTAAACGGCGCTGGCTATAGGCCGTATTGTTAGCTGTGATTGGGCCATAATTGCGGCGATAAATCGCCCCCTGATCGGCACCATTGGGGTCGCGATAATCCCAAGTCACATTGTGCAACGCCCAGTCACCAAACAAGTCGTTTAGTTGTTCAATATTCCAACCCTGGTTAAACATTAATTTTTGAAAGGGGTCGCGCTGACCTGCGGGTGCCTGGCTTGTCCACATGGCATTTACAGTACTTGGGCAATGTTTATCTTTAATGTATTCAAACAATTGCCAATTGCAGTAACGGTTACGGGTATTGCCATAATGTAAATGCGCGCTATTTGCTAGCATCTCAGAACAATGCACTTCATCTTTAAAAATTTGATGCGGCATCCAATTGGCATGGCTTTCGTAAATCCAACAATCGCCACCACCAGGGCTATTACAGTCGGCAAAAGCTGGCGTTAAGGATTGCACGCCATGCATAAATTCATGCGCTAAACCCCATTGATCTTTGGCTGCGCTGGGGCCAACCCACATACCGGGAATACTAGTACCTTGGTAATCCCAAGCACCGCCCCACAGCGGAAAATCGTTATCAAAATGAATTGTGGTTTTATATTTTAGTTCCGACTGACAGTAGGGTTCTGGGAAATTAATCGACGAATTAAAGTATTTATCCCAAATCATTTCCAATGTATTAGCCGCACCTTGCGCCCCAGCAATATCTATATCGGTACCGTCTTGCCAATAAAAAGCGAAATGCTCGCTTTCATAGCGCAATGTTTGGCCATCACTCCCCTCAGGGGTTACCTGCCAAGTGCCGCCGATGCAATCGTTTGTAGATATTGTGGGGCAGCTATCTGCCCACTGGGTTTCTGTACTGCCAGCATCACAGGCTTGTGCAGCACTGGACGATGCCGCAGACGATGATGGCAGTGACGAAGACTGTGTAGAACTTACCGTCGACGACGATGTGGACTCTGTAACTTTTCCGCCAACACAGGCCGTAAGAATAAAAAATGGACTAAGGCAAAAAGCAACACGTACTAGCAATGAATTCTTAGTCATAACTTAACTCACCTGTGTGTAGAAAAATAATTTTACATTCGCCGTCTAATAAATACGTATTAAATAGCTAAAACAAGTTCAGGCTCTGGGGTGCTGCAAGACATTGGCTCTTGTACTGTCGGTGGCAATAATGTCCACTCGCCCTCTCGATCTGAAGCACCATCTAATTCGCTTTCAACAAGGGACCTACGTTCCAATATAAAATTGCGAACTTTATCAACTTCACGTTCATCGGCGTTTACAATACCCGCTAAGGTATTAGCCATAGCAATCAACCCACTTTCATCCCATACGGTATCTAAAATTTCTAATAACCGAAGGTCGTAATTTGCACGAAACTCTGCAGATTGCCACAAGCGCTGAATTAACGAATTACCCAAAAGAATTGAAGCTGGCGTATTATCGTTACTAGTAACAATATATTGCTTTCTAAACGTTTGATCAGCCCCCCAAGGGATAAAATACAACAGGTTATCGTCAGGGTTGTGATAGAAGTAAACATTATTCTGGTAACCAGTAAAACCATCTGTGTGGCCAACAAGCGCCTCAATAGCGACGAATGTGATGAGGTAATCCATATTAATCACTTTGGCCATTTCTGCCCATAAGTTATCATCGTTGGCATTCATAGCATTCACCACCGCAACTAATTCTGCGCGGTCGGTTTCATCTTCATTAGTTTTAGCTTCAATATATTCAATGCGCGATTCAATAAAAGCGCCATCGCGCTGAATTTCGTATAAGTTGCCAGATTTATTGCCAAAAGTACGCTTTAAAAATGGCTTTTTAATGGCCTCTACATGGGAATAAACACCAAGGCTTTGCCCCTCGACAGATACGTTTGCAAAATTGCAACGTGGTGCATGTATGCCCGCAAGGTTAAATATGTGGTATGCCAAACACTGTTTAATCGTAGATGCGTCTTGTTTATTGTTATTCAGCGTAAAGCGTTTTTCACCAAATAGCTTGCGTCCATCGTTGCCTTCACCTTTTTCAAGGTTAATTTTTAGACTAGGGCGATTAGAGTCAACAGAGCCAAAGGTGCCTTTTTTCGTGATATTCACATTTTCTAGAAGGTGCCCATCAATAGACGCCGCACCATAAAATTCACTGTATTCAAAACAGGGGTCGACAGGACCAAAACCGCCATCAATACGCCCCAAATTACTCTCGCGCCGCAAACTGTCCCAATCGCCATCAGGAAAAGACAGCTCTATATTTAGCACTTTATCTTGCTGAAATAAATCTTCTTCCATTGGTTCAGGTTGTGCCATATCGGCATCGGAATCAATATCAGTGCCACCACAAGCCACCAAGCCCAACGTTACCATGATCAACAGCAATGCATTGCGATAAGGTCGTATTGTTACCTCTTTACAACTTTTTATAATTCCTAATAGCGCCATGAAAATTCCCAATAAAATCGGCAATTATACGTTTTAACGTTATTTAAAATGTGACGGAACGCGCCTTCACTCACTACCATTCAAAGGCGGTTAAATAACCATCACCATGACAACATAAATACATAATTACATTAACGGAGCCCCAGCCTAAATGCGTTAATCTAATCGCCCACTTCCGTATTGCCCTGCAACGCTTAATATAAACCTAAAAACCGCAGTTGAGAGTCAAACAGATTGTAAAATACCAAAACCAAAGCCGGCACTTACGCAATAAAAAAATATGCCTAAGGAAGGCCCAAACGGCCCAGAAAATAATACGACGGTTTGCGACCGGCTCGTTCAATATTTGGGAGAAGCTCGAGCCTCCTGAACAAATACCCCAACCAAAATAGGCGCCCGCATAGGCGCCTATTTAAGCCACTATTACTAATACCTAGGCCAGCCCTCATTATCCCAATTTAAGGCACTAATCAACACCGCAGCAAATTGGTTTTGAGAGGCAGGGTAAGCGTGGCGGATAATAAGGTTGGTATTAATAATATCTTGCCCGCCGGGGCCGATCCAAACATCATTGCCGCCATCAAGCAGTGAGCCACCGCCATTTAACATATCGTTGCCATTTTTATCCAGATACGGGCCGGTAATTTTTTCCGAGCGGCCGTAAACAATATGGTAGGTGCTATCTACGCCGGCGCAACAGCGGCCAAGCGAAACAAATAAATAATAATAGCCCTGCCGGTAAACCACATCAGGCGCTTCGATACCGCCATCTTTACTGGCAATGGAATAAAGTTGGCCCACCGGCTTCATCGAAAGTGGATCAAGGCGGGTCAGTTTAATGCCCGAGTTCCAAGAACCAAACGTCATCCAAGGGTCGCCATATTCATCCACGGCTAAGTCGGCATCAATAGCGTTGAAATTATTCGAATTGTTGGAGCTAATAGCCAAGCCTTCATCGCGCCAATCCCCCGCTGCCGCACTAGTCGCCGACAGCAATCCAATGGCAGATACCCGCGAACCAAAAGTGGACACTGAATACCACATCCACACGCGGTCACCGTAACGGTCAATTTCTGGCGCCCACACATTGGCAGGCTCCCAATCGGGTACGTAATTGCGCCACCACGAAAATTCACCGGGCAGAATACGGCCGGTATCGCGCCAATTTCGGCCATCGTTTGATGTTTTTGAACCGATCCAGTCGGCGGTAAAATACTGGTACCAAGTGCCATCTTCTAAATACAAAGTGGGGTCGTGGGTAAAGGTATCGCCCGTCATCTCCCAGTGGTTTTCTGCCCCGTTAGTTTCCGATTTATCCTCTACGGGGCCATCGACAGCCCCTAAAAAGTTTAACTGCCAAATTTGGTTGGCCGCGCCAGTCGGGGTGTTTTGTTCAATATTGGCGCCATCATCCGCACTGGCGGCCACAGTTAGTGCTTTTTCACTCAAACGGTTAACCAGCTGTACCGCGCCATCACCTAAATCCAAAATACGCCAAAGCTGCGAATCCCCCTGCCAGTAGTCGTACTGCACCACATTGGCAGCATTGGCGGTGCTCTGCTCAAAAATCTCTAACGCCTTACCGCTTTGAACGCTCACGATCGAATAATAACCTTCGATCACCTCGCGAATAATCCAGCGCTGGTTTGGGCCGCCCAAGTCAGGCCACTGAATCACATTCGCGCCATCGGCATTCGACGCATTGGCCACCTCTAACAATTTACCGCTTAAGCGCGATGCCAGTGTGTACACACCGCGCTCAAGCTTAGCGTCCACCACGCTAGCGGCACTCGAGCGCGGCACGCTTGATGATGAAGAAATACTCGAAACACTACTAAAAGTATTGCTAATAGACATGGCGCTGCTGGCTAAGGAAGCGCTAGGCACAGAACTAGCCGCCGCTAACGCACTGCTGCTAGCCAACGTACTACTGCTCGACACCGCAGCGCTACTGGGGCTCTCAGTTTCGCCGGTACAGGCACTGATTGTTGCGGTTAAAGCACCACAATACGCTAATCGCGTTAGTAACTGGCATGCCTGCGCACTCAACATTTTCATAAAGCCCCTTAATTATTTTTTACCGCTCGGCCCAGGCTGACTAACACGTGCTTTTTTGGCAGGGTCGATGTATTCACACAGGCTAACCACTTTTCAGCCAACCCCAATACGGAAATAGGAAGGGCCATCATAAGAGTAATGGCCGAATAAATCTGAGGTGCGTGTCGCCATTTACAGCGCTAATAATGTACCGCCACCGGCCCATACATTATTAAAAAAGGCACCAAAAATTCCCGCCAAAGGCACGCAAAAGAAAAGCTAGCTACAAATACTGATATTGCGCATTGCGTCTTATTTTTACTTTAAAAAAAGGCTTACCCCTGCGTTTATCAAGCAAAAACTAAGCGCAAACGCCCCCGCATTAATCCCGCTTTAAAATTCGTACCCAACTTAATAACGGATCATCATCTATACCAGTATTGGCGGCGCTGCGAAGCACGTCGACGGTAATTTCGCCCTCTACATTATCCAAAACTTGGCTAAGTACGGCCTGCCCATTAATCACAAAGTTTTGCTCGATTAATTGCCCGTTGATTAGAATATCCTGTAACCGGTTGACGTTATCCCAAGGGTCATAAAAACCGAGTAAAACTTTATAGCTGCCTTTTTGGAGCAATTCAAAGCGGTATTTTAAACCTTGCCCAGCTTGATCTTGCTCGTCTGTCCGTAAAGTGCGCCATACATCGCCACCTTCGTCTTGCTCCCAAGTCGCTGTGTTCTCATACCCCCAAGCTAAGCCACTGTCTGCATCCCGATTAAATGCTTGATCAGCTATGGAGTTAAGCAGGCCAGCCGGATGTTCTGCGCTGGTAATATTTCCCGCATTCACAAAATACTGCAATGTATAGGGTTCTGCCGGTAATGTTGTATTGCCAGAAACCAAAGTAACAATGCTGCGCGCGGGAATATTCACGGTGCTGCTGCCATCGACTATCTCATAGGCGGTCAGGTCATCGTTAGCCGAGGTTACATAGGGAACCCACTCGGAAACGGCATAATCGCTATTTAACAATTGCATCGCCACGTTTTGGTTTTGCTCGCTATAATTTACGAATACCAACACAACACGGCCAGATTCCGCATCGTGATAAGCAGATGCCATTAGCGACTGAGCCTGCTGCTCATACGATAATTGATCGTCCCGTAACAACGCTACGCGATTCATACCTGGGCGAATAAAACGACTATATTGACCGAGTGCCCAAAGGGTTTTGCTGGTTTGATAACCTTCGTTTTCATTTTTACTGACATACACCAAGCCATCGTTATAATTATAAGCAGACACCGCCAGCCACCATTGCCACGAGGTTGCATTGGCCAGTGTTAAGTCGTGATGAATGACCCTTGCGGTATAAAGCGCAGGCTCTATGCGTTTAACATCTCGGCTGCCCGCAACTTCTGGGTTATCCTCTAAAACGCAATATTCCGACATCCAAAATCGGGTACCCGGGTAACGACGTAAATTATTAGCTATTGCTTGGCGCGTCGAAATTAAAGTGCTTACCGGCCAAGTGGTAAAGTAACTATGGCCTGCAATTTTATTGGCCACACTATTCAGGTTATTTACGCGATTAACACTGCCATTATCAAAAAACTCTGCCAACTGGTTGCCGCGCTGGTCTCGGTTTTCATAAAAGAAATTAAGCTGGGCCGCTTCGGGAATTTCGATTTGCGTATTAATGCCCTGTGCAGTAATTGCTGAATCCAGCGATTTCACCAGGTTTGCAATTTCGCTATTGGTATAGGGGTTACCTTCCTGGCCATTACTTTGCGCCCAATTCCACTGGGGTTCGTTAACGGGGCTAATGTAATCGAAAGCAATATTGGGGCCCTCGGGGTTGGCGAAGTATTTCCAGACATCCACTAAAAATTGCGAAAAACGGTCTACATTATTTGCCGGTAAATTACTGGTGCCTCCCCCTTCGCCAAAAGCATTGCCATTGCGTGTTAGGGATATTGGCGGGCTATTGGAAAAAGCCACGTAATGTTCTACGCCATGCGACTTTGCCAACTGCATAAACTGCTGCTGCCCTTGCTGCTTACTCCAATCATAACTGCCATTTGCGTTTAAAAATGTTTCGGATCGTCGCCAGGTATCGCTAATATTATTCTGGCTTGCGCTACCGGCGCCGATATTAAATCGCCATAGCGATAAACCAATACCCGCTGGATTATTCGCATCATCCAGCTCCGTAGAAAATAACAACTTGGCAATATCCGGGGCGCTTTGCCACAACCCTACATGCTGAATACTCCAAGCATCCGATGCCCCAAAACTTTCTATTTTTTGCTCAGTTGATGTTACATCAATGGTAAAGGTCACATCCGCTGCTTGCTGGCTAGTGAGGTTACCGCCAAAACCCGGCGCCACAAGTGGCAAGATATCTTCCGCCACAACAGGTTCTTCAACCGTTACGGATGAAGCACTGGATGAGGCCAAATAAGCCATACTACTGGAGGAATAATCACTAGTCGCACTGAATGAAGATGCCCCCTCTACAGAAGAGCTACTGTCATTGACAATAACCTGGCTAGATACCGCACTGGAGCCTCCGTCACAAGCCGCAAGCAACGCAACTAAACTGAGGCCTGAAATTACCTTACCGATATTTTCAGCGAAAAAATAATGCAAACCTGTGTATTGCTTCATCATGAAAAGAGCCTTTGTTGAATAATTAAATAATGCGCCGGCAGGTGCCGCACGCATATGATGCCTGTCGCAATCTTATCGAGCATCCTCAATATAATCGGCTAGAGCTACACCTTGCGCACGTAATTCGTTTGCGATTAATTCACTAATTTGTACCGCGCCGGGCGTATCAAAATGGGTATGATCGTCGCAGAAAAAATTACCCACGGCGCCCCCCGTATTGGCCGAAACACCTCCTCCGGCTACTGGGCAAAATGCCAGTTGGTTATATAAATCGGTGCCTAGTTTATGTAAATCTAAAACCGGTATATTCAGCTCTTGCGCGGCAGAAAATGTTTCTGTTATAAAACCTCTGCTAGCCACAGCGGTACTGCCGCTGCACCTCACCGCTGGTGCCGGTGTAATAAATACGGGATGCGCGCCGCGTTTAATGGCCTCGTTAGCCATATACAAATATTCTTCTTTAAAAGCATTACCGCCAACATGCCTTGGGCAAGTACGCGAGCCATCGTTAATACCAAACTGAATCAATAAATAATCACCAGCCTGCATTTGCGATAACGTAGTCACCCAACGGTTTTGTAATACCGGAGAGCCATCGTTATTTGTCGCTATTCGACACTCACCATTACTGGCCATTTGATCAGAAACATCATAAAGCCAGGTGCGCACGCTACGCCCACCAACGGCATAATTTTGCACTGTCACTTTGTCATTAAAATACTCGCCAATGGTTTTCCCCCATCCTACCGGGCAAGGCGTGCGACCATTGGCTACGGTTGAATCGCCAGCAATCCATACGGTTATCGGTGGGAGTTTAGGACACATACCTGCAGCGACCGTTTGCGCACCGGTAATACTGATCGAATCGATATTGGCCAGCCCTGCAGCTTCCAAAGCCTCTAGGGTAATAATATTTACTCCCGCAGAGAGAAAAAGGCTTGCCTGTTCACTTTGCCATTCGGCCCAAGCCGTGGTCGAAGAAAAATCTAAAGCCGCTGTTTGTTCACCGGCAGCAAGGCGCGCTGGCCTTGGCTCGGCACTGCCATTCGCGTAGCGTATCGCAATGGGATAATTACCCGCGCGCTCCAGTGTTATGGCCCATGTCAGTTTTACACCCGCCGAATTTACACCGTTGGCATAACCAGGCCCTTCATAACCTTGGTGATCCGATTCAATCACACCACTAAATTCACAAAATGCGCGATCGCCTTCTTCAATGGTAGTCACCACGGTATTGCTTACTGAAGACGAACTGGCAGGTACCTGCGAACTGCTTACCGGTAAAATGCTCGAAACATTTGCAGCGCTAGACAGACTTGGGGCGCTGCTAGTACTCGAAATAGCAGTCGAACTCGCAAGGCTGGACGAAACTACCGAAAGTGATTGCGATGAACTACCTACCGAATCCCCTCCGCAGCCCAATAACCCCAAGCTTAAACCAGAGCAAAATAATAAGGTCGTGTAATTTTTCATCTTTCTTCTCTCGATAGTAATCTAGATTGTAAATTTTTAGTGCGCACTAGGCCGAATACCCTGCGTATTTCTATTATTTTTCAGCCTTCATTTTATGCGTAAAATGTGGATACAATACGGAGAAAAATGGGGAGGCTTACAATTTGTGAAGTTCGACACACTCGATAAATGGTTTTAGCTTTCAAAAAATAAAATTAATCTATAAGGCAATACCTCAAACGGTCTTTTGATATAAAAATATCGACGCAATAGACAGAACTAAGAAACGTAAACAACCACCTCAAAATTATTATATTTATTATCTACCCAAAGTTAAAAAGAATTATTGCTAGCATTTCTAGCATAAAACCCTACTAAACCCTAACGTTGCAATAGATATTGAGTTCAGGAGCTTTAACCTAAAAACCGCAGTTGAACCATCAAAGTCTACGCATCCCCTTGGTGCACCTGACGCGTGATAAAAATGATTCATCACCAATAAGGTGACTACACATTTTTACTACACGCCATGCACACCAGCGGAATACGCATCTTTTTGACTCTCAACTGCGGTTTCTAGGTTTAAGAGTGGTATTTATAGCGTTGAACGGAGATTTTTTTGGATTGATACTAGTCACTCTAGGTGAGATCCAGAAAAATTGAGTACGACGTTAGAAATACTGCTATAGAAGCAGCGAAGCGATCCTGGGCCAAAAGTTAATGCAACGTTAGGGTAAATATTAGTAGGGATTTTATTATCGGTATCTGGCCACTATTTCACTACAGACTATTGAGGTGATATTGTTAACGAATCCAAATTAGGCGGGCCGTCTGGGCTATTACCAATAAGGGTAATGGTATTTTCTCCTGCCGTTAAATTAAAGGTTGTGGCTTCTGTTGCCCATGAAGTCCAGCCGCCTGTCGTCGAAAAACTGGGGCCATATATTTTAAACTCACCATTAACCGCTAAATCCGTAGGGCGAGCCGCAGAGCCACCGTTAGCAAAACGGAATGCTGCATTGTAAGTACCATCGTTTGGCACCGAAACAGTAAATTCTATGTATGTATGCTCGTCATTACTGCCATTCACATACCCTGTTCCCGTATAACCAGTATGCTCGTTTTCTACAACCGCATTATAAAAACTTTGATTTTCGGCTTGATAAGCTACCCCGTGCACTAACGGGTCTATAGTCACTGTTAATGCATCAATATTTGGTGCACCTGAATTTCCAGCACCAATCATACGAATGGTATTACTGCCAGCCAATAAATTCACACTAAAGCTTTCGGTATTCCATGTCGCCCAAGACCCTGTTGGAGTAGATGACAACTGCGGCAATTTAAATTCACCATTTATAGACAAATCTATAGGCCGATTGCTACCAGTACCATTAGCATAATGCGATGCCAATGAATAATTGCCATCACTAGGCACCTCTACAGTGAATTCAACATAACTACCTGCTACGTTATTAGTATTCACATAACCTGTACCAGTGTAGCCCGCATTGGTGGTTTCAAAAACCGCTTGCGACCAAGTTTGCTCTTCCGCTTGATAAATCACATCAGCAGCACTAGCCGGCATAGCCAAGCAAGCCGCTATTGCTGGAGCCAACAATAACGATGTACTTTTAAATATTATTTTAGAGTCGTTCATTTTAAGTCCTTAATAATTTAATGTATTTACTAGAATGTGCTTACTAAACAGCAACGACAAAAACATCCCAGCCAGATCAGTTTATAGCAACCAACCTTGGCTGGGCCTTTAATCAACCGATTACCTACGGTTGGTTAATTCTTTTACAAAAGAATTAAGGTGTGCGCTAAAAGTCCTAGCGTGCCATATTTAAAACGTAGTTAATAATGAACTACCACCCCATCCATGTTGAGTATCGAGATATTGATATACTATCCAGCAACAACAAGTGGCTGCTATTAAAGGGTTGATATTGCGATCCGTAGATTCTGATTCTAATTTTATCGTGTCCTTGTTCGGCCAGAGCATTAAAATCGTAGCTCGCTTGCTGCCAATCTGGTGATCTATGGTTTGAAACGCTGCCTTTTCTAATCCAATAGTCAAAGTGCCAAATACCGTCTATCTCTACATCTAAATACAATGAACCAGAACTCTCACCGTTTATAAAATATTTGAAATATAACTGTGCATCTTCCGGGTCAAAAAAATCACTTTCAAAAATAGCTGAACCTCCCCATGGATTCGGGTCAATCCTATAAAAATACTCGCTACGCGTATTAGGCGGGCGAGGATAGTTAGCTAGCTCCCAGCGGCCACTTCCTGTTTGCCCTAGAGTTAGATTACTTGCTATGTCAGCGATATCGATAAGCACTAAGCTGGGCGTTAGTTGAACTTCTGCATTCACACTAAGAAAATAATCCCTTGGATAAGACTCAAACCCCGAAGAGGTTTCGTGCATAGCACTAATATAGTAAGTACCGGCACTCAATTGCCGCGTAATTCTTGCGTCGCTAGCTGAGAGAGGAGAATTGGTGTTGTCTGCTATTACATTATGGCTTGCGTCTGTCAGAGTCAGCCGGGCATCGGCTTCATCAGAGATCATATCTATTTGAATTTCTTGGCTTTCGGTCAGAACCATCTTATACGTTTGTGAATATACAAATGCAGCCTCACCAGCACCCAAGGTGCCATTCACCTGCTGTATTCGTTGTGTTGCGCCGACAGCGCATTTATTTTGTGGCGAGGTGGCGATTGTGTTACCTCTTGTGCGCTGGTCGGAGCACTCGCCATTAAAGCTTTCGGCAACACCTAAAGAAATACTTGAGGCTTTGGGTAGGTGTGTTTTTAATTGCAGCCCAATGTTGCCATTATAGGCAAGCTCTTCCAGCTCGGGATCTAATACACCGGTTGCCTGATCGCTGTTATAAATTAACCAGTGACTACAACCGTTGCCTGAACCGACACCGATTCTGCCGAGTATGTTTTTGTCAACAATTTGCCTGTCGTCACTATAAATGGCTATAGGCTCCCCCTCTAAATAACAATCGGAGAAGGTGCTGTTTAAAGCAGTATTTCCTGCCAATATATTGTTGTAAAACGACCATCTCTCAACGCTTTGCTGCTGTTCAAAATACAACCCACCACCCTCAACTGATGCATGGTTAGCATAAATAGTTGAATGGGTTATACCTGCAGCACCGTTAAATCCATTAGCAATATATACTCCTCCACCCTTTTTCGCTGAGTTATTAGTAACAGTAGAAGCATAAAGCCCCGTCTCGGCTTTGGTGTATATTGCACCCCCGTGGCAACCGTGATTGTTTTCGAATGTACTTCTATAAATTTCATAATCACTGCCGTCGGCGGTAATTGCCCCGCCCCAAAACTTGGGCTCTGGCTCACCGGAAGGAGGACATGCTTCAGCGCTGGAATATTCAGCAGTGTTATTGTAAAAATAGGAATCTGTAATTGACTGTTGATCGCCGGCATAATGCCAAAGCGCAGAGTCACTATTACCCGTGAATATAGAATGCTCGACGATCAGCTTTCGGCCGATAAACCTTAGTCCCCCACCACCTAAATTATCCGATGGGTTACCATTTTTAAAGGTTACGCCCTGAACGTAGAGAGTTAAAAGCCCGCTTGCGCCTTCACCAGGATTATTTTCATTCGCTCCATCCGCAATAGCACTAAAAATACGCGTTTGATCTTGACCATCTAAAACAAAAAATTTTGCACGATCAAGGGCTCTACGATCTGAAGCTCGCTCGATATGTGCTGAATAGGACTCACCTGCCCTACTACTATTGGGGTTGTTTGATACACGCCCAGCACCAACCAAGCGTACCTTACCTTTTGTCAGCGTTAATGGGCTGGTGAGGTAATAGGTTCTTTCTTTAAGCTGAATTTCGTGCCAATTGTCTTCATCCGCTTCTGCTGCATTGAGGCAGTCCTGTAGGGCGGTTATGCTATCCGCGTAACAAGTTTCTGCGGCGGTATAATTCGCTTGCAATCCTGCACAGGCCAATAGGCCAGTAGCGGCAAAACCCCTTAATACAGTTTTTCCCTTTAAAAAAAATTCTTTTTTATAAATACTATCGATCATTTTTTAACTCCTTGTTATTAAATTAAAGTACCTCTTAAGTTAAACCAATAGGACGCGCCTTAGACTACAAACGTCCACCCTATTTATTCTCGTACTTTAAGGCTTGATAAGCCCTAATTAATAAAGAGATTATCTGCACTATGCTGCACGAAAAATCCACGCAAAATCCTTAAAAATCTAAACGCATAAAAACGGTACTGTCGCTACCTAGAGCTGCCCGAAGCATGGGTTAGCAATGCTGCAATAACATAATCCCGCGCCGGTATATCCGGTGGTAAATGAGGTGCGATCTTTAGGCTAATATCATTTACACTTAGCTTTCCATCAATGAAGGCGAACACACTATGAACTTCGCGGCTTGCCGACGCCGGGCATTGAATATGTGCCGGTATAGGTAAATGAGGCAAGAGGATCCATGAATATTTTTCCTTCGCGCTGCGCTCTAACTGATTATTTGCTTTTCGCGAGGAAAATAACCATATTTGCTCCACCCTATAGCGGCTACTGTTTGGGCAGTAAAGGTACGGGGTGGAATACGATTGATCAGACTCTATTGTAAAGCCGGCAGTTTTTACCAGGCTTCTAATTTCATTAGCCCCGTACTTTTGCTCGATGGGTGTATTGGGGCCGTAAAGTAGAGGGCCGCTGTTTATCCAAAGCCCTCCTGGTTTCAGTAAGTAATCTAATAGCCCTAAAAAATCCCTAACATCTTCACCGTTAATATCAATAAACCAAGGCGTTACGATTAAATCGAAGCTGTGTTTTTTGAGCGGAACACTCCAAGCGTCCGCCATCAGTGGAAACCAGGTGTCAGCTAAATGTGTATTTTTTGGGATGGGAGATAAAGGCCAGTAACGCGTCTGCTGAGAGTCAATTGGAGCGTGTTCTTTGCATTCAGAAAACTTCATGGGGGAAAGCTTTTTGATCATCTTGTCAGCAATCAAACTCAATAGCGGGTTCATATCAAGCGCAACAGTAGCCTTTGGCTGAAGGTGCTCATGAATATCCCAGCTTAGCCGCCCAGCCCCAGACCCAAGGAATAAAACATTATCGAAGGCCTCTCCATTATTGAGAATTTCAATTATTTTACCGGATGCAAGGTTGTTTTCCGTGTTTTCGAATTGCGCTATTTCTTGATCACCCCAACACCAGTCTCTAAGAAATAACTCATGATATTGCGCAAGTCGACCTACCTGCCTAACGTCGCTATTCGCATTCAAGGCCGGACTAACGCCTACAGACTTAAAAAGATCGATGATTGATTTCTGACTGTAGGTATTGGATTTAGCGTGCTCGTCCATTCTACTTTTTGTTTCGTCAACCAAATACGGAAGCTTTGAAATCGAACGTATGCCGTCGATACTTTTTTGCCCTTGCTGCTGAAGTAAGCCCAGCTGTTGCCTCCAGTTTTCAAGCTCTTCTATACCATTCTCAAATATACAGGGTATACCCCCGAGCGAAAAATAGGTGGTTAAGCATCTGGGACATTTAAACGTTTTTTCGCTTATTTTCGCTGAGAAATCACTGCCGCAATTCGGGCAACAAATTAAGTCAATAATGCTATCTATGTAGCCTTCATTTTTCATTGAGTAATACCGACCTGAGGCTCCATAAGCCACTGAAAGCTAGCGGGAATTAATAAAAATAATTAGTTTTTTAGAATGGATGAGTTACTGCTCTTTGAATAAGTATATTTTTATCTAAAATCGGTGCCTCTAAACTGAGACACCGATTACTTTTACTATCTTAAAATACCCGCCAATGGCCCCGAGTTAGGCCTATTACCCATACCATTATCCATAATGCCAAAGGCATGTTTAATACTGGTTAACAGCTTGGCGTGGTCTTGGCGATTGCCACGACCAAAGTCAATATACTGACCAGAATCCACGCCCATATTGCGCCCGCCGATCACTAAATGAGGAACATTGTCGGGGCTGTGGCTATGCGCAATACCCATTTCTGAGCCCCACAAAATAATTGTGTTATCCAGCATGGTGCCATCGCCTTCTGGGATCGCTTTAAGGCTATTAGCAAGGCCCGCTAACTTTTCTGACCATAGTTCACACATCCACATCCACTCGCCGTAATACCGGTGATTGGTGCTACTTGCTTGGTGGTGAATATGATCGTGCCAGCTATCGCGGGTCATGGTACCGGCTCTAAAGCCGCGCAGACGATTGTAGTGATCACCCGAAAAGCCCACTTGCATGGTCATAACGCGAGTACGGTCGCATTGAAAGGCAGCAGAGGTCAGGTTCATCAGGTTAGTTACACCATTAACTAACGACTGTTCTTCTCGAACCGTGTTTCTGTCTCCAAAGAGTTCGATATCTTCACAGATTCTGACTTGACTTGGCGGCTCAATATTGGCTTTAAGCTCATTCGATAAGGTTAGTAGTGAGTCAATATGTTGTTCGAGTTTGGCGCGCTCGTCGTAGCCCAAATAACTTTGAATTTTTGTTAAATCTTCTTTAGCTACATCAAAACATTTGAGTCGTTGATCCAATGAATTGGATTGCGCGCCCGTGACTGTTGTAGGGCTGGCACCATTAAAAATTCGATTATAATTGGCGCGAGCAGACTCCTCTGGGTCAATCCGGCGGCGAGGGCCGGTGTACGTCATCAGAGATCGCATGTCATTATTTCGGCCGCCATATAAGCCTTGAGCAATATACTCAATCGGTGCAGCGTCCGCCTGGCCCCGAAGGCTTCTAGCAATAACCTGATCAAGCGTGATATCACCGTCATCACTACCCGCCGCGCTATAGGCGGTTACCATTCCTCGCTCGTGGTGGTTACCGCGTGAGGTAGAGTGCCGCATATTCTGTAAAAAAATACAGTCGTCTTTCAATGGCTCAAAAGCGGTATTGGGCCTGCGTAAGTTGTAGTTTCTGCCGGGGTTTGTCGGGAACCATTGCGGTACAAATGAGCCTGCTGCGTTAAAGATAACAAAACGTTTGGGCTGATTATTTTGTGCAAACAAGTTTCTGGATCTTAATAGTGGCGCCAAGAGTAAGCTGCCTGCCGCCGATTTTAATAGTTCTCTTCTTGGAAGTTTATACATAATAATTATCTCTCTTCAGAAGCTCCGCGAACTGGCGCGGAGCTAAGGGAATATGTTTAGCGCGCACGAGTTAAGATGCTTTCGTGTGTTAACAGCCCAACAATCACATCACGAAGACTGTCGTTAACTTCTAGATTGCCTGCTATCAATTCGGTCAGGGCTCTAGGCGTTTGGTCTGAATCCATGCCGCGGTAAAACTGATAGGCGTGCGATACAAAACACTCTCTGACTTCTGGCTGATTAGAAAAGGCAGTACTTAGTTCATCTATACCGTTAACAGGCATGTCGAAATCCGTTAAGTAAATCTCCCCTGAGGCATCAATATCGCCACCATTGTCAACCGTGCGGTAACGGCCACAGGCGTCCATATGCTCCAGAGTAAAGCCCAGTGGATCCATTAATTTGTGGCATCCGCTACATGCGGCATCCGTAAGGTGCGCTTGAAACACGTCGCGATTAGTTATTACGTTCGGAGCGGATCCAACTTCGCCCAACATGGGAACATTAGCTGGAGGTTCTGGAAGCTCCTGGCACAATAGTCGCTTGCGCATAATGACACCGCGCATGACTGGAGACGGCGTTGAATACTGTGCGTGCCGAGCAGCAAATATGCCGCTACTCAGCACACCTTTACGCTGCGGGCCTACGCCGGCAGGATCGTTATTGCTTAGGTAGTACTCGCGCAGCGCACCAGTTGGCTCGGGTAGTGCAGCCGTAAATAGCCCCTCTAAGCTACTATTGATAGTCGCGTTAGACCTTAAAAACTGCTCCAATTCGCCCTCGATGGCGTCTTTTGCTGCGTCAAAATTACCGCAAGCCACGTCGGAATGCTCGACACCGGGCCACTTGCCTTCGTCCACTAATAACCAAGCGCGAATAAAGCTGTGTAGGCGTTCTGTAACGTCAGGCTGGGTTAGCATCTCGTTAATCACAAGGCGAATCGAGGCGATTGAATTTAGTTCGCCATCTCTCGCGGCTTGCATTAGCTCATCTGTTGGTGGTTTGCCTGTAAGTGCATAAGAAATAAGGCTGGCAACTTCGTAGCCGGTTAACTGCGTTGTATCGCCTTCAACTATGTTTGCGTTGTTGCCTATTTCCGTGCGATATAAAAAGAAGGGCGAATTGAGTATGCCGACAATCACTTGGCGGTACCGGTCTAGACCCGTAACATCTTCTGCCATAACGAGGTAGCGGTCCGCTTCTTGGTTGGTTAAATCTTTACGGAACGCTCGCGAAGCAAAACTGCGCGTAAACTCAGTAATACAGGCCTCTTGCCCTAGGTTACAAGGGCTCATGGCGCTGAGTTGTGCTTCACTTAAGCCGCTGGCAATCGCCTCACTTTGCTCGAGGAAATAAAGGGCGGTTGGCTGTGACACAAATAGATGATCAGAGCTTGTGTAGTAATGCTCATCATCAGAAACATCGGTAAATCCTTCCATCCAGCCATAGTTAGACGGTAAACCTAGTAGTTCTGTCAGTGTGGCGCGGTATTCGGTGGCAGTAAGAAGCCATGCGCGCGTTTTGGTCGGTGCGATGGGTTCTGCCGGCCTTTCGGGGTTAAATTGCTTTTTCACATAGTAGGCGATGTAAGCCGCACATTCAGCGTCGCACGCTGATGGATCCTGTTTAGGCATGGTTGATTCAATTATGTCGGCCAGTGCATTGTGGTCACTGCAGAATGTACAACCGACGAGACCCTCATGGTGTGCTCCAACGCCATCATCATTAATACCGTGGCAATCTACGCAGGCAAGCGCCTCGTCTTCATAGAATTGCTTACCGATCAGAAATGGATTTTCAGCCGGAGCCGTAACACCAAACATGGCACCTTCTACACGCAGGCTATCAATCTGAGCACCACTTTCGCGCCGAAGCAGTTTGAGGGTATAAGTTTCGCCAGCGACGGCATTATTCCAGCTACCCAGTAATAGCTCCTCGAAGCCGTTTGTTGTGCGGCTATTTTCCATTAGCCACTCGTCTGACAAGCCCTCGATTTTAATAAAGAAACTATCGCGCTCCTCGTCGCGTAAATTAAGCGTGGAATAAAGTGCAATTGTGGTATCAGAGGCTGTAATGGTGTAATGCGCCTGTCCTGTTGCGTCGTCAACCGCATCGTTATTTCTTACGCCTTCGGCAACAATAAAGGTGCGCTCGCCTTCGCTTTGCACTTCAAACGGAGCGAACATCTCTTGGTTTTCGTGAGCTTCAGCTTCTATCGTGGGACTAGTGGTAACTACCGGATCGGAATCAAAAATGAAACCACCACCCGAGGAGGAGCTAGCAACTACGACTGGGGTTGATGACACCACCGGCGCACTTGAAGTGGCCTGACTTGAGACTGCCGGCATGCTATTTGTGTTGCCACTCGGGGTAGAACTGACGGCATCGCTTGAACTTGCAACGCCCCCATCGCATCCCGCTATCGCCATTGCCGCGGCTGCCAGCAAAATATATTTATAACTTTTTTTGATCATACAATTCTACCTTTATTAGCATTAATAGATCCGACATACCCTGCTGGTCAATATGTACACTCGCAGTACGACAATGCCTTTATTATTTTTCGAGCTATGCAATAAATTGATATAGCTCCCAGCGGTTCAAAGTTAATCTGTAAAAATAGCCACACCACTAACCCTCAACTTGTGGCCGCTTACAACAATGCTAACGCTGACTTTTCCGCTAAACGTATTAAATTCCAAAAATAAAGTTTTAAAACTTAAACTTTAAATAAGAGCTGTGATGTAATTCCGCAGCTATCGTAAAAAAGGGTCTTCTAAATTCTGCCTAGCCGGTGTAGTAAAAGTTAGAACGAGCCGCCGCTTAAGAGGAGGCTGTCGTTTTATGATTTTTATAACTACTTGGCGTGCAGCCATATTCTTTTTTGAAAAGCGTTATAAAGTAGGACGGGCTGCCATAACCCACCCCATCAGCCACATCTGCGACGCTTAAATCATCATCGTGAAGTAAGCGTGCCGCTTCAGCTAAGCGTAACTTATTCAAGTAAACACTAAAGGTAAAGCCATATTCATTCTTAAGAATTTCATTAATTTTGGCTCTATTCGCAGCCGTTGCAGAAGCCACCATTTCTATATTCAGATCTGGGTTGGCATACTCTGTTGCTATATAGCTTAAAACTGCATCTTTGGTCTTGTTGGTGCCAGTCTGGTTCACTCGAGGCAACTGCTGGTAGGGTGCAAAGACTGGTTCCTTTTTCGCATCATCTGTTATTCGCAGAGCAGCACTATTCACCTGTAATGTTTTACGCAACTGCAATCCCCAGCCCAACACTCCAAGCCAAATAATCGCAAACACGCAGCATGCGACAGTGATCATCTGCCAATCACGTCCTTCTAATACAGCCGAATAAACAGCCACGCCTGATAAAGTTTGGCGGGGACTTTGCGGCGAATTGTGAAGAGCAATACCCACAACCTTGTCTAGATGGTATTGCTGATCAGACAAGTGCAAACCATTTTGTATTAACCACCAATCCGGTGTTGTAAGGTTGTCTAGCTCAATCACAACCCGCTGCTTGCCCTCATGGCACTTAAAGAACACACCTGAATTTCTGTGGGTCATAAAGTGCCCTACCTTCGTAAAGCCAGCTTCAAAGGTGTACAGGGTAAAGGACAGTACATTTTTGGGGTCACAGGCCACCATTAGGTTTAAGGTTTTGTATTGCGACCAATCGACATATTCAGACGCGCCATCAAAGCCCGCAAATTCAAGCGTAAAAGCAACCCAAGGGTGAGAATACGCCTGAGGTAGCCTAAAGTTAAAACGCAAGGCCGGAGCCACCTCTATTACATTGAGTTCAGAAGCACCACCGCTTTCCTGATCAGAAACGGATGAAAACGTCCAAGGGTAAATATTTTTATCTGCAGATAACAAAGGGATGTAAACCTTAGAATAATGCACAGCAATATAAAGCCCCGCCGCTGTTACAAAAAAACTGATCAACAACGCTTTGCTTTCTTTTTTAGTAAGTTTGAGCATTTTTATTACTCATATCAAACGACATTTACAATTCAGTATAACCGAGCTTTAAAGCTTTTTTTTTGACCACCTAGACGAAATTTATTACAAGAAATTGTAAAATTTCTATTAAGTGATTAAACGCACAAAGCATTATGATTAGCCACTAAAAGCTATAGAACTTTTCAATACTTGGAAAGTTGAGAGAATTAAAACCAGAAATACAAAAAAATATTTATTATTTTATTATTATGTGTAAACACGAAACATCTAAAAAATAAAAACACCACACACATGTATGTGTGGCGTTTTTATTAAACAATTAATGGCAATATATTCCCCATTAATTACATGTATTATCTCTTCCCCCTGTTACAGTGATGTCCCAACTAGAATTATCGGCACAAGGGGATTCTCTCACATCGGTATTACTCACCCGAACATTGGAAACAGTAATATCGCTGGTGTTCGGAAATTCATTTCGCGCCGCAATGCGGAACTCACCACCGCCATTAATTGTGCCGCCATTAATGGTAAAATTATGGCAGTTCTCTATTAATATTGAATTATTACCATTGTCGGCTAAATCGATTTCGTCAATAACAACGCCGCCTGAGTTAGACACACAGAATATTCCGCGACCGCCACCACGAGAAACCACTTTACCTACGCGAATATTAGTCGGCCAGCCACCATTAATTCGGCCATTCGTATTGGCGAAGCGCATTGTGGCATAGCCAGTACCGTTACCGGTATTTTCGCCATCGACCAAACCAACTTCGGCATTACGGGAATTGTTGAGTAATAATCCTGCATAAGCTGTGTTGCGCGCGATTATGGTGCCAATTTTTAGGCCATCAACATTCCACGTTTCCACTCCATGGTTACCGGTATTTTCAACATGAATATAATCCATTTGCACGTCGTAACTTGGGGCTAGATCGCGCTCAAATCGAATACCCAAAGCGCCTGCTCCGCGATCAAATATAATTTCAATATTGCCCAGATGTAAATTGCGCATTCCGGCGAAGTGAAGCCCAAAGTAAGGACTACCTGTCATTTTCAAATGCGGAATAGAAACATTTTGCTCGCCAATAGCCGTCACAGCACCGCGACCGCGAACATCACCAACATTCATCGTGCCACAGACTTCAAAAATAATATTGCTGGGTAAATCAATCCAGTTATCGCCGATATCGCCATCCGGCATTACCGTAACGCGCTCTTGGGTGCTTCTGTTGTTATTAAGGCTGTCTATAGCGCGGCTTATGGCATCGTAATAATTGCCTCCAACATTACGGCCATTGACGGAATAATTGCCGGGGCCACCGGTAACAATCGCATCGGGTGTACCCGCACCACAGTCGGCAGAATTGGAGGGCTGGCTATTACTGTAGGGGCCTACGTCAATTAGCTCCCACTGCTGAGCCGCATCTGTGGATCTTGCGTATTGAGTAATGCGCGATCCAGCAACCGGCGAGTTAGACTCCGGCGTAAGCGCTTTAGCAGATAACCGGTTAACCAGATGAATATATCCATTTTGAAGATTTAAGGCCTGGAACTCTTGGTTTTGCCTATCGTTAGCTTCCCACTGAACAAGGTCGGCACCATCGTTGGTATTGGCCTCAAACAAATCGAGTGCAAGCCCGGAATGACGAGCAATTAGGCGGTAGTAGTTATCGCCGGTCGATTCAAAACGGAATTGCTGGCTTTGCGCATCGCCCCGTGCGACTTGCACTAAAGCTGCGCCCTCACTCTCGGCGTTATTTTGGATTGCCATCACCAAATTATTAGTGCGATTTTGCAGGGCAAACCAACGGCTTTCGTTAACGGCTATTGGCTCTGGCGCTGGTAATGGGCAACCCGCAGCTGCTACCGCGTTACCAGTTACCGTTATTGCATCAATATTGGCTAAACCTTGGTCCGAGGTACTCACCAGGCGAATAGAATTACTACCATTTCTCAAATTGACATTAACACTCACCGTTTGCCAATTGATCCATGTATCGGCCATAAAATTAACGCTACCAACATTCACGCCGTTAATTTCAATATTCGCCTCGCGACCAGCGCCGCCATTGGCAAAGGTGAATTGCACCTCGGCCTGGCCACCAGACGAGGTGATTTCCCAACTAATATCAGCGCCTGCCATATTCTCGGTATTTACATAACCTGCGCCATTAAACCCAGCATGCGCACTTTCGATCTGGCCATTAAATCGGCAAAAGCCTAAGCCTTGCTCTTCAATGGAAATAGTTGTGTCATTATTAACGCTTGATGAACTTGCAATCATTATCGAAGAGCTTGACGGAATGTTCGCCAAGCTTGAGCTGCTGGTAATAACCGCTACGTTCGAACTAGCAATACTCGACATTGTATTAGATGAAGAATCTGCTACAGAACTCGTCGTGCCCACACTGCTCGTAGTCGTATCGCCAGTACAAGCCGCCAAGCTTGTGGCAATACTGAGTAAAACCATTTTTTTAAACATTTGGACCCCTCCTGTTAATAAAATAAATACAAATACCGATTAAAACGACGCCAAAGTCAGGGGACATCACCAGCCCGCTTAACATATTTAATAAAGCTCACGGTACATATTCCCCATGAGCTTTATGTTTTATTGGAACCTCTAAAGATTTTTTAGGTGATCGGTCAATGCAATATTTTGCTGTCTAATCGCATCTACAATCATTTTGGCAAATAGGTCAGCACCCAACTCATTGGAGTGCGTGCGATCGTTATCGACAAAATAAGTTTGCGCGGTAGATTGACCAACGCTTAACGCCCATTCACTGGATAGCTGCATAAGATCAATAAAGGCAACGTTGTGCTCGTTCGAAATACGCATTAATTCATTGCGCACATTAAGGCCACCGTAAATGTGCTGCGAACCCAACGAGGAACCCGTGTTTCTAACCATAGGGCTGATTAATACCGGCGTGGCTCCCTTGGCTTTAATAGCAGAAACCATACCGTTAATGCGTGAACGGTAAACCGATGCAGACGTTGTTTTGTCGTTATGCCCCAGCTGAATCAGCACCCAGTCGTTCGCTTTAAGGTTGCGATTAATTAAATTCCATAGGCCGCCGCCATCCGTGCGGAATGCTGCGGTACCCTCACCAGAGTCTGCGTAGTTTTCGACAGAGATAGCACTATTAAAATACTGCGGTATAAATTGCCCCCAGCCAGTAAAACGTGAACGAGGATTTTTGTTTAATTGCGGCTCTTGGTCAGCAACAGTAGAATCTCCGGCAATAAACAATACCGTTGGGTTATCAACTTTTTTAACCGATAAGCCATTTAAAATGGCTGCATTTTGATTAAGGCGTAAATTTAAGCCATCAATACCCCGGTCAACATTTTGAATCGGCTGCCCTTCCGGGGAACGAACATTTACTAGAAAATCAACACAGCCACCATTCGATATCGGCGTACTGATCATTTTTCGTCTTGCCTCGGCGTAAACGTCTAAATTACCGCTGAATGACTCATCAATTTCCATAGCCACATGATAATGTCCTTCATCACCACCAAAAATACACTCCGCAGGGTTACCGTTGCACGACATCAATGCAGCTATATCGACATCGGCGGTCCCACTGCAACTAACCACAGGTTCAGGACACTCACCACCCGATATACCATTACCGATAGCGCTTAAATAATTAATATTGGCAAGCCCAGCCGCGCTATTGGCTATTAGCCGTATTTCGTTTTCGCCCTGTGCCAACTGTACGATAGCGGCTTCGCTCTGCCAGGCATCCCAAGCTTGTGTCGGGGCTAGGCTTAATGTTGCTGCGGCTTCACCATTCACACTTAAAGTGGCTGGGCGTTCGGCATCGCTGCCATTGGCAAATTGAATATTAAAAGTATATTCGCCCACAGTGCTCGCATTTACTTGCCATGTTATGGCGGCATTTTGCGCATTGCTGCCATTAAAATAAGCGTTGCCGGTAAAGCCTAAATGCGTTGTCTCTAACACACCGGCGCCGCCACAAAATGCTGCGCTGTCGATATCAAACAATACTGTATCCAACGCAACACTTGAACTTGCCGCTGCGCTACTTGGCACCGATAAACTGCTGCCGGCCGGCACAATACTGCTCGCTACGGAACTGCTGCTAACAGCAACGCTGGAAGATTCTGCATCCACCTGCTCGCCACTAGAGGCTTGCTGATTACCGCCATCACAAGCCGCAAGCCCAAGAACCAGTAAAGGTAAAAATAATAACTCTACACGTCTTATTTTATTATTCATTGCTGTATCCGTTGAGTAATGTTTAGTTTTAATATCGAGCCAAAAGAGCATTCTTTAAACAAATATTGCAGCTAATTACAAATTTCAGGCGCACGAACCCTATATTCAAAATCCCAGAAAGAATTCTAGAACCTTAAAATTGGTTAAAGATTAAAGTGCTGTAAGCCTTAAAAAAACCAAGGGGTTTAATCCCCCTGGCATACCGCTTAAGGGGAGAGCGTAATTGTTACTGCCGCTGCGGGCATTGTGTAAGTGTCTACTGAATTGCGAGATAAACTTTGGCCATTATGGTACCAACCGTTAAAACCACTACCGCGGTAGCGTAATGTCACCCTTGTGCCCTCTGGGTAGGCATAACCTTTTGTAACCAGTGCATTGCCATTGCCAGTTACAGTCAGTGGGTATGTTGGGCGCAATGCTGCGGCAAGCTGTTTAAAATCGTCACGGTTTTTTTGTTGCTCTATTTGTAGCGCCGCTAAACGCGCCATTTCTACCGCACCCATTTCTTGGAAATGCACATTATCTGACTTGTCAGCATTTAATGTTGAATAATCATTTCGGCTTACATTCATGTACATAAAATAGGTGGAATAGTCTTCGCCTACACTTTCTAAGAACTGTGTCGCAGCGCCATCGAGATCAATCAAGCCAATGTTTAAGCTTCGTGCTAATTCACGCGTTACTACCGGGTGCTCATGATATGCCTCATAAATACCTCCGTCCCTCCACGCATTGCGCACTACCGTTGAAACAAAGAAAGGCGTCGCCCCTAAGGCTTGTGTTTCTCTTGCAAAACGGGTCATGTAATCTTGGAATGTACCGTCAGCTGGAGCATAACGATTAGGGTCTGATCTATTGCGATCGTTAATACCGAACTGAATAAATACAAAATCGCCAGCTTTAATATCTCTTTTTACATCGTTCCAGTGGTCGTTATAAAAGCTTTTAGAGCTGCGGCCACCCAATGCACGATTATCAACGGTAATTTTATCTCGATTAAAATAGGGCTGAAATACTTGCCCCCAGCCTGTTTGCGGATAGTAACCTGCGTTGTAGTTCGATACTGTTGAATCGCCGATTAAAAATACGGTGGCTTTAGGGTAGTTATTTTCTGGCTGCGCACTAGTGCTGGCGCAACGGCCAGGCTCTGGATCAACAATGCCATTGGGTACAACACAGCTGGCTTCATTTTCCCAGCCCCAACCATCGCCATCAGGGTCGGTTGCATTATCTTGCTGGCAATAAGGGAATCCGTTTTGCGCAGTACCACAACTGGTATTGTCACCGTCCATTACAGCTGTGTCGTTAAATTGGGCGTCAATACGGGTCGCTTGATTTGGCATAGTCCAATGCATTAAAGCATCAGTACCCAAACGATTTCCGCTTTGGAACCAGGCATTAAAGTAATTATTACCGGAGGGTAGCGCTTTTAAGGTAATCGGTGCGCCCGCAGGGTAAGTAGCATTACGCGATACTAAACCCGCACCGCTTACCGTCGCTGTTACGCTGAATGGCAAAACAGGCTTTAAGTTACCCGCCAACAATTGCATATCGGCACGGCTGCCAATTTCTCGCACACCTTCGGCAATTAGGCCCGCCATTTCAACCGCACCCATTTGTTGAAAATGCGTGCCGTCATTACTGCCATTAGGGTAATTAGAGTATTCGCCTGCAGGCAAAATCATAAACAAATAACGCGATGCGTAATCTGGCCCTACTTGCTGCACTAACTCAAAGGATTTTTGGTTTAGATCAATTAATGCAACATTATTTGTTTGCGCCACCGCTTTCATGGTGCCGGCATAATCATTACCCGACTCGGTAAAAACATTACGCAATACATTATTGCGATAGGCATTCATAACCATCGGCGTCACTAGAACAGGAATAGCACCCTTGGCTTTAGCCTGGTCGATATACATTTGTAAATAATCGCCATAATCATCTGTGGGCGTATAGCGCTCTGCTTTACTAAAGTCGCGATCGTTGTGGCCAAATTGAATAAAAACATAATCACCGTTTTGTAATTCATCAACCACGGCTTGCCAACGGCCTTCTTGATAAAAACTACGCGAGCTTCTGCCGCCAATAGCATGATTAATAATTTGAGTTGCACCATCAAAATAATGCGTGAGTACTTGTCCCCAGCCAGTCATTGGGAAAACATTATCGCGATAAGTAGAAACGGTTGAGTCGCCCACCACATACACTTTAGCCGCCTGGGGCTGACTAGTAATCGGGGGCACAACTACAGGAGGCGCATCCGCGCAGGTGGTTAGCTCTAGGTTGTCAACGGGCATTGTAATACTATCGATATTAGCTAAGCCTGCACCAGTGGTAGCCGTTAATGCTAGGGTATTTTCGCCTTCCACTAGGTTGACATTAAATGTCACACTGTCCCATGTCGCCCAAGCTGCAGTGCTATTAAAGTCTAGCGTTTCGCCGGCAACATTATTTACCGTCATTATTGCCGGGCGAGCATCGGCACCGCCATTGGCAAAGCGAATGGTGACCGCGACAGTCTGCGCGCCTTGGGCGCTTAACTGCCACTGTAATTTAACGCCATTTTGGTTATCAACATTAACGTAGCTTGCACCTTCAAAGCCGGCATGTGTTGACTCGAATATTCCGTTAAATGCACATAAGCTATCGCTGCCTTCTATAACCTCTTGCAGTATGGGCTCTGCCGCCAGGCTGCTAGAGCTTACCGGCACCGAGCTTTCGGCGGCGGCTTCTGAACTGGCGTTACCTGTGTTTGACGAACTACTTACAGGGTTTGATGATTGCGCCGCTTCAGAAGATGCAGGCGTTATGCTTTCGCTACTGGTAGACGACGTTGGGGTATCGTCGGCAACGCAGCCTATCAATAGGCTACTAAGTAAAAGAACTTTTAACCAGTTCACAAAATCTCCGGGGTTAACTTGTTTCAGTTAATTTTTATTTCTTATATTTAGGGCGCCGCTAGTGCGGAAAACTACCTTTTAGAGGCGCCCTTTATTTTTTATTAACACAGCGATCAGGTACATCGATAGTCTGTTCATTATTGGTAAAATCACTATCGTCTTTCACGTACCAAACAGCCACGGAAATATGTTTCATTTGTGTAATTTCAAAATCGCTCTGCCATTTTAATACTGGCGCAGAACGTGTAAATTCTTGTTGTGGATCTATGGCCTTTAATGCTATAGGCTCTTGACGCTCACTCGTCCCGGCATTTTTAATTATAATCTCTACGCCGTTATCTTTTGACCAAGCGTTTTGGTCTAGCGCAATTCCTGTTTTATTAAATAGTTCTAGCTTTAGCTTACAACTTTCTTCATCTATGCTGACATGGTTAATAGCCACATCGGGTGCAAAGTATTCAATAGCCTCGCCAGCTATTTGCCCCTCACCCACCTTGCAATCCATAGCACGGGTTAGGCTGTCGTTACGCTGGTTAAAGTCGCCAAACTCAGTCCCGTAATTAATGCTTACAGTCACTGGCTTTGTGTTGTTAGCAAAAACCGTTTTCGACTTAATAACAAGCAAGTCCTTATCGCTGGACAACAGCTTTTTTTTATCCAGTTTGGTAACCGAGGCCGAGGCCTCTTCCTGCTGCCCTTTAGTAATTTTTAGCGCCGCAGGCTTCCGGGAAAAATAAAAATGATCAGGTAATTCAGCGCCAGTATTTCTAATGGCCACATTTAGATGGCATTTTTTATCGAGCCAAACATCTTCAATGGCGAAATCGACATAGGCATGAGCGTTAGCGTGTGACGCAAAGCCGCCCAATATGAGCAAGCATAAAAAGTGAAGCACTTTAATAGAGACTTGTTTTTTGCGTGATAAAAAAAACATTGTGATGTTCATACAGCAATACCACTCTTTTACAAAGAGCACCCTATAACCCACGGCTATAGAGCGCCCTATCAACATGACCTATTACAAGCTACGGACAATTACCCGCTAAAACACCGGTGTGCCATACACTTAAGCGATCAATATTAGCAAGGCCATCGGCGCTATTAGCCGTAAGGGTTAATAGATTATTGCCCGCCGTTAAACGTACCTTTACGGTTTCGGTTTGCCAGTTAGTCCAAGTAGTTGTCGAACCGAAGGCAAGGCTTGGCCCTGCTGTGCCATTAACGCTTAGGCTTGCAGCGCGATCGGATGCGCCGGCGTAACGAATACTAATTAAGTAGTCATCCGCTTTTGGCACATCTAGTGCCCAAGTCACATTGGCACCTTCGACATTATCTGAGTTTGCATAGCCGGCTGTACCGGTATAACCGCCGTTAGTATTTTCGATAACACCGGCTACAGAACAAAAGCCCGCTGCATTTTCTTGAACTTCTAAAATAGGCTCAGAGGGTGCTTCAATACGTTCACCGGCATAATGCATATTCGGTGTTGGCGCATCAGGCATATCGTGCCCTAAGAAAAAGCCGGTATGGGGAGGCTGGTTATAGGCTACGTTTTGCCATGCAATGGCCACACGGTATTGCGAATCGTGCATTAAGGTATAAATGCGATGATCAGTCGGTACTATTGTTGTGGCAACAATCAGCTGACGGTTATTCTTATTGCGCATAATAATTTCTTCGCGCCAATCGCCGAGAATATCCGCCGATAATGCTGGCGTTGCTTTGGTGCCGTTATTACTGGCCCCGCCAAATACTGCATCAGCATTAAAAATGCGATTATTTCGGCCGGCACGGTGGTCCCATTTATCAATGGTGCTACCGCTCATTAATTCACGCAGTAAATCGCCGTCCCACCAAATAGCAAAGTTAGTACCGGGGCGGCCAGGTAACACTTGACGGTCCGCTGTTAAAGTATTGCCGCGCGAACCAAAAACCTCGACTCCGGGGTGATCTGGGTTTACATCAGCGGCTACACCGCGACCGATATCACCCGAAACATTAGCAGAATATAAAATGCGACCGGTTGCACCATCGTGTACTTCTACGCCGTAGTCGCCGTAGCAGCTTTCACTTTCGTGCACCATAAATACCTCAACCCCAGGGTTGGATAAATCGATATCGGTTACGTGTAACGCATCGCCGTGGCATAAGCGGGTGGAATACAAGCCAGTACCATCGTCATCAATTGTCGCAGCGCCGTACACCACTTCATCACGACCATCGCCATCGACATCGGCAATACTTAAGCTGTGTGCACCTTGGTATACATACTCGGGGTTTGGGCCGCCAGGGGTTTTAGCAAAGAAGTCCCAACGGGTGGTAAATTGACCATCTTTCCAATCTACCGCTGCGATTTTGGTTTGACCTACACCATTGTAATCGTAGTATCCGCGCGCCCAGATCATGCTTGGGGTTTCACCATTAACGTAAGCAACACCCGCCAAATAACGATTCGAGCGATTAAGCTGCCGACCTAAGCTATTACCGCCCCAGTCTGCTAACCGACCGCGCTCGTTCGGGTAGGTTGTGCTTGCCATGGCAACACCGGTTTCACCATTAAACATAGTGAGAAATTCCGGCCCAGTGCCAATATGGCCACTTACATAATGGTCTTGATTGGCTCTACCTATTAAGGTGCCGGCACTATCGCGCGCACCATCAGATGTTCGCACGGCCAATTCGGCCTTGCCGTCACCATCAAAGTCGTACACCAAAAATTGGGTATCGTGCGCACCGGCGCGAATGTTCGGCCCTAAATCAACCCGCCATAAACGCTGGCCGCTCAACTTGTAGGCATCGATAAAAACTTTACCGGTGTAACCAAACTGCGAGCTGTCTTTCTGGTTGGAAGGGTCCCACTTCAAGACAATTTCGTATTCGCCATCACCATCCAAATCGCCCACCGAGGCATCACCGGGCGAATAGCTGTAAGAGTCGCCACTTGGGATTCTATCGGTGGGTGGTGGCGTTAAATCAATAGCGTGGTACTGCTGTGCCCAAACACCCACTTCCTTGCTAGCACTGCCTTCGGTGCCGTTATTCACAGCCCGCACGCTGTATGTGCTGTTTTGTGCGGCGCCGCGGTCTAAATAGTTGGTTGAGGTGGTAATAGGCGTAGCGTTAACTTTCTGACCGTTGCGGTAAAGGTTGTAACCTGTGCTTTTGGGCTCGTTACCCCACATGCGCCAGCTAACATATACGCCGTCGCCCGTTTTAACGGCGACTAAACCACGGTCTAGCTTTTCCATTTGTTTGCCAGACATTGCCTGTACTACAGGCTCAACATGATTACCGCGATCAATATCGGCTACAGAGCTCGAGCTTGCCGCTACAGAGCTGCTCACCACAGGTGCCACGCTAGAGCTCGAAGCAATGACCGGCGCAGATGACTGCTGCGCTTGGCTGCTACTCATAGCCACTTGGCTACTGCTCGTCGTCGGCTCGCCAGTACAGGCTGCCAATGCAGCGGCGGTACCGACTAAAGCGATTTTTCTGAACATGACGTGGATCCTCAATTATGTAGTTATCAGTTTTCTAGATTGATTTACTGAAGCCTGTGATGCGGCCAGCACCCTTAGCTCCTGCTTTTAATCGACCCATAGCGCCCTTGCCCCAAAAAAAAGGGGGAAAGAGCCGCATGCAGCTCTACTCATCAATTACTGCCAGCTAAATACGCTTCAATAACTGATTACCACCCAAAAGCCATAAGGTTTGTACATCGTTGGCTGACCAATTAAGGCCTTACCTACTACCACCGCCAAAATGTAATCGATTACATAGCTGTAATTTACAGCAGCCACCAATCATAAACCGTGCACTTTGCACATTTTAACCAAAAACATACCGAAAAATATCCTAAACCTCTTGAATAGTAGTAATTACATATAAGCCCTCGCTGGCAGTCATCAGCGGTCTTACCGATAAAATGCAAACGGTTACACTCTGACAGGCCAGCGGCAGGCCAACTGGGCGCAAAGAAATATCAAAAGCTAAATGCTGCTTTATTCTAAGAGGTAAGCTAAATGCACCCGCAATGTGCGAGGCTCAAATACATGATAATGGTGGTCGGCCACCGGAGCTGACTCGTGCGCTAACTGCGATTGGTAGAAATACTCAACATCATGGTCATTAGAATCTAGCAGGTTAAGGATATCTGCCGTAATAGTGAAATTCTGCGCCATCTGGTACCCCATGCGCAAATTCAGTAGTGTACTAGCCGGGGCCGTCTCACCATCGTCTAAGGGGTAATCGCCAAAGTAGCGCAAACGAAGGTGGCTATATAAGTCATCGCTCCACTGCGTGTGCAATCCAGCACTGATTACGCTTTCAAGCGCACCGGGAATTTTTTCACCGCGGCCAGGGGTATTTAAACGCGCATGGGTATAGGCGTACTCAAGGTCGAGATTCCAGCGCTCATGCAGCGAATAATAAGCCGTTGCCTCTATACCCTGACGCCGGCTACCCACGCCCGTATCTTCGGTAATACCTTCATCACCTACAAACAGTAGCTCTGAGTCAATATCTAACCGCCAAAGTGCTAGCGATGCATTTAGCTTATCGGCCCTGTAAGCGCGTACCCCCAACTCATAGCCCAAGCTATCAACCAAAGGATCAACAGGCATTAGCGTATCACCGGTAGTGGGGTCAGCTTGAATTGTAGTGCCGCGCGCATCGTTGGAGTGAAACCCCTGCCCAATACTGGCATAGGTTTCGTAATTGTCGTTTAACACATAAATAAGATTAAAAGACGCGCTGACAATATCGTCATTGGCTTTACCTGCATTCTGCGCCAGCGTTGTTTCGTCTTTGGCTGCAATTGGGTCAACCGCAAAATTAAAGCTGTCGTAGCGCACCCCCATAACACTGCGCAGTTGCCGGCTCCATTGCAGAGTATTCTGCCAATAGCCACTGATACTGTATTGATCAACACTATCGGCCCGCACCACCCCCGTGCGCTGCCGTGCCGCCGAAGAGTACAAACCCACTTCACTAATATCGTCAAAGCGGGTTTGCAGCCCCACGGTATTACTTGTGGGCCGCCCTAGAAAATCGCCTTCGCGGGAGTAAGCCACATCCCCGCCGTAGATCATCCTGTCATCAATTTGCTCAAACTGATCGCCCTGCGGCGATGTGTAATAGGTAAAATTGGACCACAGCGACATTGCATAATTGATCGCATACACATTGGCAACCCACCGGTTGTGGTGATCGCCTTTTTGCCAACGAGCCGAAAGGCTGTAGCGGCTGGATTCGCCGCCTAGCGTGGTATCTAGCGAGCCTAGCTCAGAAATAATGCCGTCTTGCACCGCGCGCGCAGGGATTTGATCGGCAGAATTCCATTGGTTATCGTAGGCCATGAACGTCAGGCTTACTTGATGGCTAGCCTGCCCCCAAACCTTCTTTAACCACGCATTGGTTTTATTGACGTCTTCATCCACATCATCCCAAGGGCCCTCGTAAATTTGATGCTCTAAACCATAAATTAGCTGATTAGCGGTTTCACCAATCACTAAACCGCGCCCGTAACCATAGCCGCCCAAGCTAAGCGCCAATTGGTTAGCGTTCAGAGTTGTTGCGCTGTGTATGGTGGACGAACCCGCACCCGAGAAATCGCCCACCTGCGAATAATAAGCGCCTTTTTTGTAATCGATAGAACCGACTAATTCGGGAATAATAAAATTAAGATCGGTATAGCCTTGGCCGTGGCCGTGGCTGCGCATGTTTACTGGCATCGAATCTACGAAAGTCGCAAAATCGGTACCATGATCAAGGTTAAAACCGCGCAAAAAATACTGATTCGCCTTGCCACTACCGCTATGTTGCGTGGCCACCATGCCGGGCACCAGCTCTAGGATTTCGCCCGTGCGCAAAATTGGCCTCATCGCCAATTCCTCCTGCGACACACCGCCTTGCGATGCCGACATCGCCTTATCGATTAAGTTAGCCTTGCGGCCTTTAACAACAACTTCCTCTATGATCGCTACGCCATGCGCAAAAACCAAGTCAGTGCAGCAGGTTAAAACAAGTAGCGAAGCACTCTTAAAAAAACGCATTTATCACCTATCTTCAAATACTTTACGGGCTTCAAGCTTTGCTCTTTGCCACAAAATGACCGCGGCGCATCTTCTAAGGCGAAATGATAACGTTTACACCGCAATTCATTAGCACCCCCAGAAAAAGCCATTACCTGTATTTTTACGTTATAAAACTATAAAACCCTCGGAACATCAGATTTTTTACCTGTTTATTCAATGCTTGCAGCCCAAACAGGCCCGCATAAACGTTAGCTAGCGCAGTATTCTACCTAAATGAAAACGGTTACATTGCGAGAGGAGTAACAACCCCATCACAAATAAGCAGTATTTTAGGTTAAAAAATGATCATTACGAGGAAAATAACCATCTCCCCGTGCACGTGCTAGGCTTATGAGAAGGTTTGAGTTACATTCATTTTTATTTGGACGGTAAACCTTGGCAGACTATGGCCAGTATTAAAGATGTTGCTCGCTTAGCGGGTGTTTCAGTGGCAACCGTATCGCGTGCGATAGCCATTCCAGAGAAGGTCTCTGAGAAAACACTAAAGAAGGTAAATGATGCGGTGGCCTTATCGGGCTACCGTCCAAACCTGCTCGCGCGCAATTTCCGCTCTTCTCGATCATTTTGCATCGTTGTGATGGTGCCAGATATAACCAACCCCTTTTTCTCACAAGTGATTAAAGCCATAGAGGATCGCGCACAGCAACGCGGTTACGCCGTACTACTTGGCGATACCCGCGACCAAAATAGCCGCGAACAAGAATATGTGCACCGAGTGGAAACCCGCCTAGCCGACGGCCTAATACAGCTTCGCCCCAACGAAATTCACGTTGACGGCGACCCACTACCTATTGTGTACGCCTGCGGTTGCGAAAATGTCCCCAACTGCAGCGTAACAATTGATAACACCCTAGCGGCCAAAAAAGTGGTGGACTATTTAGTATCGCTGGGCCATACCCGCATTGGCTGCTTAACAGGGCTACGCGAAAACCCGCACAGCATGGAGCGCCTAGCCGGCTACCGGCAAGCGCTAGAAGCTGCAGGGCTAGAATATTCCGAGCAATACGTGAGCGAAGGCGACTTTACCCTGGGTTCCGGCCAAGACGCTGCCAAAAAAATCATGTGCCAAGCCAAACCGCCCACGGCACTTTTTTGTATGAGTGACCAAATGGCAATGGGCGCCATACAGGCGCTGCAAGCACAGGGCGTTCAAATTCCACAGCAAGTATCCATCGTTGGGTTTGATAACATCGCCTACGCCGAATTTTGGCACCCGACTATCACTACCGTATCGCAACCCGCCGAAGAAATGGGCAAGCGCGCCGTCGACATGCTGGTTTCAATTATTGAAGGTAAAGAGTTCACACACGAGAGCAAAATATTACCTACCCAACTTATTGTGCGCGATAGCAGCGGCGCCGCGCCCAAAGATCCAGCCTAAGTATGACCCAACCTAGCTAAGACCCAACCTAGGCAAGATCCAACCCAAGCAAAGACCCAACCTTAGCAAAGACCCTAGCAATAAAATATCGCCCTTCCCCCGCGAAAAAAACCGCAACAACTTAGTTGCGGGATACACCCGTCTTTAGAGCAAGAAAACATCGCGATTGTGCAACAGCGCACAGTTATTTTTACCTGCGCCTATTTGCAAAGTAGAGGATATTGTATTTGTGACAATCTACTCACTTATTAAGAACACACCGTTTGATATTTTAATTATGGTGCAATCAAGGGTATTTATTACAAATAAAAGGGATAAAAAAGAATAATAAACTGAAGCTATATTCACAAAAGGTGTATTTATATTCGAAAATAAACAAATGGGCGCCTCTAAAAATAGTAATTTTTGTGTGAGAGCAAGGAAGCACCGCCCGGAGAGCCGCAGTTTACGTGATGTAAACGAGGACTCGAGGACGGAGCTGACGCCGCTATCGCGAAAAAAGTGCATTTTTAGAGATGCCCAAATGCTTATGGCAGTAGCTGCCTTAGGCTGTCTCGCTATTGCGGGCTGCTCGGGGAGCCCTGCTGGATCAGCTTCTAGCGAAAATGTCAGCCAAGCGTCCACTTTAAGCTCCGCCTCAAGTTCTGCCTCTGCCGTTAGCTCATCGCAAGCAAGTTCAGAGTCCTCTAGCGAACAAAACACCGCGCCTTCACTGCTAACCAGCGCAAGCATGGAAGACGGCCCGAATTCTGTTGGTAATGTTAACGATGGCGACCTAGGCACCTATTGGGCCGCAAACGGACAAGGCCAATGGTTACAATTCCAAGTAAACCCCGCGAAACCGCTAGGTGGCATCTCTATCGCATGGCATAAAGGTAACGAACGCGAGGCATATTACGAAGTACTTGCCAGTGACAATGGCCAAGATTGGTACACGGTTGTTGCGCGCACCGAAAGCAGCGGCGGGCTGAGCCAGACAGATGTGAAATTCCACACTCAAATCGATATGCCCTTTATTCGCGTTGTCGGCTATGGTAATTCGGGCGGCTCTAGCTGGAACAGCATTACAGAGGCCAGCCTTCTATTTTGCGATGATTACGCTTGCGCCCCAAAGTGCGATGCCTACCCCGCCTGCATTTCAGATAATGCTCCGGCCACATCTTCTATGTCCTCCAGCACAAACGCTAGCACCTCTTCAGTGGCAAGTTCTGCTGCCCCAGTAAACCCAAATGCAGCTTACCCCGTCGAAGTAGTGCCCGATATTGCCCGCTGGAAAATCACCTTGCCGGTAGACTCAAATGGCAATGATAGCTCTGGTGGCAGTAGCAAAGACGACATAAACCACAATGCGGATGAAATTAAAGATGAGCAGCTAGAGATGCTCCTTCGCGAACCTCACTTCTTCGTCGAAAATGGCGAAATAGTTTTTAATGCGCATTGCGCAGGGGCAACCACCAGCGGCTCTAGCTATCCTCGCTCGGAATTGCGGCAACGTGTAGGCGGTGGCGATAACTACTGGTCCGTAGATGATCTTCAATACATTAGCGTTGATTTACGCGTAACCGAAACGCCCGTGCACAAACCAGAAATTAGTGTTGTGCAAATTCACGGCCCGGAAGATGAACCGTTGCGCGTTCAATATAGCGCCAATAGCCCTGGTGGCATTTGGTATATCTGGAACGAAACCAATAAAGTCTACCTAGACCCAAGTAAGGATAACTTTGAATATAAATTGGGCCAGCGCCTGCGCGTGGATGTCACTGTAGAGGGTGGTCGCATTTATCTTTATCTTAAAAACCTAGACAACGGACAAACCTATGCAAACGATTGGGAATCCAGTGATTCGACGGGTTTCTTTAAAGTCGGCGCCTACACACAATCTTCAATTTACCTACAGTCCATTAAAGGCGATGACGCTCAAAACGAGCCTGCAGATGCTGCCGGTGAAGTACGCGTCTCGCGCATACACTTATTTGAAACTTACGAAGGTGAAACAACCGGTGTACGACCAGGCGAAAGCAATAATACCGAAACGCCCGCACAAGAAACCGGAGCAGACATCCCATCTGTTATTACTAATGGCACCCTCTTTGACTTAGAAGGTGGTGCGCAAAACCTGAGCCCTTTAATCAACAATAAAACGCTACAGTTTTTACCGTTGGTTGCGCAGCACACAACATCTGGCGGCAATGGCTTGCGCCATGAATATAAAATTAAGAGCAGCGAGCGCGTTGATTTTTTTGCGACTTACGAAAAATTTAAGGCCACAGTAAAAGTTGAAATGTCCAATGGTGGGAAAACCATTATTAGCCAAATTCACGGTGGCGTTGATGTGACAACGCTGCTTAAAGTGTTCGTAGCCGACACTAACGAATCTGGCTTTGAAGACAGCCAAGCTAGCAATGGCATATTCGACGTTTACGCGCGCATTCAAGTGAGTAGCGATGAAGACAAAATGGCACTGGGCACTATTCGCAGTGGTGAATCATTTGACCTCGAGGTAATTAACAATCACGGGCTAGTAACCATTACTGCCTTTGGCAAAACCTTTGAGCGCAATTCCGTTGACGATGGCCTGGCATACTTTAAATTTGGCAACTACCTTCAGTCGCAAAACCCCAATGGCAGCGTTAAGTGCGGCACGCCAGGCGATACTCAATCGATGCTTGATTGCTATGCACAATTTGGTATTCGCAATGCAATAGTCACCATGACCGATGTAAGCTACGTGCGAATGTAGTTAAGGAATGAAACAGGTATGCAAGGAAGCACAGCATCCTTTTCGTTAAACAAACTTATAGCCTACGCCATATACAGTTTTAATAAAATTTGTCTTACCGGAAACATTGATTTTTTTCCGAAGGTTTTTGATATGGCTATCAATGGTTCTCTGGTAATGCTCCAAGTACTTACCGTGGGCGCTAGTTAATAATTGCTCACGACTGAATACGGTGGTTGGTTGGCTTAACAGCATTTGTAGAATTTGAAATTCGGTCTGTGTTACCGCCACCTCATTGCCAGCCACGACAAGCCTATAGCCGTCCAAAATTAAAGTAATACCCTCGTAGGAAATAGCATTTTCTGTCTTAGGTTTCGAAACACGCTTTAATACAGCCTGAACTCGGTACATTAGCTCTTTGGGGCTAAATGGCTTGCAGACATAGTCGTCGGCGCCTGCTGAAAACCCCGCCAAGCGATCAGACTCCTGAACCCGAGCGGTAAGCATAATAATAGGTACTGTTGAAAATTGGCGTATAGCCTGGCATACCGCAAGCCCCTCCATATCGGGTAGCATCACATCAAGAATAATTAAATCGGGCTGCATAGTTTTAACACTATCAACTGCAGCTGCGCCGAGCGCTTCTTGCCTATAACCATACCCCTCTGACTCGAGATACTTGCAAATAGCATTCGATAACCGCATTTCGTCTTCAACAACTAGAATAATGCTTTTCATAATTCACAACTTATTGAGTTGCCATAGGGCACCTCTAAAAATAGTAATTTTTTTGTGAGAGCAAAGAAGCACCGCCCGGACGACTGAATGGATTCAGGAGGTAGAGCGACGCAAGGAGCCAAAGCCGAGAGCCGCAGTTTACGTGGTGTAAATGAGGACTCGAGGACGGAGCTAATGTGCATGGATGGACCGAATACAGGTTTTGCAGGAGCGAAAACCTGTAAGCCGCTATCGCGGAAAAGTGCATTTTTAGAGATGCCCCATAGTTAATCGCACTAAAAGCCCGCCATACTGACTACGCTCAGCTTTTATTTGCCAGTCGTGAGTAATAACAATTTTTTTACAAATCGCAAGCCCCAACCCCGCACCACTACCGCTACGCGAAGGGCTCTCGCGATACAAACGGTCAAATAGTCGATGTAAAGAGTCATCAGATACACCAGGGCCCGAATCCTCGATTAAAAGCTCACTATATTCTGAGTATTGCACAAAGCTAACCCATACCGTACCACCAACTTCAGTATATTTTGCACAGTTATCAAATAGATTGTGCAGCACTTGCGTAACTCTATCGCTATCACCTATAACAAGTGGGCTAGTCTCTTCGGTAGAAAAATGAACGGTTAGATCTCTGCGCTTAAATTTATGATCAAAATGCATTAGCTGGAGCTTTAACAGCTCAATAAAATCAAAAGGCGCTTTAACGAAACTAAGGCCCTCTTCATCAAGCCTAGATAATTCGTGCAAGTCCTCCACCAAGCGCTGTATTTGCAATACGTCCTGCTTCAAACTTGATACCGACTCAATATCACATTTCGTTAAATTATCGCAAATAGCCGATATTTCAGCAATTAATATAGCTACAGGCGTTCTTAATTCATGAGCAATATCACCGAGCCACTGCTTTTGCCGCTGTTCAAATAAATAGAGTTCATGAGATAGCGCATTAAAACTATTGGCCAGCTCTTTAAGTTCGTCACGGCTATCGACTTCAATCGAATTTAAATAGTTTCTTTTTGCTATTTCTTTTGCACCTACGGTCAACTTCTTTATTGGCGATGTTATTTGATGGGATAAAAAAATGCTGACCAAAGATGCAATAACACCACCAATAATGACCACCCAAAACATAATATGCATTTGCTGCTGATAAAAATAATTAGCCAATGGTAATGCATTAACATTAATTGTACCCACGCCCACCCAGCCAACAACTTGACCTTGCACTTTTATTTTTTGGTAATTGACATCCTGAGTGGCAATCTCCGCCGGTATAACTACATTCTTATCTTTATCCAATAAAGTTGAACGCTGTAAAAAGGTACCAAAAGGAAATTCCCATTTCGGTTGGGGCGCCGTAGACTTTGCTGCCATTTCATCGACATACGTCCTTTCTTCTTCTGTCATTCTTTGTCTAGCTTCTTCTATTCGCGCAAAGAAAACTGCAAAAAACCTTTCATTGATTATTTTCTCCCAAAGCTCTGGAGAAGCCACAAGGACATCCCAATTTCCATGCGAGGTATGGTGTTGACTAAGATCTTCGGCTAAGAATTCTATAACGTCATCATCAATACCATTGAGCGCATCACTAAACATCGAACGGCTACTGAAATAACTAAAGGTGGAAAATAAAATCATCAAAAAAGCAATAATACCCAAATTAAGGCTGATGATCTTATAGGCAATTTTTATTTTCATCGTAAACCTTTACCGTATCGCATTAAAGTTTAAAAACCACCATATCGTTTTTTATATTGGCGCGCTTAGCCTCTAAACCTCAAAATACTTATCAAGCATGTGAAAGAGTTCAATATTTTTAGCTCATCGCCATTTGCATTGCTGGAAAAATCAACCCCAAAACCCAGCGCCAAAAAACACACTTTCTCCACATTATCCATATTTTTTATCGTTATAGTAGATTTTACTTGGCTGAGTATTGCTAGCGCCCGCATTACTGCTTGCCGCCGAGAAAATTCACGACTAACTACAGGGCTTATTATGTCATTCAATTCCACACCATATCGTACACAGCCATTTATCCTTTGGGTGTGCGCTTGCGTAATATTTTTTACTGGCTGTGTCGCATCAGAACCGCCAGTGGAATCTTCGTCAAGTCAAACTGAATCGAGCGCTTCTTCAATAGCACCCAGTATCTCTTCCTCTAGCGAATTTTCGTCAAGCACTAGCCCTTCTGTTGAAAGCTCATCGTCTACAAGCTCTAGTGTAGCTGGCCCAGAATTAATTAGCACACGCCCAAGCGATGGAGCAAAACAAATTAATGTTGGCGGTAAGTCCCGTAGCTACAATATGTATGTGCCTACAAGCTACCCTACCGATAAATTAGTACCGCTGGTTTTACGCTTTCACGGCTTAGGAGGTAATGGCGGCCAAGAGATTTCCACAACAGGCTATCGAGAAATGGCAGATCAAGAAGGTTTTATTCTTGTTGCACCTTCGGGCTCTAACGGTTCATTTGGTGGCGCATGGAATGTTGGAACATGCTGTACCAGCGACCGTAGCGTAGATGACGTTGCTTTTGTGAAAGCAATTATTAACGATGTCAAAAATGTAGCTAATATTGATGACAAGCGTATTTACGCTACTGGTTTTTCCATGGGTGGCGGCATGACTCATTATTTAGCCTGCCATGCATCAGATATTATTGCAGCCTTCGCGCCAGAAGCCTTTGATTTATTAAAAGAAAATGTGGGCCAATGCAGCCCATCACGCGCAGTGCCATTGCTTAGCCAGCGCGCCACTAACGACAATTTGGTTATTTATAACGGCGGCGAAGATTGTCTGACAGGTGTTTGCATCAACTTTTTAGGCGCAACAGCCACGAATGATGTTTGGAAACAAAAAAATCAATGCACCAACCAAAGTCAGAATAATAACGGCTGCCAAATTAATACCCAATGCACCGATGGTGTTGAAGTAGGCTTGTGTACAACGAATAGTGGCCACTCGCCAGAAAGTGCGCAAAGGGGCTGGGATTTTATGAAAAGGTTTACCCTGCCTTAACCTACAACCCAACGACTAGCTGCGCGCATACAGGGCGCGCGGCTGCTTTACCTTTTTTGAAAGTATTGGTTACACCTATTAAGTATGCTTTTACTAGGTATATAGCTCACAGTAACTAAGAGTTCCACCGCTCTCCCCCTGCTGCATATTCCCCCCCCTGCCAACACAGTATTTCCCGCCAAACATACCAACACAAACACTAGCACCCGCTAATGCGCGAGTTCATGAGGTATTCAGCTAACACGATTAGACTATACTCTTTAACCTTTACGTCTACATTGTGAATTAACAACGGAAGCGCCTGAATGAATTCATTAACCCGAGCCGCCCTTATTGTTGTAAGCGCTCTGCTTATTAACGGTTGCGCCAGCATGAATAAAGACCAGTGCCAATTGGCCAACTGGCAAGCGCTAGGTTTTCAACAAGGAAACCAAGGCAAGAGCATGGCGCGCTTTAATACTTACCAACAAGATTGCGCCAAGCATCAAATTAAAGCGGACTTTAATGCTTTCAAAACCGGCCATGAACAAGGCCTACAAACATACTGCAATTTCGATCAAGGCCTAAACACTGGCAAGCAAGGTAAGGATTACAATGCAGTGTGCCCGCGCAGCCAATTCCCTACCTATGCGGAAGGTTATCGCTCTGGCGTTAATCGCTTTTGTAACTACAGCAACGGCGTAAAAACCAGCGCGCAGGGAAACGCAACAAACCCAAACTGCCCGGCAAGTCGGTATCCTGAATTTCATCAGGGTTTTACAGCAGGCCAAGAACAGCAGCAGCTTAAAGGGCATATCCATAGCCTAGAAGATGACCTAGACAATACCCAACAAGCAATGGACGATGCCAGCGAACACATCAGCGCCGCCGAAGCTATCATTATTAGCGATACCAGTACTTCCGATTCTCGCAAGCAAGCTCTAGCAACAATAAAATATTACAAGAAACAATACCAACAACTAGACAGGGATTATCACGAACAACTCGATGCCCTCGAACACGCTAAACAAGAGTATGAAACGTTACTTAAGGTACAGCAAGGCGTTGCCCAATAGATCATGCACAACACTCTTCAAACCCAGCACCGCTTTAACCCCGCAAAATCGATTAACTTAGCACTTTAGTCGTTAAATTTTGACGACATCTAAATTTAACGGTAACTTAATCATATCAATAATGTTGCCACAATTTAGGAGGCTCGTATGGAAGTCATAAAGGGTACCGCGTCTCGCGTTCGACATAGCTCGGAAGTCACGAGAAATTCCAACGACAATTCAACCTCTACAACTTACGTTTCATTATTTTTTTTAGGCCCGCAACAGGTTAAAATTCGCTCTAACGAACCCTCTGCCATTAATGAAAACGATATTATTGCCGTAGCTGGAAAAATTAGGGGCAAGTTCTTTAATGCCTATGCGTACAAGAATATTACTTGCGCAACTGAAGGAAATGAAGGCCTCTGGATGAATATCCTATTTGGCATTATAGCGCCAGTAGTAGGGTTGAGCGGTTATTCCGCATTCTCAGACCCATCACTGGGTGCTGGCCCCAAGCTGATTAGCTTGGCTTTTGTGACTGTTGGGCTGTATATGCTTTTCAAGGCAACTCGGGTGCTAAAGGCTATAAAATTATTAAAGCCCTACAACTGAAAAAATTTAAAAAACCTATAGGGCATCTCTAAAAATAGTGATTTTTTGTGACAGCAAGGACAGAAGTTGCTCCTAGCAACTTTCTGCATTTCCTCCATCCGTGGCAATATCATTAACTTAGCGGCAGCCGACAATTTTTCTGGACTCGCTCAAGCCAATCCATGGGCGCTCCGCACAGCCCCCCCAATAAACTCGTATCACTTCCCCGCCTTTCGTAATGAATAATATTCTCTTATTCCATTTCGTCACTTTTGACTACTCCACCGTGATTGGACGAATATCATAAGCTAGCTAAACTTATTACATACCGATTAACAGGGTTCCGTATTGATGCCTTGTATGACCAGCATGCTTTATGGGGCAGTTTTATGCAGGTTCCAGTAACCTTTAAAGCCGTTTTTCTGGGCGCATTAGCGTCTTTAACGTGCATTCTTGCGGTGGACCACTTACCAGAACGACGTACAGCCATTTATCCCGCCCCTAACCTGTCTGCGCACAATTTTGTAGAGCCTACCGCGTCCGGCCAAGTCAGCTGGACAAACGAAGAAAAGCTCCACTTTCAATGTAATATGATTAGCCAAGAGGGCTATAGTAACTGTGGCATTAATATCAGCCTAAAAAACGACGATAAGAACTTCGATTTATCGGAGTATGATGCCATTTATCTAAAAGCCAAGCTCGATAGCCCCGAAAAGTGGTTAAGGCTTTTTACGGATAGTTGGCTAAACGAATATTCAACAACCAATGCAAATGCCATTCAAATAGCCCAAGCTCTAATTCGCGCCACCGACCTAACGCAAGGCGTTACGATCGATTTACGCCGGATCAGCATACCCGATTGGTGGATTCAGCGTTTTACTGATGCCCCCATCAAATATACCTACCCACACTTTAGCGAGACCACAGCTATTGGGCTAGTATTAGGCGCGCCAATGGAATTGGGTGCGCATGATATTAAGTTAGAAGAAATTGCTTTTGTAGGCAGGTTAATAACAGTAGAAGAACTTTACCCGATTTTATTGGCAGCGTGGTTAGCTGCATTTTTGCTATCTGTTTTGCTGCGTTTTATTACTATCCAAAAGCGCCTTGCGCAAGAACGGCTCGCTACCCAAACACTATCGCAAGAATCAGAAAAATATAAAAAATTATCGATGACAGACCCGCTAACCGGCGTATTAAACCGCAATGGTCTGGAAGCCGCGCTCAGTGATTTTTATAAGGACTTACAAGAAAACGAGCAAGTCACTTTACTTGTTTTGGACCTAGACCATTTTAAAAACATTAACGACAAGTGCGGCCACGATATTGGTGATTTAGTGTTAAAACGCACAGCAAAAACACTGCAAAACAATATTCGCCAAAGCGACTACTTAGCACGCTGGGGCGGCGAAGAATTTATTATCGCTGTACGCAATACTGAGGCCACTGGTGCTTTGATCTTAGCCGAAACATTACGCCAAAGAATAGCCGCCCTAGACTTTGCCATAGACCCATCACTTAAAGTAACAATTAGTATTGGCATAACAACTTTTAGCGCAAATGATGAATTTGAACAAGCCTTTAAATGTGCCGACGATGCCTTGTATCAAGCGAAACATAAGGGCCGCAATTGTGCTGTGTTAGGGCAAGAGATAACCGCAAAGAAAAAAAAGCTCGCTTAATTCACAAAACAGTCGTGAAGTAAGCAAGCTTTTGTCGTAGAAGTAATTCGTAAACATTCGTGCTTAGTGCCAATACACCAAGCGATAATTGTTGTTTACTCGCAAGCGCTCGGGCTAGAAAGCGTGGCACCCACTTTACCCTGCAACAAGCCTTTAACCTGTGATGCAGGAACAAGTAGGCTTTTATACTCATAAGGAGGCTCAAACGCTGGGCCGCCATTACCCGCGGTATCACCGCTGGTGTTTTCGAATATATTCATGCCTCGCAATTCAGACTTACCACCGCTGCGTTTGTGCACAGGGTGTTTAATGCCAATAAAGTGGTTATTTTCTACCAGTACACGGCACTGTTTGCCCGCAGAAATCCCATTATCAGACGCCATGCCATCTTTGGTGAATAAGTTGTTCACTACGTGAATATCACCAAAGCGACAGCGCGGCTGGCGCTGGGCAACACCACGAAAATGGTTAAACATCAAAGTAATATTCAACTTGCCTACGCTTTGTGGTTCGTTATCGGACGATGCCACTAAGTTAGAGAAGTTGTGACCACCGTTGTTGGTATATCCAAATATATTCCAAGTAAAGGTGACGTTATCGGCGCCTTTTACCACATCGGCATTACCATCTTGGCCGTTCCAGAACTCACTGTGATCGACCCAAATATTCTTGGAAGCACCTTCAATAACAATGTTATCCCACGCTTGATCAGAGCTAGAACCGGGCCCCTTAATAACAATGTTTTTAATGATGACATTCGATGCATCTTTAATTTGGATAGGCGCCTTAAGCTGCGTACCTGGGCGCATACCAATAATGGTTTTATTGGATTTAACAATTAAGCGGTCCCCGCTGCGGCCAGACCAGCCACCACCTAAAGTGCCATCAATATAAATAACGCGGGGCGAACCATCGCCAGCGTACTTTGAAAGGTCGGCAAAGCTTTTAACTATAATCGGTTGCGCATTACCGCCACCTGTTACGTTAAACGGTGTACTGCTACGCCCTTTGCGCGTAGCCCAACCCATAGCCTCACACTGCGCAGGTGGTTCGCCAACACCTACAGAACCGCTAGCGCTAGAAGACGACTGCATCGCACTAGAAGATGCAACACCGCCGCAATCACCAGCCGATACACCAGCCCCTGTTACCGTTAAAGAGTCGATATTGGCCAAGCCTTGATCGGACGTGGCCGTGACTTTAATGTTATTTAAGCCCTGAACAAGGTCAACCGTTACACTTTCCGTTGCCCAATCTGTCCAGCCGCCGGTATTCGCTAAGGTAACGGGTTGGGTTCCATTAGCGCCACTATTAACAGATAAGTCCCCTGAACGCGGATCACCACCATTGGCAAATCGGAATTCTAATGTCGCAGGGCCACTTGTCTGCGCATTAACTTGCCAGCTAATCGATTGGCCTTCGGCGTTATCTGTATTAGCAAAGCCATCGCCGGAAAAGCCCATATTGTTACTATCAATTGTGCCATCTACAGCACAAAAACCCGCTTGGTTTTCCTGCAGAATAATAGTATTCACATTGCCGCTTTCGCTAGAACTGGCAACGCTACTACTGGAAGGAATGATTACGCTGGAAGAACTTACAACCGGTGCAGCACTACTACTAATTGCAACACTTGAAGACACCACAGGCGCACTGCTTACCGCTGTAGCCGACGAGCTACCAGGCTGCTCGACTCCACCATCACAAGCACTTAGCAGTGCCACTGCACTGGCCAGCACAATACCACTGGCCAACCGCTGGCCCAGATGCCGTTTTTTGTTGCAGATCATCAGTTTTAACTCCTCAAGCGTACACTTTTTATGGGTTTTTAAGTACGCCTAAAACAGCATTACAGCTGATTCAGCAGGCTTGCACATACTCATGCACAATGCCTTTTAAGGCCGAATAGCCGATTTCAAGGCGCGGTAATAGCGCGACAGTAACTATCTTTAGAGATTAATTCTCCCTACAAAACACACCCAATAACCAGTATTGTAATATTCTGAGAGCCGCATTTAGGCCAACGCTCTAAAGCACCCGAACCGTAAAGGCTCTAGGGTTTACAAGGCTTTAAAAGATAATAACCACCAAAACTCAATGTTGTGATGCACAACAAAGGCAAAGTGTGATGCAAGGAAACAAAGCAGCTAAAATCGTATTCATCAATAAAGCACACCACAAGCCATCACACGGCTGAGCACCACCAATACCATGACTACAGACCCAACATTAAAATACCGAGAGCAACACAAGCAACGACTCAGCTACATGCCTTGGCTTTATTGGACACTCAAACCCAAGCAGCGCGCGTGGGCGCACGCTTGGCAACAAGAATGGCAGGCCTACCTGCAAGATATGGAAACCGTCGTAATTACTGGCGACTGTTTTATTTCACCAGACGCCAAACTATTCGCCGAGCGCGGCCGCCCAATTACAATCGATAGCGGCAGCTTTATCGGCGCAGATGCCGTTCTACACGGCCCCATAAACATCGGTAAAAATGTTGGTATTAATCATCACGTTACAATGGATGGCGGCAGCCAAGGCATAACAATCGGCAATAACTGCCGCATCGCCGCCTATTGCCACTTTTACGCCTTCAACCACGGCACCGCCCCAGAGCGCACTATCGACAAGCAACCGGTAAACTCTAAAGGCATAACATTAGAAGACGATATTTGGCTGGGGGCGCATGTAGGGATTGTAGATGGCGTAAAGATTCACAGCGGCGCAGTTGTGGGGATGCAAAGCGTGGTAACACGTGATGTAGCAAAAAATACTGTAGTAGCCGGTAACCCAGCGCGGTTTATTAAAAATCGAACCTGAAGTTTACGAATGTCTTATATTTCTATACCCAGCTTGATATAAGCAGAGCGTCCACTAACCTTATCCGCGTAGCCACCAAGGTCTGCAGCACGAAAAAACGCATCGTCAAATAGGTTTTTGACGATCAACTTAATATCTAAGTCATACTCACCGATCGCGACAGCATATGATAATGATGCATCTACCGATTGATAGGCATCGAGTTTACTCATTTCCAGAGAATCTAATGATCGATCAGACACTCCATAAACTCCTAACGTTGCTTCCCATTTATTAGGCAACGTCCAGTGATTAAAAATACTCCAAGAAATATCCGACACATGAGGCACAGTAATTCCCTGATCAACCCCAACAATCCTATTGCTCAACAGTGTCAAATGCGACAAAACTCGCCAGTTTTTATCTGAATCATAACTTGCATCAAACTCTAAGCCGGTGACATTATGCTGAAATGGCCCCCGCAATATACGAGCTCCGCCCTCAACCTCTAAATCATAGACATTATATTTTTTAATATTAAAAAATGCTGCTGACCAAACCAATGATCCACCAAGGTCCAATTTCTTAATGCCAACCTCCCACTGTTGAGCGACTTCTGGGTCTTTCGAAAAACGTCTAACATCATCGAACAAATATTGAATAGCAATTGATTCACTATAATTTGAGAATATTGAAAGTTGATCTGTAGGCTGAAATACAAGGCCAAATTGAGGAGAAATATCACTAACATTCCCCACTAGCCCTAACACGTCATCCGTAATGTTTCTTTGCTCTCCTATAAATTTTGACAACCTCCAACCTAAAGAACTCATCCAGGCGCTATTCCAGCGTGTATGTAGCTGGGCATAAAGGCCATAGTCATCGCGTAACACTCGGTACTCTTTTAATTGGACACTCGAAGAAACGTTATTTTCTTCACGCGCTAACCATATATTATACAAGCTCGCTTCTGGCGAATTATCACTAATAGTCCAATCCAATGGCTCAGCGACTCTGTATTGATTCAGCGTGAATAACTGATACAAGTCTTGATGATAAAGGTCGACCCCCAAAATTGTTCTATGCTCAAACCCAAGGTAGTCAAAACTTCCAGCTAAAGATACGTTTATCGATATATCCGTTTCATGCTCCGCCTGATCCTCTAATAATGTAATTTCAGGTATGACATCACAAGGGGCGCCGTCACAGCTTGTACGTATAGCGGAAGCTGCTAAGCGGTTAGCAATATGATGAATGCTGATTCGAGCTTCATCGAAAGGCCGCGACAACAAAACGTCGCGATCAAGTAGCAGGTTTTCATCGGTTCGCAGGCCTAAACGCTGCTCTTCTTGCCATAAATAGTTTCCGCTCAATCGCCATTTCTGACTCGGAAAATAGTGAAGCGACGCGTTTAACAATCCCGTGCTTGATTCAAAAGAAGAATTACCGCAGGGAGAGAAAAGTTCTTCATCCGATAGCACCAAAAACCCACCACTAGGGCTAATTGCAAACCGGCTGCCTGCATTGTCATGCTTATAATCTTGACGATGGTAACTGAGTAAACTTGTGAATTTATCATGTGATTTTAATTCGGCTGTTGCCATTATATCTTTTCGGATTTGCTGATTATATAGATCATTAGCTCCACGATATTCATGAACCCCAACCAATCTTATTGGTACGCTTGCTTTCAATAGAGAAGTGCTATTTATGTCCACAACGGTTTCTGCGTAATCACTTCCCCCTACCGTTGTATTAACTGCAGCTGAGTCGTCACTACTCGTAGCCGAACGAATTACATTAACTACGCCTCCAGCACCAGATTGGCCATAAAATAACATTGAAGGCCCTTTAAGCACCTCAACTTTATCCAACAGCGCAGGCGTAAGCTGCATTGCAGTACGATCACTTAATCGAAAGCCATCCATATAAAGGCTTTTCCGGCGATAGCCTCGAATATGATAGTCATCATTAGTTCCCCCAAGACCATGCGCTTTTGTGGCACCGCTAGAATACTCCAAAAGATCTATTAATGACTCAGGTTCAAGATCCCCAATAAAGTTTTTACCCGCCACATTATGAAAACGACTAGAATCAAAATGAGATATACCATTGCGGTCAAGACTGTTTATCAAAAGGGGGTATCGATTGGGTATGCTTTTTCCAACAACAATAACTTCTTCCGATATTGCTTGAGCTACTGCTGGCTGAAAAACGGGTTGTATAGGCTCAGGTTGATTTATAGGCAGAATTAAAAATGTATCTCGGTCGACCGAGTACGATAAAGTGACTGGTGCCCGCGCGATGATAAGCGACAATGCACTGCCAATATAATAGCTCCCCACAATGGGGGTTGCCAAATAGCCATTCAAATGTGATTCTTGTGCAATGATCGTAACGTCTGCTTGCAGAGCAAATTCAATAACAGCCTGAATCAAAGGCTGAGTTGGTATATCGACATAAACCTCCCGAAATTCATTAGCGGAAATATAATGGGACGCAAGAAGCATATATAAAGCAATAGCAGCTCGACATACGTTATCCCAATTAGACTTTAGCATAATTTACAACAGGCTTAGTCTTCAGAGGAAATCCAAATATAACTACCATCAACCAAATTTGAGAATTCATCTGCAACTAGATAATTATCTACATTAAGTCCAATATATATATCGGGCTTCCATACATTCCTCAGTAAAAATGCATTTTCGCCTACCTCACCTTGAGGAACTACAAGCCATCGAGCACTGCTCCATCCCGATTCAATTGCTCCGCTTTCTAGATCTCCATTCTGTATATGTAAGAACTGATCAGGTTTCCAAAGGCTTCTAACGCGATAGCTATTCTCACTTGGCTCAATCACCCAGAGCGCACTTGCCCACCCCTCCAATATTGACGATACTTTTAAATCTCTTCCAGAATCACTCGGCTGGATATTTACAAATAGGCGTTCGTCTGTAAAACTTCGAATTTTGATGGTCTTCAAATCCGCAGTAGTCCACCGCTGATTTAGCCCGTGAGTACACGGCCAAATATTTATAACCCGACCGTTTAAATGCAAATTATTAGCAAATATATCCAAACAGTAATCTTCATTAGCTATATTTTTAATTGCCCCTGTAAATTCATCATAAAGCCATTGCTGATGATCGGCATCAGAACATTCCTTGGCAATCACCTCAATACCGCTCAAATATGCTTCCCCCAACCCCAAGCAAAGCCCATTAGTCGATCTAATTTCGCCTTCTCCACTAAAAAACCAACGCTGATTTGAAGCTTTAGGAGCACAATCCCAAGAATTGATTTTAGCTTCATCAGAAACATCTAAATAATCAAGAGAGTCCATATTTAAACATTTACCGATCGAGGAAACGATAAAATTAGCACTCTCGACGCTAGAACTCGAAGATGTACTTGAGCTGGAAACAATCGAGCTCCGCTGATCGCCCAATGAAACACCACCACGATCACCTTGTCCGCACCCCACCAATAGCAATGCAGCAACCGCTAAATAAACTTTCATAAAGGGACTCTATTCACCATAAATCAAAAAATTATTATTGGCCATTTCGCGCCACTTCAGGTTCGCAATATCCGCGATTGCGCTGACCGCGGCCTGCGGGCTATCCAATGATACGACCCCCACGATAGATACATCCAGAACAGAGTTATCAACAGTAATTACAGCATTCAGCGCATCTTCTAGCTGTGAAGTTGCATTAACCAAGCTATTACCATTAAAGACTAGCTTACCCTTACGCCACGCAAGTAAAGCTTTTGCATCAATTGATTTAACCGGTATTCCTTGTTGTTGCCCCAAAAAAGAATGTTGCTGGTTTGCAATTAGAATATCTTCTTTTTCCGCCTGTATTGAAGCAACGCCAACCTTGCCTTCCAGTACCGTTATCACGCCATTATTACCATCAAGTTCAACAGAAAATTGTGTACCATGCACTTTTACAGCACCAAAATGCGATTGCACAATAAAAGGAGAGGATGAATCTTTCATTACATCAAAGTAAGCTCGCCCCGAGTCCAAAGTAAAGGTTCGCGAATTATCACCTAAAGTGAAACGCCCTCTAGCACCGGCTCCCAGCATTACCTGAGAGCCATCTTGCAACAGTATTTCTTGATAACCAGAAATGGCTTCAAATGTGTTAGTAACTTCTAAATTTTGATAGTTGATGCTTATCCATGCAAATGTGAATAGAACACAAAGAGTCAGAGCTCCCGTCCACTGCCAGCGTATAAACGAATATCTGTCATCCTTAGTAGAGCGATAATTACGAATAGCCTCGCCAGCCACCCAAGCTCTTTCTGCCTTCAAGTAAGCTACTTGATTTTCAGCGGACGACTCAAGCCATAGAAAAAACTTTGCATGTTCTGCTTGGCCTAAACTATTATTATTTAGCTTAATAAGCCATGCAGTTGCTTGCTTTTGTGCTGGCGTCTCTAACCATTTGCGCCATACTGTCCACTTACTCAACATCGATAGCATCTCTTAGTAATGACAAGACTTTCATCATGCGCTTTTCAACCGTGCTCAATGTCACATTTAGCTCCTCACTAATTTGCCTGTAACTTTTTCCATCTACACGATTTAATAAAAACGTTTTTCGGTCTTTTTCTGATAACTTGTCTAAAGTTTTGTACACACATTCAACATCTGCCGTAGCTAAAAACTGGCGCTGCAGGCAGGGGGAGGCCCCATCCAGATCTAACGATGCGATATAGTCATCTTGATAGCCTTGTCGCCGAATTCGGTTCAGCGCTAGGTTAGATGCAGCTCTAAAAAGGTATGCCTTAGGGTTCTCAATAGCCCCGATATCTTCTACATCAAGAATTTTTTGAAATGCATCTTGTACAATGTCATCCGCATCATCCCCAACCCCATACTTAAGTCGTAAGTGTCCTTTAATACTTGCGTAACAAGTACCAAATAGTGCTGCTATACTTTTATTTCTAGACATACTATGCGCGCATAGTTGATTGTGGGCGCATAGTATCAAGGTATCTACACCTGAGGAAGCTTATCCCTTAAATCAATCAGCCAACTGCAAAGCTCCTTGGACTATTTGCGGGATAGAACTAAATAGTCCATTTACACCACGTAAAACATAGCTCGACAACTACTTAAAACGATCCATTAGTAGCTGTGACTTGAAGAAGCTACGTTTAATGCTTTTTGGCATTGGTCTTCGCAACTCTCCTACACTGGTTATTAGTAATAACACGGCAAGTTTTACATTTTGTATAATAAGAACTCTAACTTGAAATTGAAATATTTTAATTTCGTACCTAGCTAGCAATCAGGTCACTTGGATGTTTACCACTAAGACTTAAAAAATATTTGAGGTATTCACGTTTATAAATGTCTAGGTAAATAAAGTTACATTATTTTGTAGCTTTAAGCTGAAAAGTGGTTTTGTATAACAACAAGTTAGGGTATTAAATATGGAATTATTTAAAAAGTACATACTACCAACAATGGTATTAGGTAGTATGTCAACAGGAGCGCTTTCGGAGCCTCTAAACTTTGTAGATTTTAATCAAGAAGGGGATATTCAATTCAAGTCCATTGCAATTCCAGTCAACTTTCAAGACGCCGTAGATCCAATGGATGCTGCGGACAAACAAGCAATTGACGATGCCCTAAATAAGCCTGGTTATAGTGGGCCCAACGGTAACCTACTAGGCTCTGTTTACGATTACTTTCAGGATATGTCGCATGGAAAGTTGCACGTAACTCATGAAGTAGTCGACCCCATCACCGTCAGTATAGCAAGCGGTAATAGCAATACCAAAATGACATGTGGTGACAATACTCAACGTGACCCACTATATTGTGCACTTGAAGAAGCATTAGCAACCGCCATACAAAAAGACCCCAACCTTTTTGATGGCATGAGCGTTGTAGAAAAAGACGGGAAAGTGGAGTTAGTGTCTTATTTATTTATCACTTCAGACAACGTAGGGCAAGATTTTGGCGGTAGTACTCGTCATTACCAAGATGACATGTCCGCAGGTATTACTGCTGCAGGCGCAGTAAGTGCCTCTCAAATTAGCGATAGTAATGGCGTAGTTAGCGTTAATACAGTAACCCATGAGCTTGGCCACAGCATTTTTGAATGGCCCGATATTTACGCCACTTGCGCCATATACGACGCCGAAGAGCGTAAATGCAAAGAAACTCACGGGATGTCACGGCATGCCTTAATGTCAAGCGGGTCAATAAACGGCAATCCAAGTCCCATCACCCCCTATTTTCGAGCAACTAAGAAAATTTTTAACGGGACTATAATTGAAATCGACCCGTCATACAGTAAAACATATAAGCTCAATTACAATTCGGGTAAAGCCTTTAAGATATACAACCCTGATAACATCAAAGAGTTCTTATCAATTTCGGCTGTTAATAGTACCACCAATGACTTCTTTAGTACTGGGCTAGGTACAGGCTTAGCTATATGGCACCATACAGAAAAGTCATGGACTCAGGGAAGGCCGTCCTCAGAGATATACCCCTCAAAAGACCCATTTTCAGCGATACACTATATCGAGCAAGCCGACGGTCTTTACGAGTTAGATCAATTACGTAATAACTCTGGCGCTGACGCCGGGGACATATTTTCAGAAGGCGATGAATTCCCTGTCCCTTCTTCATTTCGCGACATGACTTGGTGGGATAGTACAGCCTACAATTTCACGATAGGTAATATTCAACTTAAAAACGAGTACATTCTATTTGACATAACCCCAAAACAGGAAAGTCATATTTCCGCAAAAAGTTATAACAGCGACTCCAGTATTGGTCCATTTATACACAGCCCTGAATGTGACGATCAACCTGACTGCTATGACTACTTGGAAAACACTTCAACTCTATGGAATGCAAGTGAAAACGCCGATGGACGGCTAAAATATACTTTTATTGCGAACGCTGAGTCAGTTAATTTCTCTGCAGTTGTAGATTTTAATAATAATGGAAATGACAGCTTTTTTTATCGTCTATCAAATGAAGAAAGCTGGCATACACAAAACAATGCCCAAACAAATGGCTTTGCACGCTTAGATATACATACTTGGAATAATCTGACTCCCAAACAAGAGTATGTATTAGAAATACAGAGAAGAGAAGACGGATCTAAACTCTCGGGACTCACCTTAAATGGAGCTTCATTTCTTCAGGAGTCTCCGATTGTAATGGCTGCAGACTTCCAGAACCCTAACAGCAACACCAATTTTGAAATTCAACCGGATCACATCACATATCCAAACAATGGTCAGAACCGAATTAATACAAGCGATTTTGATAAGTATATAAGCTACAGTTTTATAACTGACGATGAAGGCATTGTAAGCCTAACAGCTTTTGCCGACCTCCCCAACGAAAGTGATGACAGCTTTCATTACCAGATATCTAACGTTGACCAAAACTTTAGAAAAATTAATAACCATTCAACAAATGGGTTTAGCCCCATCACCTTATACAATGCCATTCAGCTATCTCCCAATTCTCGCTACCAGTTAAGAATTGTAGAAAGAGAAGACGGAGCTAAAATCTCCGCATTCCTAATTTCTGGAGGAAAATTTATAGCATCTGAACCGTACCAGAAAGACAACCCTGTTACATCTCATGTCAACGGCCCCAAACGCATTATTAATTATTGGAAACAACATACAGCAATTAATAATCAAGCTGGGCTAGATGCAACGACCTATGAATCAGGCTGGTGGAGTGCTCGCTGGACGTTAGAGTATGCGGGTAAGGGCTTATACAGCATCAGAAATAGCTGGAAAGGCACCTACCTGCAAATTAATAATGATACGTTAGAATTGGCTGCTGAGCCCATTGGCGGTAATGCTGCCTTATGGAAATTAGTGCCCGGCTGGATTACTTCAGGTCTAGGTCGTAACTATAGGTTACAGCACTCTTCTGATGATACAAAGTTTCTTCACTTCGAGGGTGAGGTTTTTCAATATGGTGAAGCAGAAGAAGACTGGCATAGCTCTTATTGGCTAATAAATGATTTTGATTAAATCATAAGCACTATAAATCACATGAAAAATATCGTTATAACTATTTAAAACATTTTTAATCACCAAAAGGGAAATCGCATGGCATACATGCGATTTCCCTTAGCGATAATCACTACAAGCAATATTAATTCAATGATGATAAACATTTTATTTACAATCTACCGTAAAACCTCAAAGGTTTTGAATAAAAAATTTCATTCTAATCGAGGTTTTAAGTAGGCGAACTGCCTCAGAGTAAAATCCACAGTGAGGCTATTTAGTGTATTTTCACTACATTTTTTTAATCAAGGAGTTTTTTATGAACATTAAGGCTTTGCTTTTACCATTCGCTTTCCTAAGTGTTGTACAGACTGTATCTGCCGATCAGCTTTTAGCTTCCAGCGAATCCCACCCAGAAACTGATGCAGCGGAATGTGAATGGAATGTAATAGGACTATCAAGTACCCCGCCAGATTTCCAATTTCCAAATGGAAGTCAAACCACAGTTTATGGTCTAGATTGCGATAACGGGCCGACCAGTATTGTTGAAATGTCTGAAATGCTCGCACCTGGGGTTGGATTCTCTTGCGTTTTAAGTGGCCCCAAAGAAGGATATCGATTAGAAGGGAATTCTTGCCAATCGTTTGCTGTTTTTAAATCTGAAGCCAACGAAGACAACTCTCCAGCGGAACCTTTGTCAGGCCTAAATCGGATTACGAACCTATGGAAACCTGATCAAGTGGTTAATGTTGAACATTCAGATGTTGCAGTAAGCAATGCTCCGAATGACTGGTGGAGCTCGCATTGGATCTTTGAAAAGACAGGTAACTATTACCGCATCAAAAACCGATGGACAAACGAATACTTGCATATGCAAAGTCATGCACTCGAATCCGGCCCTATTTCTGATGGTTGGTGGAGCGCGCAATGGACTCTACAAGACGGCTCTAATAACGGCCAAACAATTTATCGAATTCGTAATCGCTGGTTACCTGACGCATATCTAAACATTGAAAATGGTAGTTTAGAAGCAGGGGCTATTGAGCAAGGATGGCATAGTGCTTGGTGGTACATTGATAACCTTTAGATGTCACGAGTCACAAGAAGGACGGACTTAAGTTAACTCATGGAAAAGAGAAGTACTAATAGGAGCTAATTTTAGCTGTCTCGGATATAAATACTTTCGCACTATGCGCACAAATTTCAGTTTGTACGCATAGTACATTCATATCTAAAATTTTCTGTATCTCAAAAAACAGGTTAGATCAGTACAGTAACGAACAACATATACTATAAATTAGTAATAATGCTACTTACCTATATACAAATAGCATTATCAAATAATTTAATCAGTCCAAATCATGTTAAAGACACACAAAATAGAGAACACCCAAATAAATATGGGTAATTGATGCACTATCGCTCTTCGCTGTCTTAATAAGTAAATCCAATAATATTTTACAGCTGAAAAACTAGGAGCTATCAAAAGCATATCCTCTGTAAATCTAACTAGTCGCACTTACCAGCATTATTCAATAACACCAATAGTTTTCACACCCTTCAGCATATACAGAATAGAAATAGAAATAGAAATAGAAATAGAAAAAATATATGGAGAATTAACTAAAATGAAAAGTAAACTTACAGCCTCGTCAATTTTATTTTTTTCAGCATACCTACCTTTCCATGCTTACTCATTTCCTGATAGTTCGGGAGATGGAGATAGATCATATACAACAAATTTTGATGATAGCAATTTAGTTAGCATTATTGGGGTCAAAGAACAAACTCAAGCACCACTGATTGATATGAATGGACGCATGCTATTTGAGGCCTACCCTAACTGGAAAGACAAGATTCCGGCTTTCGAAAGATTATTTGAGGAAGCTATAACACCGATCAATTGGCAATATAGTGAAGGGTACCTACCAATAAGTCAGTATACTTTTCGCATTCCAGATTTTTCCGTTACTGTTGAGATATTTTCCATCCCAAAAAAATTTAGCTCCGTTGTAAATTGGGAAGGAGATTTTGCTATTGTTTATGCAAGAGCAAGATTGAGCTACCTAGGACAACAACAAAAATTCTCATCTATTCCTATCTTCAATACAGGAATGACCCCCATCAATAGCACGTCCCAAAACTGCTCTGAATCTAGCTGCATAATTGGAGTTACTCGAGGAGGACGATATAATTTTGATTTCGCTATATCGAGCGAACGTTTGACAGGTCCAAGCAATGGAAGTCATGACTTAAAGGCATCTGAAGTTCAGGATATAGCTGGTACATTTGATGCAGCTAAAACTAATCTAATTGATACTTGGAAAAGGGCTCTATCCGGGCTTCCTGAATTAATTTTTCCAGAAACTGAGAAAAATTCTGAACATCTAACTAACTCGATGAAAACAGCAGCTGTTCAATTCAATATTACTAGAGACTTCAACCAACTTGATGAACCAGATCTCCACGAAAAAAATCGCCAGATAAAAATTGGAGAAAACGGCTATGACTATGTCTATGATCATGATGCGCAAGGTATTCTAGCCAGCGCTATAGAGTTAGGGTTGGTAGAAATGACAGAAGCGGAAGAACTACTCCGTAATTTACCGGCTCAACGGTCAAGCCATGACTACTTAGATTCCCTAGGTAAACTTCCATGGGTTGCCGCAAAATACGTTCACAAGTTCGATTCTAACCCTGAATTAATTAAAGAATTAACTTTCGAGCAAAAATATCTAGGCGTTAACGGCACGGCTAAATCCATTAGCGAGTGGACTCACTATTTAATAGATACAAAGCAAGACTCTACAGACGGGCTAATGGTTCACTCTAAGTCTACAGATGAGATACTCCGATCGACTGTTGATAATTTCGCTACATTATTAGGCCTAAAAGCTTATGCCTACCTATGCGCTATGATTGGAAAAGGTAGCGAAAAACAATGGGCGGACAACGAATACATGAAGCTTTATGGAAATCTAACCACAAGGCTTCTAGCAATGGTAGAGAGTAAAGATTTTGATGACAGATATCTTTCAGCCTCTATTGATACCCTAACTGAAAACAAACCATTTGACAGCTCTGTACCAGGTTTCGATAACGCCAACTCATATGCATCCTTTTTCTTTGGGAGAATGTATGAAACTTTCCTATTTGGAGAAAATTTCATAGAGCTTAGCCCACTTATTGACAACACTCTAGATATAGGCTTATCAATGGTGGATCAAAAAGACCTATATCTTGATGAGAATAACAACTGGAATGGTAATTTTGGGCGATACCAAGAGGGTTGGACAACTTCTGGTTATAACGCTGCTTACGCTGAAGGTTTTTTGTTAGGTAAAGGAAAATACCGCTCCTCTTTCTATAATGCCTTTAATTATCTTATGAATTATCAGAGTGGCCCCTACACTTGGTTCGAAAGCATAGGTGTAGCTCAGGATCAGGGCGTAGCTATTAATAGTATAACCAATAGCGCAGCGTCTGGTCATGGCTCAGCGCCCCACATGTGGAGCTCAATGAGCCAAGCTCGGCTTATGCTGATAACACTAATATCTCAAAGCTACGATGATCGACTATGGCTGGGAAGAGGTGTACCTAATGAATGGTTGGATAAGGGGGGATTCGGCGTCAACGACTATACAACAACAAGTGGTAACAAATTTAACTATTTAATCACAAAAAATAGTTCAACCAAAGAATTCGAACTCACATTTAGCGGCGATGTACCAGCAGATATAATCGTCAGCCTTCCTATCTTTACAGAATTTGATCCGGTAGTTATTCAATATTCGGGACAACCAGCTAACTATACGCAGCTAGCTACAGTCATAGACGTAGATTCGGACGGATTTAATGAAATTAGGATTAGTAATCAATTTCAGTCGAACTCAAAAATTAAATTTTTATTACAGCCTAAGAGCGAATACATTGGTGATGCTAATCGTTCAAGACTACGACTATCTGAAATAGGGATGGATATACGGAAGACAGATGTGATACATATGGAACACGTTGTCGGGAGCGGACCAATCAAAGTCGGTAAACTTACGCCAGATCCGGATGGAAGTAATTTTTGGCATAGCGCCATGTGGGTATTAGAAAAAATTAATGGGCACCCGGGCTATTTTCGTATTAAAAATTACCATACCAATCGTTACCTCCATGCGGAGGAGTCTGGCGAAGCGATTAACGCGGATCTAATATCAGCTACTAATTCATCAGGATCTGAACTGTCAGGCTGGCACTCTGCTCATTGGTCAGTAGACCTAGCGGAAGATGGAAGGCTTCATATTAGAAATCGTCACCGCAAAGCCTATTTGAGTATTAACTCCCTAGGAAACTTAAAGTATAGTTCCACTGATTACCCGAAATTAGGATGGAATCTTGACAAGGTCAATGGTGATAACTGTACTGGTCTAATAGAACCGGACACATCAATAAGAGATAATAATCTCAGCAGATTGAGGTGTTGATATGACCAAAAAACGTACAAATAGAGTCTATACCCAAGAATTCAAAAAAGAAGCCGTTGCCCTAGTGACCAATGAGGGTTATTCGGTAGCGAAAGCGGCAGAATCGCTGGGCATAAGGGCTAACTTGCTCTATCGCTGGAAAGACAATGAGGAGGCCCAAAAGACCGGAGTCGCTCCCAGTTGCGAGGAGCGCGCAGAGCTTGTTCGGCTGCGAAAAGAAGTTAAAGAATTGCGGATGGAGAAAGAAATTTTAAAAAAGGCGAGTGCCTTCTTCGCGAAAGAAATGAAGTGAAATTTGGCTTTATTGATGAGAGGTCGGCGGATTTCCCGGTACGACTACTGTGCCGTGTAATGAAAGTTGGTAAATCAGCATTTTACAGCTGGCGACAACGCCCCAAGCCTGTGATCAGTGCCGAAGATCTGCATGTAAATTCGCGAATGAAGGCGTTATTTGATCAAAGCCGGGGCAGCTTAGGCAGTCGCGAGCTAGCCAAAAAGCTTAACGAAGAAGGCATTACAATTGGCCGTGGAAAAACGCGGCGTCGCATGAAGTCTTTGGGGCTTATAGTGCAGCAGCGCACGGCTTACAAGGTTACGACCAAACGCGATGAGCGCGCGGGTGTTGCCGATAATTTACTGAATCAAAACTTCAATCCGGTGGGAATTAACCAAGTATGGGCTGGTGATATTACCTATTTGAAAACGACTCAAGGCTGGATGTACTTGGCGGTCGTTATGGATTTATATTCCCGGCGAATTGTTGGCTGGGCAATAGATAAGCGCATGACCACGTCGCTAATTTGCGAGGCAATTAATCGTGCGGTGGCAATAAGGCAGCCACCAAAAGGGCTGGTTTTTCACAGCGACCGCGGCTCTCAATATACAAGCAAGCGCTTTGGCAAACTCCTGAAGAGCCATGGCATTCGCGCTTCAATGGGGGATGTTGGCGCCTGCTGGGATAATGCCGTTGTTGAGCGTTTTTTTGGCAGTTTAAAGCACGACTGGCTTTTTAAAGTACCAATGCACTCTCGAAAATCTATGAAAAAAGATGTGGGTTTGTATATGAAATATTACAACAGTGATCGCCTTCACTCGGCGAATGACGACTTGTCGCCCGCTGCATATGAGCGAAGACATTTACAACAGGAGGCGCTTTATGGGTAAAAGGGTTCTGGCATTTATGCCAGGTTCATTTTATCCATAAAGTGGCAAAGAAATGTGTCCGGATCTATTGACCAGAACAAACTTATAGATAATAAGCGCTTGGGGGCACACTGATAGCCTTTAGGTTTCACTACTAACTAGAAGAAAGGAGTTAAAATTAACTTTTCGGAAATTACAATAGTTAATAGAAAGTAATTTTAGCTAAACGCCTTCGTACTATGCGCACAAATTTCAGTTCGAACGCATAGTACGAAGGCGTTTAGCAGCTTCTACTTCATAAAAAATATTAGATCGCGTCGGTAGGCATAAGATATAAAGTAGGACAATTAAACTAGGAAGCGCATGAACAAAAATACTACAATTTTAACTCTTTACTTACTAATCTTCTGCGGGCCTTCTTATGCAGACTTTTGGGCTGGCAGTAGCCGAAACTTATCCCTATCTGCACTGGGCAACAAAGTGGCTGTTGCTTGTCACAATTGCTATTCTCCAGATGATAGCAACGTAACCCTATCTCAAGCCCTACAGCAAATTCATCAAGGGCAAGCTGCGGACGCTGATTTAATTGAGATCGACCTCGTCGCTCATAATGGTAGCTGGGTTGTATCACACGGAACAAATATTGGGCCGGATTATAATGATGTGTTTAGCGATAATACTTTCCGCAATGGATCGGCGATCCCCTTTATTGAAATCAAGACCAACTTTAGCCAACAGGCTTACGCCGATATGCTGGTTAACACCATCAACACTTATGGGTATTTAAACACTGGCGACCTAGTCATTATTCGTTCTTTCCATAGTGCTGCACTCGATAAAATAGCAATAGCACTAGAAAATATAGACTCAGCTCGATCAAGCAGGGTACGCTTAAGTCGCTTGTATCAAAATAAGACGTACAGCAGTCTTTTGGACTGGCAAAAAAATATCACCGAGATGTCGAACAAATACCACATGGTAGAATTCAATAGTAAAACAAAAAACTTAGTAAGCTTAATCGAACTCGCTAAAGCCAAGGGCTTAGGTATTAACTTATGGACCATTCGTGACTACGCTGAAGTATTTGCTGCCGCCTACCGCGACAGTGTTGATGCGCTAACCATAGATAGCGGTAGCGGGCGAAATCGAGAAGATAACATCCGACTAGCTAAATCTGTTGTAACAGACAATACTAATTTGCTTTATTTCAACATGGCGAAGCAAAACTTCAACCAGACAGATCACCTTCACTTCTATGATCGCAATCATTCAATGTATAAATATCGCCATTTATCTAATTCTCCCGAATGGGAATGGTTAGAGAACATTGGCGAGGATCGTTATGGCGGCTCGCTAGTGCTCAACAAAAATGATGCCGAATATATTAGATTTTATGACCGCGACAATAATACTAGTGAAGGGTACTTTATATACGCAGTTGTGAATTTTGATTCTTTCTCAACTAATACTACACAAGCCATTGTGAATAAGTCTGACTCTGGCGGTTTTGCATTGGAACTTAATGGAGGCAGCCTCCGCTTTGGCGTTCACGTCGAAGGTACTTATCATTACGTAACCCATCCACTAAGCGCTTTAAATGGTACAGATGCTTATCAAATTATTGGTGCTTACGATGGCAATGGAGGCGTAAGGATGTGGGTCGACGGTAATGAAGTTGGCTCTCCACCGAACATTAGTGGCACCGTAACACCAAATAACTCCCCAATTGTAGTCGGAGCAGACCCTCAAGGACCCGACAACCAACGCTTCTTTTTTTCCGGTAAGATTCAAACTGTTAGCGTTCAGAGCTGGGGGCATCATTAATAATATTTACAAATACATGTCTGATACATACTCTACCCTCAAGACATTGATGGACTGAATATAAAATGCGCTTAGGGCTTACGTGCCCCCACTTACCGCCAATGATCGGCCCTACGCCAACGTCCCAAGCTATTCACTTTATAGCTACCTTCACAACAAAGCCTTATACTCGCTGCCCATACCCGCAATTGTAAACGAGAATCAAGGACCACTATGCAAGTTAACGGCAACATAGAATTTAACATCACCCAAAAAACCGCTAAAACCGTGGTTGCGCACATGCCAGTTCAAGCGGGCATTTTAAATCCTTTTGGCATAGTAAATGCCGGCGCTATTTTGTGGTTTGCTGATGTTAGCGCCTCTATCTTGGTATTAGAAGGTACGACAATGAGCGAAGGCATGGCAGGGTTCCCGCTTGCCATTAACTTAAATGCCAACTTGGTTGGCAATAGCAAAACAGGCACTTTTATCGCCAAAGCTGAATTTGTAAAAAAGGGGCGTACTGTGAGTGTAGTAAGAACCCTTGTCACCGATTTAGACGGTAAGCTAATCGCCGAGGTCACCACCAATCATGTGCTCTCTAAATAGTTAGCTATGAACGCATGGGTGAACCATAGCACCGCAATGCTGTCGAGGTAGCTGTTCATATCATCAATAGGCCCTATCCATGAAACGTGTTGCTCTTACTTTAAGCCTATCGCTTGCCATGTTATCTCAAACGGCTTTTTCATCCGAGGTCGTAAATACCCTAAGTTTTGAAGTCACACCCCATAAAAATAGCCAACTGCATTGCCAAAATGATGACAATATAAAGCCTGAGAAAAGTGATTTTGAACTTGTCGACTATACGGCGATGAGTTCGGAAATCGGTGAACGAGTGATCTTAGTGACACTTAAAAACCGATCTACAGGGCAACGAATATTTAACCACAAACAGGTTATTGCCATACTCGGCGACTGTACGCGCAAGCATCCCCAAGCCATTGAGCAAAAATTTGCCGGTGGCGAAATCATTACCACGCAATTACATTTTGGTTACAGTAAGTACCCACTCCTTAAGTTACTCACCAGCGACAACCTCAAATAATAGCAGCACATACTACAGGCCCTACTCTGCGACAATTTGTCGCACTGACATTCCCCCTGCCACACCTATACACCTTACTAACAACTCACAAATAACTTGTGTTAATTTTCAAAACCGCCATATTAGGTTATGCAAGTAACCACAACTAAACCATTACCAATGGTTTAGTTACACACTACGCGACGCGTTGGGCTTTTATAGTGAAAAAATTTAAAATAATTCATCGGACACACTATGAATTTTCTAGTAGCGTGCAACTACTACCACATACATTGCGTTTGCGCCCAAGGGAGGGCCACGAGCTGCGCATTGAATACTCAAAGCTTGACATCACACCACTGGTATCGCTGCGGTGGCAGCGTGATGTCGAGGGCAACTGTATATCCACTGCAAGTTTTAACACCAAAACGCAAAGCTTAACAATAAGCAGCGAAGTTGTTATTCAGCAATACGATTTACTTCCTCACGATTTTTTAGTTTCCAACTACGCCGTTCACTACCCTTTTAATTATTCACCTGAAGATACAATACAACTATCGCCTTACCTACTTAACCCAGCAGAACCACGCTCAACAATTATCGATAATTGGATAGCCGAACTAAAAAGCACTAGCCACAAAGAAAAATTTCAAACATTTGAATTATTACTGCAATTAAACCAACGCATTTATCAAACGGTCTCTTATCGCATAAGGGAAGAAGAAGGCGTACAACCGGCAGAGCAAACACTCGCATTAGGCTCTGGCTCGTGCCGTGATTGCGCAAGCTTATTTATGGCCGCAGCAAAAGCTTTGGGTTTTGCTGCACGCTTTGTCAGTGGTTATATTCATTCACATGCGGCTATAGCGCAATCGGGCTCTACCCATGCGTGGGCAGAAGTTTTTATTCCAGGTGCTGGTTGGAAAGGTTTTGACCCCACCATAGGTGATATGGTGGGCGCAGACCATATTGCCGTAGCCGTAGCACGCTTACCCGAATCGGTTCCGCCAGTAGCAGGAAATTTTTTTGGCAATCCAGGCTCAAAAATGGATGTCGACGTCTGGGTTACCGAAATAGAATAATTGCCCCATATTTGCTTTATGGCGCCCTAACATTCACAACGTAAAGTTTTGTAAAGTACTGAACTGGCGGTTAATAACAGAATCCTTATAGCCCTTAAACAATTAAGACCGAATAATTTTAGGATTCTTTATGGATAACACTTTTCGCCTTAGCGGAGCCATTATCGCTAGCACTTACCTGCTTACCGCTTGCACGAGTACCCCCAGCCCCATTAACGAGCATTTTAGCAGCCATATTTTTTGCCAACGATAATAAGCAATTCACTTATAGTTTACAGTACCCTCGCCAAAGCGATAAAAGTGAAAAAGGAAATGGACTAAAACAGAAAAGGCCGTCACCCCGCAGAGCTGAAGGTAACGAATTAGCCACAGAGGCCGATCGCCAAAAATTCCCGAATGCGCGCACTGGCGCAATACGCGAAAGCACCTTTCCGGCTTTTATTGCATTACCAAAAACCGAAACACAAGCCCCTAAAACGATTGTAAAACCTTAGCAATAGCCATTTAGGCCCTTAAGGCTGGCTCTAGATTTTTATTAGTACCCTATTTTGTTAGTACTATATTTTCGTGAGTACTACAGCCGTACCGTATACGAGAATTTCAGACATACCCTGAGATATAGCACTGGTTGTAAAACGAATATTGATTACGGCGTTTGCACCTTTGCCTTCAGCCTCTTTAGCCATACGCTGTATCGCTTTATCCCGGGCGTCCGATAACATTTCGGTATAGCCGGCTATTTCACCACCAATCAATGTTTTAAGCCCAGCCATAATATCCCTACCCACATGCTTAGACTGAACAATACTACCATTCACCAAACCGATGGATTCGGTAACTTTATAACCGACAACGTCTGTCGTATTTGATAAAATCATTGCCTCTTTCTCCATAGTGTATTTTTTGGGTGTCTAAAATCATAAAGGGCATCTTTGAATTTTACTTCGGCGCTAACCTGAGGTCATCAAGGCGCATTAAAATTTCGGCTTTACGCGTTTTTGCTACCTCTAACCATGACAAGTTCTCCCTTGCTCCGATAATTGCATAAATTGAATTTAATCCCATACCCTTCATAGGCTTTATCTTTGCGTATAGATCATAAGGATCAATCGCCATAAAATCTTCGACTGAATGAATTTCAACTTCAGCTAATATCTCTTCACTTCGGGGGCCAAAGCCATTTAAGGGCATCTCTAAAAATGCACTTTTTCCGCGATAGCGGCTTACAGGTTTTCGCTCCTGCAAAACCTGTATTCGGTCCATCCATGGACATTAGCTCCGTCCTCGAGTCCTCACAAATTGGAGGATCAATTTGCACAGCTTGCTGCCCGCAGGGTGAAGCGCAAGGATGCGCTGAATGATTTACACCACGTAAACTGCGGCTCTCCGGGCGGTGCTTCCTTGCTCTCACACAAAAATTACTATTTTTAGAGATGCCCTTAAATCACGAAGCCTTTTGGGCGGCTTTGGGTAATCATTTTTCATGGTTATTAATGTGTCTCGGTTTCTAATAGTCGGCGAGCCGGCCTTGCTTACAATCAGCGACTTAAGCCTTTACTCTAAATAGGCACAATAAGAGGAATTAAGGCAATTCACTAGCCCCTGCCGCGAAAGCTTTCCATTGTACTGCTTTACTGCCAGTCCTATGACACAAATAACCGCCACCACTTTCTAAGTGCCAACTTGTGGCATTAACTGTTATTTATCCATGCTATTTATCCCATTCTTGAACTTCACCCACTAACCACTGCCGTAAATTGGAACAAGGCTTGCGTAGGGTCTACCATGGTGGTGTGTCGAGTGCTTTTTTGCTCTATTTAAGTATCACATAGCAAAATTAGTGCGCCGCACCGCGCCAAAACAGTGCTTCCGAATTTTTATTTTATTCGGTATTTGAAGGGAGGATCATGTCGGACTTCTGGCAAAAGACCATCTCATCGGCGCAAGTAATACGCCGAGAGCTACATCAATATCCCGAGCTTGGCTGGCAAGAAAATCGCACAGCTGAGCGTATTCGAGCGGAATTAACACAACTGGGAATTCCCTGGACGGTATGTGCGCAAACTGGCACCGTGGCCAAGTTAACACCGCGCAACATCACCAATAGTAATAACTCCAGCCACCCACGCATTGCCTTGCGTGGCGACATCGACGCTCTGCCCATTGACGAAAAAACCGGTAAAGTCTATCAATCACAACACACCGGTTGCATGCATGCCTGTGGCCACGATGGCCATACCGCCACCCTGCTAGCAACGGCCAAATGGTTAAAATATTGTGAGGATCAATTACCCGCGCCTGTTACGTTAATTTTTCAGCCGGCAGAAGAAGGCGGCCACGGCGCCAAAAAAATGATCGAAGATGGCGCATTGAAAGGTGTGGATCAAATATTTGGTTGGCACAATTGGCCCGCTATAGATTTTGGCAAAATGCTTTGCCCCGATGGCATAGTAATGTGCGGCAACGGCACCTTTACACTCACAGTCAACGGCCGTGGTGGCCACGCCAGCCAACCAGAGCTATGCCGCGACCCCGTACTTGCGGCCAGCGCTATTACCATGGCTTTACAACAAATTATTAGCCGCAGGCTGCCGCCGCAAAAAGCCGCAGTGGTTAGCGTAACCTCTATAGAGGCACCCAGCGCCGCTACGGTTATTCCACAACAGGCCATTATTGGCGGCAGCATTCGCATCCCCGATCAAAGCACCCGCGAACAAATTAACGAATGGATTACTGATATCGCCGTGAGTACCGCCCGCACTTACGGGGTAGAGTGCGAAGTCAATATTCAACCCCGCTATGGCGCCACCATTAACCACGCCGCCCAAGCGCTGCAAATGCGCCAACTTTGGCAGCAACTGCATACGCCACCGAACAACTGCGATTTGCCACAAAATACTGATGCCCTAGAGCAAAACCTGCCTGCACCGATTATGGCATCGGAAGACTTCAGTTATTACTTGCAGCAAATTCCAGGCGCATTTGCGCTAATTGGGGCCGACGATGGCCCCGACCATCAAGCACCTTGCCACAGCCCGCACTACGACTTTAACGACCGTTTAATCGAAAAAGTTACGCGCCTGTTCGCACAGTTAGCCGGTGCGCCGGCGCCCAATAGCCTCACCCATTCAAACCACAACAGCATCAATACACTCAGTTAACACTGGCACTGCAAAAAGGGCGCGGCACCTGTTTAGTCACGCCTTATTTTTTACACAACGAGGAGACAAGTATGAGCATATTCGAGCAACGAGAATCCGATATTAGAGCCTATTGTCGCGTCTACCCGGTGGTGTTTGATAAAGCCATTAACGCGCGCCAAACCGACGAAGACGGCAAGGAATATATCGATTTTTTTGCAGGCGCAGGCGTGCTGAACTTTGGCCATAACAACCCGCGCATGAAAACCGCCATGATTAACTATCTGCAAAACGATGGTGTTTTACACAGTTTAGATATGCACACCACCGCTAAGCGGGCCTTTATGGAGCGCTTTGTAACAACCATTCTCGAACCGCGCAACATGCCCCACAAACTGCAATTTATGGGGCCAACCGGCACCAATGCGGTAGAGGCTGCTTTAAAATTAGCGCGCAGGGCCACCGGCCGCAGTGACATTGTGGCTTTTACCAAAGGCTTTCACGGTATGACCTTAGGCTCGCTTGCGTGCACCGCCAACCAATACTTTCGCGGCGCGGCGGGCATTCCGTTGCTGCATGTAGAGCATCAACCTTTTGGCTGTGAAAAACCCTGTAGTGGCTGCGAAATGGGCTGCGGTGTAGCCAATATAGAAGCACTGCGCGGGCAATATAGCGATGCCTCCAGTGGTATTAGCCCACCAGCGGCATTCTTAGTGGAAACCATTCAAGCCGAAGGCGGCGTGAACGTTGCCCATAAAGCGTGGCTAACGGCGTTAGCCCAGCTAGCGAAAGACTTTGGCAGTTTACTGATTATCGACGATGTCCAAGTAGGCATTGGCCGCACGGGTTCATTCTTTAGTTTTGACGATTACGGCATAGACCCGGACATTGTGTGCCTAGCCAAAGGCATTGGCGGCATGGGCACCCCTATGGCGGTAAACCTGGTAAAACCCGAGATTGATCAACACTGGTCACCTGGCGAGCACACCGGCACCTTCCGCGGCCAGTCGTTATCGTTTGTGGCTGGTGCCGAAATGCTCAGTTACTTTGAAGACGACAGCTTTATGGACGAGGTAAAAGCCAAAGCCAAAGTGATGGCTGGCGCCCTTGCACCGCTAGAAAAACTGAGCGCCGTGCAAGTGCGCGGTAAAGGCATGATTTTAGGCTTAGATGTGGGCAACGGCGAAAATGCCAAAGCCATTGTTAACCAGTGCTTTGATAAGGGCTTATTAATTGCCAGCTGCGGCACAGGTGGCCGAGTGGTTAAGCTGATACCGCCGCTGACCATTCCCGACAGCGACTTACAAGAAGGACTGGATATTCTAGTGCAAACCGCACAAACCGTTTTGGAGGCCGCCGCATGAAAAAACGCGATGATATGACCTTCCCCTACGAGGAGTACGAGCGCCGAATTTCCGAGCTACGCAGCCGCATTGCCGAGCGCCACTTGGATGCCGTGGTAATCACCGACCCCGAAAACATCATGTACCTAACCGATTACCAAACCACCGGTTACTCGTTCTTCCAAGCGCTGGTTGTGCCCTTAGAAGACGAGCCCTTCATGATTACCCGCGCATTGGAGGAATCCAATATTTTTGCCCGCACCTGGGTGGAGCGCACACGCCCCTACCCTGATACCGGCGATGCCGTGCAAATGCTGGTCGATGCACTGCGTGAATTTGGCCTATCGACTAAGCGCATTGGTTACGAGCGCAATAGCTACTTCTTCCCCGCCTACCAGCAAGACACCATCCATACCACCCTAACCGATGCCAAGCTACTGGACTGTTTTGGCATTGTAGAAGAAGGCCGCATTTGCAAATCGGCACTGGAAATAGACTTAATGCGCCGCGCCGCCACCGCGACCGAAGCCGGCATGGAGGCAGGCATAGCCGCTTGCCACGCCGGCGCTACCGAAAACGAAATTGGTGCCGCCATTAGCGCGGCCATGTTCCGCGCAGGCGGCGAGCCACCGGCGGTAATGCCCTATGTTACCTCTGGCCCGCGCACCATGATTGGCCACGCCACATGGGAGGGCCGCGTGGTTAAGCCCGATGAGCATATTTTTTTGGAAGTGGGCGGCTGCTACCGCCGCTACCACACCGCCATGATGCGCACCGTGGTATTGGGCCAGCTGAGCGATTCCATGCACAAGGCGCAGGAGTGTATGAAGTTAGCGCTCAATACCATGCATAACTACATTCAGCCAGGCATGACGGTATCGGATGTGGACAACATGATCCGCAATATTATTTCCCATAATGATGTGGGCGCACGTTTGGTAACGCGATCAGGTTATTCCATTGGCATCGCCTTCCCACCCAGCTGGGACGAAGGCTATATATGCAGCTTAAAACAAGGCGACGGCACCGTTTTAAAAGAAGGCATGACGTTTCATGTTATCCCTTGGATGTGGGGGGTTGATGGCGACAAGACCTGCGGCATTTCCGACACTATTCATATTACCGCCGACGGCTGTGAATCCTTTTTTACTATGGATAGGGACTTTTCCGTAAAACCTAACGAAGCTAGTGCGATGGTTCAACCTAACCCTACTGCCAGCAATATAGCTGGCAGCCCGCAAGGCTTGCCCGCAAGCAGCATTCAATCCAGCCCCAGCGCCAGTACTCAGGCTGTAAATACAAAAGCTACCGCTAGTAAGCAGCAAATTAAAGCCGCTAAACATGCGCACGCTAAAAGTTAACGCAAGCAGCCCAACCCTAGCCAACAGCGCCGTGAATAAGCGGCGTTTTTATCACCCTAAAACCGATAATCAACGAGGTGACTATGAATCAGGCACTGATTGCAACCAATCCATTTAACGGCCAAAAATTAGCCGAATACCCTACGTTAAATAGCGTGGGAATCGACGAAAAAATTTCCCAAGCCAATAACGCGTTTAGCCACTGGAAAAACACCACCTTTGCCGAGCGCGCCGAGGTATTGCGTAATGTGGCCAAAGCCCTGCGCGACGCCAAACCTTTGCTGGCCGAATTAATGGCAAAAGAGATGGGCAAGCCCGTAAAAGAGGGCCTAGCCGAAGTGGAAAAAGCCGCGTGGTGTTCTGAATATTACGCCGAGCACGCCGAGCCTTACTTGGCGACCGAAACGCTACCGTCTGATGCCTCTAACAGCTATGTGTACTATCAACCGCTAGGCACGTTATTGGGCATATTGCCGTGGAACGCGCCGCTGTGGCTGGCAGCGCGCTACTTTGCCCCAGCGCTAATGGCCGGTAATACCTGCGTGTTAAAACACGACCCCAACGTACCCGGTTGCGCACAAGCCATTGCCGATGTCTTTGCGAAGGCTGGCGCACCCAAAAATATTTTGGTGAACTTACCCATTGCCACACCGGCTGTCGCCGAGGCTATTCGCCACCCTGCGGTGCAAGCCGTTTCGTTTACCGGCTCCGCTAAAGCGGGGGGCATTGTTGCCGCCACGGCTGCCGCCGAGATTAAACACGCGGTATTAGAGCTAGGCGGCTCAGACCCCTTCATTGTATTAGCCGATGCCGACTTAGACACCGCCGCCGACATCGCCACCTTGTCGCGCATTATTAATGCCGGCCAATCGTGTATTGCCGCCAAGCGCATTATTGTTGCCAGCGAGGTTTACGATACGTTTATCGGTAAATTAAAAACGCGGTTAGCTGCACTAAAGCTTGGCGACCCACTTTTAGAAGACACCGACATAGGCCCTATTGCCCGCAACGATTTACGGCAAAACTTACACCGCCAAGTGGCCGCCACCGTAGCAGCGGGCGCCAACTGTTTACTCGGTGGCGAAATACCCGAAGGCGAAGGTTATTTTTACCCGGTCACGCTATTAACCGACGTAACTGAAACCATGTGCGCGTTTAAAGAAGAAACCTTTGGCCCCGTGATGGTGGTGATAAAAGCCGATTCACCCGAGCACGCCTTAACACTCGCTAACGACACCGAATACGGCTTGGGCGCCGGCGTATGGACGCAGGATGTAGACCTAGCGCTCAAGTTTGCCAAAGACCTAAATGCCGGCCAAGTCGCCATAAACGGCATTGTTAAAACCGACCCACGACTGCCCAGCGGCGGTATAAAAAAATCGGGTTATGGCCGCGAACTCGGCCCCCACGGCATCAAAGAATTTGTGAACGCCAAGCAAATTTGGATTAAATAACCCACCCAAAAACCTAAGGGGCTTAACCCGCTAACATTAAGGGCACCTCTAAAAATAGTAATTTTTTTGTGAGAGCAAGGAAGCACCGCCCGGAGAGCCGCAGTTTACGTGGTGTAAATCATTCAGCGCATCCTTGCGCTTCACCCTGCGGGCAGCAAGCTGTGCAAATTGATCCTCCAATTTGTGAGGACTCGAGGACGGAGCTAATGTCCATGGATGGACTGAATACAGGTTTTGCAGGAGCAAAAACCTGTAAGTCACTATCACGGAAAAAGTGCATTTTTAGAGATGCCCATTAAGCCCCCTACTTCCAGCCGATAATCCAGCTTTCTGTTTTAAGCAGGCGCCAGTCTATATCGAAACTTCGTTTAGTCATTACAGCTTCAATAACACAACGCTCTACCGAATTTTCGTCCTCATCAAAAACGACCTTCACCACTATAAAGTGCTTTTCTTTATTGATGGGATGCACGGCAGTCCATTTACTGTTCAGGAGTTTTTTAGGATTTATGATATTCATGGTTTTGCATTTTGGAGAATTGGGGGTTCTTACTCCGTAGCGCCTTAATCAGATGAGTTCATCCGGCATGGTCCCGCGGTGCTAATTCGGTGTCGCACAATACTCTCGCTTCTCGCTATATCAACATGTCAACATGTCAACATGTCAACATCTTAATCCGAAAGCATTCCTCTAAGGTTTTATATAGCCAAATAATATATGGATTGGAGATACTTTTTCTGCATCGCGCGTACTAACTAACAATAACCATGCTGAACTTTATTCCCCATGATCACTAAAACTCTAGGAGGCCCCATGGCCACAAACCTTCACAACGAGCATAATAATCCGACAATATTTACGCGCATTCCTAAAGGCACATCACTTACCGATAAATACATTCAGGCTAACGTTGTTGGTACCTTTGAGCCTTACCGCTGGCTGTTACTAGCTTTTAACGACTTTTACAAAGCACCTTTTTTATCTCTATTTTTTGGAGCGGTATTCGCGGTTATCCCTGCACTTATTTTGCATTTCGCCTACAGCGCAGGTAACTGGATGTTTTTATTACCCGCATCGGCTGCTTTTGCACTTATCGGCCCAGCATTTGCCACCGTACTTTATGATATTGCATGGGAAATAGAAAAAGGTCATAAACCCAGCTTCAGGCATAGTGTAAAAATGCTAGCTAGAAACCCCGCAGGGGAATGGGGTTTTGCTTTTGTTTTACTGGTATTGATGATTGCATGGATGAGACTAGCGGGTATTATTTATGCGCTTTACCCAGCCCACTCAAGCCCAAGCCTAGAGGAATTACTTCCCTTTTTAACTTTAGGGACTCTAGCCGGCGCTGTGCTGACTATTGCAGGATTTTCCATATCTGCTTTTACCCCGCAATTGCTCTTAGAGCGCCGCTTAGACATGATGACTGCTATGGCAACTTCAGTTAACGCCGTTCGTAAAAACGCTAAGGCAATGGTATTTTGGGCATCGCTGGTATTCGGATTAATTATGATTGGTTTTCTGACCAAAGCAATTGCATTCATTATCATTATGCCGTTACTAAGCTTTGCTAGTTGGCATGGCTATATCGCTATAATAAAAACCAAAGCACCGCGAAGTTTTGAATAGGAAGCTTTGAATAGGAAGCTTTGAATAGGAAGCTTTGAATAGGAAGCTTTGAATAGGAGACTTTGAATTCGCCAGATTATATCCAACGGGGTAACCACCTCCCCGCTGGATATCCATATTATGCTACCCTCTACAATATTTTTATATTTGTATTATCGAAGTGAACCTTAAAGTCTTAATAAAATCAAAATTAGCTGATCGCGCGTTAAAGCCTTTGCGTGAGGAGTTGAGTGCACTAATGCCCCAGGGCATATCATTACTGGAGGTAGGCTGCGGCACCGGTAGTTTCATGTTGCGCTGCTCCCCCCAAATAGCTCACGGGCTTGGCGTAGACCTTAACGCATCGATGGTCGACTACGCCAACAAACAGCGCACGGCACACAACATTAAAAACGTACATTTCGAATGTGTTAACGCCTTACACATGGCCCCCTCGTCGTTTGATATTGCCAGCAGCACGCTATGCCTACACGAACTCGCCGAAAAAGATGCCTGCCAGCTATTAAGCGCAATGCTAAAGACGTCCAAACAAGTCATTATTGCCGATTACGGATATTGCAAATCATTAGCTGGGAGGTGTGCCATTGAATTAGACGAAATGCTGTCAGGCCATTATCGAAACTTTAAACTCTACCAAAAAAAAGGCGCCATCCCCGCTTATGTCAAGCAAATAGGTGCCCGTATTGAGCGCGAGTACGCCAGTGATATTGAGGGTATTTATATTTGGGTCATTCAAGGTAAAATTAGCTAATCACCCCACCTGTAATCAGGGGCATTGAAAGAGCACATTGAACCACCCAATACTTGTTGATGCATTCCTTTTATATTACATAGCGGCTTACGCTCAGCAAACAAATCCATAAATTAGCAGCACTCAGAATATTCAGGGCACTACATGTCGTTAGACTGGAAAGAGCACAACAATGCAAACCCACAGGCACCTACCAACACGCCAGAACATTTAACTTACCTTGCCCTAGCGCACGAGTACGACACCAAGGGGCTAAATTTGGCTGTGGCTTGTAGTATAGATAAAGCGGTGTCACTACTGAACGATAATATCAATGAGCACTCACGTTACTTTATTTTCGAGTGGGATATTACCTGTTCGGTATTAACTATTGTGGTAACCGATAATAAAAAAGAAAATGATTCAGCCAAAGTCGTTCAGTGTTGCTTTACCGCATTAGACAATAAATTGAAGGCCGTAAAAAATACAGCGTTAAGCGAATGGGAAAGTGAAGCAAACCGATATGCAGAATGTATGAAAGATACTATTCGAGATTACCTCACCACCTGCCACAGCTTCTTTAGTTATTCATTAGTCGCTGTATTTCACAGCGAAGGCCGCAGTAACAGTGTATTGCTATAGCGCAAGAGCATGATTCCCTTTATGAATCCTGACGTTGCGTTAGTAATCAAGAACTACCCCGCGGCCATAAAACCTTATATTATTCAATTAAGGGCTTTAACTTTTAAAGTCGGCAATTCAGAGGGAATTGCCGACTTGCAAGAGTGCCTAAAATGGGGCGACCCTAGTTACACATCTAAACGTGGAAGCACTCTGCACTTAGGCTTTACGTTAAACCTAGTGCTTTTTCACCGGTTTTAATTCAAGCACTAACACATCGTGTGAGCCGACTTTGCGCGTTAAAGTTTTTGCCGTGGTACCTTCGTTTTTACCAGACCATAAGTTTTTAATGGTAAATTCACCACGAATGGCTCGCTCCATACGCGGCCATTCAATGCTGATTTTTTGCGCGCTATCGGCAATATTTAATACCGCAACAGCCCATCGCCCTTGGGTTAAAGGTTTAATCCAGATTTCGTATTGTTGCGGTTGAATTTTAAAACGCCAAGCTGCAATGCCATCAGCATCTTGGTTTAAAGCAATCACAGGTTTGTGGGTCAATATTTTTGTAACTTCGGCATTCATGCTGCGCAAATCATTACCGGCAATTAGCGGCGAGTTGATCATGGCCCACATCGTAAAATGTGACCTGTTTTCAGCCATGGTTAAACCTGGGTTGCCCACTTCCAGCATATCAGCATCGTTCCAGTGGCCTGGGCCTGAATATTGCCCCATGCCATCTTGCCCCACAACTGAAGGCTTTAAGTTGTGATATCGATCTAAAATTGTTTTAAAACCATGCGACCATTCTTGCGAGCAATTCCAGCAATCGTAAATATCACCGGATATGCGCCATAAATGGCCAATATCTTGCGCCCACTCCCACGGCTGATTATCGCCCCACTCGCAAATTGAAAACACCACTGGGCGCTTGGCGGCATAAAGGGCATCGCGCATCGTTGTGTAGGCCTCTTGGGCATTTCGGGTGCCGGTTGCGCACCAATCGTATTTGAGAAAATCGATACCCCATGCGGCAAAGGTTCGCGCATCTTGATACTCATGGCCTTGGCTACCAGGGTAACCGGCGCAGGTGGTTTTGCCCGCATCACCATAAATACCCAGCTTTAAACCTTTGCTGTGAATGTAATCGGCAAGAGCCTTCATACCATTGGGGAATTTTTGTGGGTCAGGTACCAAATAGCCATTCACATCGCGTTCGCGCAGTGCCCAGCAATCGTCGATAACCACATATTCATAGCCTGCCGCCATCATGCCATTACTCACCATGGCATCGGCGGTTTCTTTAATGAGGCTTTCACTCACCTGGCATTCGAACGTATTCCAACTATTCCAGCCCATAGGTGGTGTTTGCGCCAACCCGTCAAACTTTAGTGCAAACGCATTAACCGCCAACGCCCAGCCAAAGCACAGCCCCAAAATCCACTTCTGCACATTTCTCATTATGTATTTCACCCATTGCATTCAAATTTCACAGAACATACTAAATAAACTAGCATTACATAGTTGAAAGAGTACGCGTGTGTGCATAAGGAGGCAAGTAGATTGGGCATCGCCGAAGTTAAGGCTAACTTAGCTGCTAGCTGCAACTGGTTTAGGGCGTCTCTAAAAATAGTATTTTTTTGTGAGAGCAAAGACAGAAGTTGCTCCAGGCAACTTTCTGCATTTCCTCCATCCGTGGAGGTCAAGCACCGCCCGGACGACTGAATGGATTCAGGAGGTAGAGCGACGCAGGAGGCCAAAGCCGAGAGCCGCAGTTTACGAGCTGTAAATCATTCAGCGCATCCTTGCGCTTCACCCTGCGGGCAGCAAGCTGTGCAAATTGATCCTCCAATTTGTGAGGACTCGAGGACGGAGCTGATGCCGCTATCGCGGAAAAAGTGCATTTTTAGAGATGCTCTTAGGTTTGATTAAGTACATTAGTGGTATTGCAAAGGGGCCGAGCAGCGCCAAAGCCATATCCCACCCTACAAAAAGCTTGCAACCACGCGACCTTGCAATGTAATAACAAAGCGCCGCGCTAACGAGCCATACAGAAACTAAAAGATATGCGGTCATCGGTTTTACGTTTACATGAATGCTAGAAACTGAACATCATTGTAGCCCATACTGGCGTCATATTGATGCATGCAGCTGTTCAATGCGATGCTAGCTTATACGCCGCACACTATCATTGTCGACACTAGCCCATTCGTGAAAGACATCGGCGATATAGTCCGTTAACTCAGTCTCACTTAATGTCGGCGGAATGCAAATATCCTCTGCCCGCCGCTTTAGGCCGTTACTACAATAGCAAGCAAGCCATTCTCCCTTAACCCTAACGTTGCATTAACTTTTGGCCCAGGATCGCTTCGCTGCTTCTATAGCAGTATTTCTAACGTCGTACTCAATTTTTCTGGATCTCACCTAGAGTGACTAGTATCAATCCAAAAAAATCTCCGTTCAACGCTATAAATACCACTCTACAAGCTCCTGAACTCAATATCTAATGCTACGTTAGGGTTAACACGAGAAACATCCAAAATTTTTCGACCAAATATATCAAATTTCATACGTTGTAGATTTCATTTTATGCGATGAATAATCCAAATAGCCTGCCACAAATTGCCAGCATTCAAGGCTACCACTGAAATACGGGAAGGGTAATAGTGAGACTAAATTGGCCAATTAAAGTATTTATTATCCACAATGTGGTTTAGCGGGCCAACCGCCGTAAAAAATAGCTCAGTTTAATGTTAAAAATAGATGCCGCAATTGTCTATTTTCGATTCTTTGAATATTTATTATAAACAGGATTATCTACTCTTTATTTACGCAAAGATCTTTCCAGCAATAGCAGTCTAGCCAGACTGGGTTAAGCACACTATGATGCCTAACCCAACGGGTAAGAATACAGCACCGTACTCTGAACATCAGCATCTCTACACAGTACAAAGGAATGTCGTACTAGGGATTTAAGCAAAAATGAAAACTATCAAAAAAATATCTACATCTAAAGCCAATGGCCATTCCACGGCATCTAAACAACTATTGATACCCAATATCGAATGCTATCGTAAGCCTCATGCATTAGCGCCATTTAGGCGCTTGCAATTTATCGCGTGTATCTTTGCAGTTATATGGCTAATGGTGAGTATTTTTACCAGTGCAAAAGTCATTGATAATAATTTTCAAAAATCAATCAGCGAACAACAACAAAAAGCCAACCGCGAAGCGACCTTTATTGCACAACTTATTGATAAAGAACTGCATACGGCAGAACAACTGGCCATTACGCTCTCGCACGAAGCCGATATTCTTACGCATTTACAGAGTACCAACAAGCATGCGCAACTACTCAAAGATATGGCGCCTGCACAACGACAGGAATTCCTAAAGCAGCACCCGCCGACAGCAGCCGTTAACAATCTTTTTGGGCGAATATCAAACGATGTAGACTTAATGTCAGTATTTCTTTTAGATGCGAGTGCAAACTGTATTGCCAATAGCTATTTAACTTTATCTAAAACATACAAACCAAAAGGTTGCCTAGGGTCTAATTACGTTAATCGCCACTATTTTCAGCAAGCAAAAAACGAAGGGCACGGTCGACAGTTTGCCGTGGGTAAAAAAATACCAATCCCTTCGCTTTTTTTTGCTCACGCGTCAATAAAAGAAGAAATATTTATTGGCACGGTAGTTGTTCGCTTAAATGCCAACAGGCTTATGGATGGGCTTAAGCTTTTAAGCGCCACAACGTGGGTGGTCGATAACCAAGGCATAATTATTAGCAGTACCGATAAATCCTCCATTTTCAAACATATCGGCGAACAATTCATATCCAAACCACCCCCAAAGGAACTGCAAGATACCTATGCACTGAATACCATAACACAGCTTGGAATTAGGCCTTCAGCTATTAATAGTCACCTATTAAACCTATGGGACATTAACAACCAGACCATGGTTATTGCGCGCATAAATACACAAGGCCAAGATTTTAAAATTTGGCATGCCATAGATGTCAAACAATCAGTTACTTTAGTAAAACAAAATTGGTATCTAGCGGCCACCATTATTATTGCCGGTTTACTACTAATTTTAATGGTAGAGCGCGCAAGTGATTATCACCAACGCAGTTTATCGCATTTAGATAATTTAGCCCGCGTGAATCGCACACTAGAAAAAGCCTCTAGCGAGCTTTACGCTATTGCAATAACAGATCACCTTACACAAATTTCTTCCCGGGGCTATTTTTTACAGCGCCTTGAGGAGGAAGTCGCTCGAGCGCACCTAGAAGAACGACCGCTATGTTTATTGCAAATTGATATTGACCACTTCAAAAAAATCAACGATTCACTCGGCCATGCCGCCGGTGATGCAGCTATTTCGCATATGGCAAACCTATGCCGTGAAACAATACGCGATGCAGACCTTCTCGGCCGCATGGGCGGAGAAGAATTTTCGATAAGCCTAATTGATTGCGATATAAACAAAGCGATGCACCTAGCCGAACAGCTGAGGCATGCTTGCGAGCACAGCGTACTTAATTTTAACCACCATACTATTCGATTCACTTGCTCAATAGGGGTTACCTGCCTTAACGCAAAGCAAGCACCGGACGAGCTACTAACCGCGGCAGATAAAGGCCTTTATATGGCAAAGAATTCTGGCAGAAATTGCGTTAAATATAATTCTAATGTACCCACCTAAACTGGCAGCAAAGGGAGCCAATAATCATACAAAATAACCAAACTCCACACCCAAAAGCCGCAGCTAAATTATCTGCATAAAAATTAAAAACCAACAGCGTTTCGTATTTACTACACGGTTTATTAGGGTAAAACAACCTTATAGCGAGAAAACACCGTTTGCCCTTCGCTTTTAAAATAAATAGGAAAGGTTTGGGTAACTTGCCGAAAATCGACATGATTCTGCACTTGCATGTGTAGATGCGGCTCGCCGGTGTTGCCGGAATTCCCCAGTGCTGCAAGCTCATCGCCCTCGGCAACCCAATCGCCTACAGCAACTTTACCGCTGCCATGCTTTATATGTGCAAGCAATAAAAATTGTGCTTTCGCCACCTGAATTACAACGTAATTTCCCACCGGCATTTCTGCATTGGTAGTACCAATCTCTTGGTCAGGATAGTCGAAATACGTTGCCACAACTTCTCCACTTATTGGAGCATAAAGTGGCATGCCGAAACTGGTAAAAGCCGAAAGTTCTTTTTGTTTACGCGCATTTCGATTGTACTCAACGGCAATTAAATCTGCAGCATAACGTTGCCCCTTAAAAAAGAAGTGGTGATTATATAGTGGGCTAAACCCTGCACTCAAAATTAACGCGGGCTGATGAAGTGGATTACGAAGAGTAATGGCATTGTCAAAATGCGTTTTTTTATTAATTAAAATTAAAAAAATTATTACAAAACAACCCGACCCCATGACAATCGCCTGAGGCCAATTAACCCTAACAGTCGGAATCCAGAGCAGAGCAATACTCATAAGTGTAAGGATAACCATTTGCGTTTTTATCCACGCCGCAGTGGAAGGCGGAAATTGAAAGGCTATAAATCGGTCTGTAATGAAAAATAAAATTACAATAAAAAACATTGAGCGAACAATATTGGGCAGCCAATAATGGACATCAGTCCACGGCCAATTTTCAAATAAAAATTCACCATGCAGATAAGCAAGATATAAGCGAACTCCCTCTGTCACTAAGCGGGCCAACAGGTAAACATATAGTAAGTTATAGAAAAGGCCGGAAGCGATACCACCGATAACAAATAATGCAAGTAACACGGCCAGTGTAATCTCATAAATAAACATGCAGGGCTCTCCTTGAAGAGCATATATTTAAGGCCACCTCTAAAAATACTAATTTTTTTGTGATAATGACGACCAATTTCTTTTCAAACCCCACAAATGAAGCAAGCCAATGCTCATACAAATAGCCGAGCTCCAAAACCAAAAGGCAATGCCTAAATTTTCTACATAGGGAGTTGAAACCAACAACGGAATAAAAGGCCCGTAAGCACCGCGAATGCAGTACACAGCAGCAATTAATACAAGACACGATCGCAAAAAGGGTAAACGAAGGATAAGGCCTGCCCCCGATAACGCATATAGCCCCCAAGCTATTAAAATACTTGTAATAAATAAGGTAACTATAATTGGGTACAATTTTCCATCTTCTGCCATTTGCGCCAGCTCCTCACCGGCGCCAAAAAATCGATACCAATCTGGCCCACCAAAAATAACAGCAACATGTAATAACGCAGCAACCATACTTAAACTACCAGCCGCAATTAATATTTTACAAGGCGACTTCATCTCCCCCCCCCTCCTTCTGTTTGATTGAATATTTTTTACCACGACTTAAGGGCACCTCTAAAAATAGCAATTTTTGTGTGAGAGCAAGAAAGCACCGCCCGGAGAGCCGCAGTTTACGTGCTGTAAATGAGGACTCGAGGACGGAGCTAATGTCCATGGATGGCCTGAATACAGGTTTTGCAGGAGCGAAAACCTGTAAGCCGCTATCGCGGAAAAAGTGCATTTTTAGAGATGCCCTTAATTGAATTTACAAATAAGTACGAAAAAACCGCATAAGTCACCCTATGCGGTTTGCGGGGCCTGCTAGTGAATAACAGGCTTAAGGTTATAGCGTTTTAACGCTCGTTAATACGTGGGCCAGCTTCTAGGTTTTCTGGCGCAAAACCTGTGCTAATGGCAACGTCTAGCTCTTCTAACACATCAACGAAGGCTTCTAAGCGCGCAGGGATAAATACATCGCGAAGCGCTGGTGAAATATTACGCTGCTCGTCAACATGGACAAAACCTAGCGTATTTGGCCAACTATCAATAATGCTGCCGTCGCTTAAGCGAAATGCACCAATAGCGTTCGGTGCGGTTAAACCAAAGCTCGATGGCTCGTGGCAACCGCCACAGGTCATTGCCGTTGCACGATTTAATAGCTGATCAACCGTTAGCGGGTTGCCTCGTGCATCCACGCGACCTTCAAGTTGGGTTTGTAAATCTAAACCGAAAGGCGTGAACAGGTTATTACCGAAATGACCACGGAAATCATTCTCGAAAAACGCGAAGCCACTGGCATGGCTTTGACCATTATTAAAGCGATCGCTCACGGGGTTAGACAACATCACAATATCGTCTTTTAACAGTGGCTCAAGGTTGCTGGCAAATTCCGATTGAAAATCGGCCGCAAGCTCAGCTAACGCACCACCGACAAATGGCAGCTCGGGGTTAAAAAGCTCGCCAAAGGGATTTTCGTTGACCCGCACCGGTAAGGCAACAACGGTACATTCACCTTCAACGGCGCTATCACAGCGGGTTTCTAGGTCGTACTCGCGCAGCATCCACTCGGGCGTCATAAATTGGTTAGTACGAATTTGACCTTGGCCCTCAGATAAGTTGGCCACCGAAATAACCGGTGCAATGCCTTCTAAGCCTTCCATAAAGAAGCGGTTAAGTTCGATACCGCGAGCAATAGGATCAAGCCCCGGCATGTTTTGCCAATGACGAATTACTGGCTCACAACCGCGAACATCACCCGGTGTTGGGTTAGGTACGCGCGCCTCTACAATCAAGAAGTTACGCTGAAAATCGTTGCGACCAAACACAACACGGTGCTCACCGCAATCTTGCCAGCCGGTGCGCAGCTCTATGCGGTTGACCAACGCTAGTGTGTTATAGCGTGTCATTTCAACAGCCACTTCGGCATCGCTCATAAACGCCACTTCACTTTCCGCGCGGTCACACGAAAGCTCAAAGCCGTTAATGGGCACACAATTAATATCGCTATCGATGGCCGATACGCGACGTTGTGCATCCCAAAATTGGCGGAATAAGCCTTCGCCTGTTCCGCGGCCTTCAGAAGCTAACTGTTGAAATACACCACTTAACGTAATACCACTGGCATCAATGGTTGCACCATCGCGAATAAATACAGCATCGACCGAAGAGCTTTGTGGTGGCTCAGCGCCGGTACGGGCTTCTACAAAGAAAGTATTGCTGCGGTTTCCGTCGGGCAAACCAATAAACACAGGAATGAAAAACTGCGTTTCGTTCGGGTCAAAAGCTTCAACCAGCACCGTTAACAACTCAGGCGTTTGATTAATAACCTGAAAGCGTGGATCAGCGAAGTCCAGCTGAATGCTTGCACCTGGCGGCAACTGCTCGTTAGTGATCAAACTAAACAAGTGCACATCAAATGCAACCAAACCGATACCCGGTGGGAATATTGGGTTAAATACAGCAGGTTCCGCGCCAATAATCTCGATTGCTGGGCCTACTACTGGGCAACCTTGCCCATCAACTTCTACGCCCCGCGGGGTACCTGGGCATAAATCGAGTTCATCCGGCACACCGTCATTGTCGCTGTCATTGCTACAAAGTGCTGGATCGATAAGGCACGGGTCTGGCTCGGTAATTGGGCAACCTTGCTCGTCGACGGGAAAAGGAGACTCGATAATGCACTGGTCTGCAAAATCGGGCGTGCCATCGCCATCAACATCAAAGGCGAGTTCAGGGTTGAAGTCGGTAAGTACATCTTCAAGGTCTGGGCGACCGTCAAAGTCAGAGTCTGGATTGAAGCGGTCTGTACCGAGTACGTCTTCTTGGTCGTCTAAAATGCCATCACCGTCAGAATCGATCTGGGCGAACCAGTTACTAATATCCATCACTTGTACAGGGTTTAAATCCTGCAGTAGTTTTGGCAAGTTACTAATCGCGGCATCAATATCGCCTTCCATTACATTGCGGTCAAAACCTTGTAAACCCAGCGACATTAGGCTGGTGGTTTCACCTGGGCGCAGCACAATACGGTAAGTAATGCGAATATCATCGCCCTGCTGGACTGCCGCAATAGGTTGCAGTGCGGTTTCACCGTTAGACCAGTTGAACACATGCCCTACCATTGGGTCGCCTTCAAAAACTGGCAAGCTAGAGAAGCTGCTAGAGCTTGAACTAGAGCTAATTGGCGGGAAGATAATAATAGGCGCACTCGAACTCGAGAAAACCACTTCACTTGAGCTTGAGCCAAAACTGGGTTCGCTGCCAGCAGAGCCAATAAAGAATTCACTAGAACTTGTTGGCTCAGGAAAAACAAAGCTGCTACTTGAACCAAACTCTGGCTCGCTAAAGCTAGAACTGGTCGGAATAAACGGCGCACTAGAAGCAGACCCAAACGATTCACTTGTAGGGAAGCTAGGCACACTACTGGTGCTGCTTACACTACTAAAGCTAGAAGTGCTGGAAGGAATTGGGAAGGGGAAAGGTATTGAAGAGCTGCTAGAACTCGAACTTGATGGCAAGAAAAAGCCATCATCAGTAATAATGTATTGGTCGGTCACATCAAACACTTGGTCGCCAGAGCTAGTCACCAGTACATTCGTCCCGCCATCTGAACCTAAGTTAGTCGACAAGGTAACTTCGAGTACCTGTAGCTCGCTGGTGGTATTGGTGAAGCTATCAATAAAACGTGCAAACTTGGCGCCCTGCGGTACAGACACATGCCGGCTAACTTCAATACCAGGCAGCATATTACGGTTAATCAGCGCTACGCCTCGGCCATTATCATCAAAACGCACTTGCTCTTCGAAGAACTGCAAGCCATTCACATTCAGTACAAAACCACCATCAAAGGCATCGTTGGTACCATCGGCAATTTCACCACCGTTAAAAATATCCCAGCGGAAGCCATGGCCATCAGTTAATACCAGCGGCAAGCTTGGTGGCCCAAAGCTATCATCGCTTGGGTCAAGCGGGTTAGTGCCTGAAATGACTTCGTCAAAATCGCTCACACCACCGAAGTCGGTATCTGGGTTCAGCGGGTTAGTGCCAAAAACATTCACCTCTTCGCCATCGGCAAGATTGTCGAAATCTGAGTCTGGGTTGAAAGCGTCTGTGCCAATTTCAAACTCTTGCTCGTCGGTTAAGCCGTCAAAGTCGCTGTCGTTTGTACCAACAACCGGGCAACCGTTAGGGTCAACCTCTTGCCCCAACTCCGTGTTTGGACACTGGTCTTCAATGTTGATAACGCCATCACCATCTTGATCTTCAAAATCAGGGATGGGTAAACAACCATTTGGCTCTACGCTACCAAAAAGCCCAAGAAATTCTGCTGGCGTAAACGGGCATTCATCCGCAAAATCAGGCACGCCATCATTATCGGAATCCTCCAAAATCGCGCAACCATTGCCATCAACCGGCGTATTTGGCGGCGTCATGGGGCATTCATCGAATTCATCAAAAATGCCGTCACCATCGCTATCGCTAGGGCGCTGGCTTTCTGAACAGCCTGCAAAATCGACCTCTTCACCCAGTGGTGTATCGGGGCATTGGTCTTCAAGGTTGATAACAGCATCGCCGTCTTGATCGTCAAACTCTGGAATCGCAACACAACCATCGGGCGTAATGCCGAAAATGTCGCGAAAATCTTCTGGTGTAAACGGGCACTGATCTAGGTTATCGGGTACACCATCGTTATCGCCATCACCAAAGACTTGGCAACCGTTAGCATCAACTTCGACCCCAGCTGGGGTATCTGGACACTGGTCAATGGCATCTTCAATACCATCCCCGTCGCTGTCTAAGTTGAGGGTATCAGTGAACGCGAAGAAGGCTTTGTCTTTACCGCAAGCACCTTTTAATAGCGCCCGCGTACCATCTGCAGGCGCTAGGTTGCCGCGCTCGGGGTGAATACACAGGCCAGATTCAATGTGTTTTACGGCACCTTTTCTAGTGTGCTTAAACGCCATTTTCGCACCGCCACAACGTGGTGCCAGTTTGATGCGGTCCAGCGCATTCACATCATTTAATGGGCCTTCTGGTTTGATACAGCGGCCAGATACGACATGCTGAATACTGCCGTTATTGAGCCAACGATAGCGCTGTTCAGGCAAACCTTCACAGCTATTGAATACAACTTGTGTACGCTTATTGGGGTCAAAGGGGTTATTAGTTGGGGAGAGACATTTACCGGAGCTTTCTTGAATAAGAAAGCTACCGTCTTCGGCGGTTTGCGCTTGAGACGCAGACGCATAAACCGCCACACTGCACAAAGCAGCGAGGAGCAAAGACTTACGTTCCATAATGGTGTCCTTAGTAACTTATTAAGTTATCGGTGGTAACCTGATGTCCTTGAAGTCCACTCAGGCTGCGCAGACTTTACCTGTCAAAAAAATATAAAAACAGCTCGAACTCTCAAAAATTACAATTCATTAACATAACCATTAAAAAAGAGGTTCTACAGTAGTTAGGAAATTGGCGGGCCCCGCCGCAACGCACACATTAAAGAATGCATTGACCAAGAGCCGCTAAATTATGCATAGATAGGGCAATAAAAGACCGCCCCCCTATAAAAATACATTTTTATATTCCGAAAAGGTTATCGGCTGGCCGCGGTTACTAACATAGCAATCCCCCCTAGCCCGCAAAATTGCCCTCTACACACCAGTATCCTTGGTTCGTCAACGCTATCTAGTTGTTTTTAATATAGAACGGCGTAAATGGACCTATAGGGCATCTCTAAAAATGCACTTTTTCCGCGATAGCGGCTTACAGGTTTTCGCTCCTGCAAAACCTGTATTCAGGCCATCCATGGACATTAGCTCCGTCCTCGAGTCCTCATTTACACCACGTAAACTGCGGCTCTCCGGGCGGTGCTTCCTTGCTCTCACACAAAAATTACTATTTTTAGAGGTGCCCTATAGAAATTTGTAATTTTCAGAAGAATTAAAAAAATATTGTAAATATAGGAAGAAGAATGCAAAGCGCAGTTAGCATGTAGTTAAATAAAATTAAGGCAGCGCCATTCCCTAAAAGACATTTAATTGCCCTAGCCCATGAAATAGAAAATCCACACAGAAGCGGCCCTATGGGGTATACGCGCTATGGCTTTGATTTACGCATTTGCATCAAGAGCACCGATGGGCATATATGCTGGAAACAAGGTACTGCATCACATATTAATAAAAGCTTGCCTATCAATAATCACCACAATCTACATTTTTAATGCGACATTCGATGTGAGCAAAGTTTACTGCCGATATTTCTAACGCCGTATTGCACCCTGGCGTAGTTTTGCCCACCCGCGGGGGCTAAAACTAAATTTATTTCACCGGATGCGCTTTCGCCCCTGCCGCGAGCGCATATAGGTAGCTCTAAGGTGCTTGATAATGATTAAAACAATAAAACAGTCATTACGTAAACGCAGTACACCGCTTACGCGCTGGCTAGTAACTGGGCTTGTTGGCATAAGTGCATTAGCCGCCCATGCCAATAACCCTTTGGTTTCGCATGTGTACACAGCAGACCCATCCGCACGCGTTTTTAACGACCGAGTGTATGTGATTACCACGCACGACCCCGATGGCTCTACCGACTATGGGGAGCTGCAGGATTACTTTTTGTGGTCCTCCGACGACATGGTTAACTGGCAGGATCACGGCATTATTTTTGGTACCCAAACACATACGAGTTGGGCCTTTGGTGCCTACGCGCCAGACTTATTCGAACGCAACGGCAAATACTATTTAATATTCCCGAATGTCACATCCGGCATTGGCATTTTAGAAGCCGACCATCCCGAAGGGCCTTACGTGGATATCAAAGGCTCGGCCGTAATTAGTAAGCAAAACACCCAAAATGCCGATGTGGAATGGCTATTCGACCCCGGTGTATTAGTGGATGACGACAACGCTGTTTATGTGACGTTTGGCGGTGGCGGGCCAGGAGAAGCGCGGATAGTTAAACTAACCGACGACTTACAAGGCCCAGATGGCCCGGCCGTAACGGTGGATGCTCCCAACTTTTTTGAGGCCTCGTATATTCACAAACGCAACGGCGTTTACTATTTTACTTACTCCAAAGACTATACCGGTGGCGCACCCACCATCGAATATATGACCAGCGATAGCCCCATGTCGGGTTACCGCCACCGCGGCACCGTTATCCCCCAACCTTGGGATAATTACAGCGGCAACAACCACCATTCGTTTATCGACTATAAAGGCAAATCTTACGCGTTTTATCATAACCAAACTGTATGGTCGAACGGTCCTGGCAATGGCACCGGCAGTATCTATCAGCGCTCCATGAATGTTGACCTTCTAACCTACAGCGGCGATGTTATGAACCGCATTACGCCAACGCGCAACGGCCCACCACAAATACAAAACTTCGACCCATTTCGCAAAGTAGAAGCCGAAATTATCGACAAGCAACAAGGCATAGAAACCGAGCGCAATGCCGATGGCAGCATGCATGTGCAAATGGTTAACAACAGCTGGTATAACGTATCTGGCGTCGATTTTAGTGACGGCGCTAATTTGATTCAGGTTGAAGTTGCCGCAAACGCTGCAACCACACTTGAAATTCGCACCACCTCAGCAAACGGCGCCCTTGTGGGTACAGTGCAAGTGCCTGCCACTGGCGGCTTGAATAGCTTCAGCACCATTACGGCCTCACTTAATGGCGTTAACGGCATTCAAGATTTGTACTTTGTAGCTAAAGGCCGGCTTAACTTTAACTGGTATCAATTTACTGGCGAACCGCAAGACTGCGGCACCGCCGAAGGCACGCCTGTTTGCTGCAATATTACCGCAGATGTTGATCGTGATGGCTGGGGCGAAGAATGGGGCGCTCAGTGCCGCGTGACAGAAAACACCGAAGGCTATGCGCCGTTAAACCCTAGCACTGTAGCCGCCGCCATTAATGTCGGCGGTGGCGGCGATTACTTCAACGATATTTATTATCAGCCAGATGTTTACCGCACAGGCGGGGAGGCCAACAGCACCGCAGATGCCGTACTCGACGCCGCTGGCAGTAGCGTATTCAACAGCGAGCGCTATGGCGATATGCAATTCAACATACCCGTAGCTAACGGCACTTACTCGGTCGACTTACACTTTACCGAAATGTACTGGGAGGAAAATGGCGAGCGCGTGTTTGATGTAAACCTAGAGGGCGAAAACGTTATAGCGGGGTTGGATATTTTCCAACAAGCCGGTCACGACGTGGCCTACAGCCAAAGCTTTGATGTGACCATTAGCGATGGCGAGTTAAATATTGCCCTCACTACCGTTACCGATAACGCCACCTTAAGTGGAATTTTAGTACGCGCAAGCTCGGCGGCTTCATCAAGTGCACCGGCAAGCTCCAGCAGCCAAAGCAGCGCGCCTTCGCCGGTGGTAAGCTCAAGCTCACTGGCTGCCAGTAGCTCTGAAGCAAATAGCGAACAAAGCAGCGCATCCTCCACCGCCAGCACCCCGGTAAAACTAGGCGCGCTGAATATCGCGGAATTGCTAATAGGGCTAATGGTGCTATGGGGCGCAGCATTATTACGCGCGCAAAAACACCGCAACACTCCCTCTCGAATTAAAGGAAAAACCGGTAACCGGTAAGCTTTTGAGGGTTTAATTTATTGGTGGATGGTGGGGTTAAAAAACAGCTAAAGCGCAGCGATGCGCTTTAGCTGCTTGCGACCTACTCCATCCTTACGCTATTCGACGCAACTCAGCAACAGCCTCTTCAGGGTTTTCATGCGATGGCAATGATTTCATAATTAACATGAATTTGAGAGCGACTAGGAAGGCATATTATTTACGGGGCATATATGGAGCAGGACAAAGTGGCATAATTATCCAAAGTTAAAACATACTTAGATGACGAGCCAAGTACCTAGCAACTGCTCGTACACGCTCGACACCCCGATAATCACTGTGAGTCAGTACCCACAAACTGTTGATTCCAACCTCTTCCACAGTGAACAACCGTTTTATATTCCCTTGGTCAAATTCATCTGGTAAAAGAGCGAGGCCATGATTATTTTGGGCTAGATAAAACATTGCCACTAGATCGTCGGTGTTTATTGTAATATTTGCGCTATATAGTCTCTGAAGCCAAGTAAAGGCCTTACCTCGAGATAGAACACCTGACCCACCTATTAGCCTATGCTCACTCAGCTCGCTGGGTTTCGTTGGCGTTCCATATTTTGACAAGTAGCCGTAACCACCATATACGCCCCATTTTATATCCCTGACCTTTTTTCCTATAAAGCTGTCAGGAGGTGAGCTGGTGACCCGAATTGCAATGTCTGCCTCTCTAGTATTCAAACATAGCGCCTCATTTGACACCAACAGGTCCACATCAATATCTGGCCTTTCTTCTTTGAAGTTTTCAATAAGAGCGGGTAAATAACCATATGAAAAACTAGTGGGTGCGGTGATGCGAACTCTCGATGCTTCACCTGTATCTTGAAAAGCTAAAGTTCTTTCAATATCACCAAATGCTCTATAGGCATCCCGCGCTGGACCGATGAGAGACTCCCCTAGGTCAGATGCAATATATTCACCATTTTTACGAATAAAAAGCTTCCCGTACTCCTTTTCATAGTTTGTTAACCGCCTAAACAAGGTCGAATCACTCATACCTAGCTTCTTCGCTGCTGCCGGAATATTCTTCTCTTGTAGTAGCGTTAAGTATAGCTTGATCAAATTCCAATCCATAGGTCCACGGTCCTTCAATTTTGAAAACTGAATTCTCATTCTTACATATTGAATAAGCTTGAACAATGATCGTACGATGGACACGTAACGCAATGTTACTTAAATTAATTTCATAGCATTAAAACGAGAAATATATGATTGGATATACGTCACTTGGCACAAACGATCTAAATAGGTCAGCTTCTTTTTACGATCAAATATTTGAAGGCCTCGGTGGTAAACGGACATATGAAGTTGAAGACTTCGTTGTTTGGGGGAAGGACCCGACTCAGCCTATGTTTTCTGTCCATAAACCGTATGACGGAAAATGCGCAACGGTTGGCAACGGAGTAATGATAGCTCTTGTTTGCAGTTCTAAAAAACAAGTAGACGACACCTACAATCTAGCACTTAAACTGGGCGCTTTGGATGAGGGCGGACCTGGTGAGCGAATGGATGGTTTCTATGCTGCATATTTTAGGGACCCTGATGGAAACAAGTTAAATACTCACTATTTCGGTAATTAGATATGAGCAAGTCAATTCTGACCTTATCCGCGAAAAATAGGCTTCGATTTAGGCACCCTTCTCGTAGATCTTTTTTACTAGATACTGAACTTACTCTGCAACTTTACTCACAATGTCTCTGACTCTCTTGACACCTATAAGCTGTAGAAAAATGATTAGAGGCCCCAACTTTCTTGATTCAGCTCATTAATTTTAGCTTTGACCAACAGTATCGAAGCTACAACGATTAGCCTTTATTCAATTCAAGGTGGGCCGTTTACTGAGCGCTTGGTATTCCGGCGAAATTAAGTGCACGTGCCTACACTTAATTTCGCCGGAACTTTACTATTACTGTTTGACCATGCCATGCATCGTAAGCCAGCTAATAAAGGCATTAAACCAATCGGTGCTTGTTGTTTCTTTTGGATACATTCCAAAACCGTGACCGCCCTGTTCATAAAAATGGAACTCCACAGGTTTTTCGGCTTCGCGCCAACTTTTGATCAGCCCAAAATCAGTATCGGAGAATAAAGGATCGTCGGCCGCTAGCACGGCAAACAGCGGTGGTGCGTCTGCGGGAACCTTTACGGAATACAGCGGGCCGTAAATGTCGCCAATGAATGCAGGCTTAGCAGTTTCACCAACAATGGCAGTGGCAATGGTGAGCATTCCACCCGCAGAGAAGCCAACCATACCAATGCGTTGTGGATTAATTTTCCATTCAGCGGCCCGGCTGCGAATCAAGGCAAAAGCGGCCTCGGAATCCTCAAGCTGAGGCGCTAGGCGAACTTTCATTTGCTTCGGCTTTAACGGTTCACGTCGGCCGCTAGAGTCTGAAAACATCTTCGCCATAGAACGTTTAAATGCGGCCATGTCTTGCGGTGTTTGGTTCAGGCGGTATTTAAGCACGAATGCGGCGATACCGTGTTCGTTAAGGGCGCGGGCAACATCCCAACCTTCATTCTCCATCGACAGTGTGCGAAAACCACCGCCGGGAGCGACGACAACCGCCGTGCCATTAGCCTTGGCTGGGTTTGGTAAAAACGGCGTAAGTGTGGCCTGCGTTACGTTACGGGCAAACCGGCTGCCATACTGCGCATGCCATACCTCTTGCGCTGTCGCGCCGGGAAGTGGCGGCGTGGCGAGCTTAATTGCACTTGGTTGATCAGGCGTAGCGATAGGCGTCATTTCCTGATCTGATTCAGCACGAGCTGGCGCAGCTAAAAGGTAAAGCATCGCTAAAATCAGCGCTTGCCAAAAACTTGCGGCCATAATAAATGGCGATTTTTTAACGTATTTCATTTTTTTATTTCCTTTAAATTCGACCGGCTTTGCCAATGTTAGTGTGGCTTCTGCCAAGTGAAATTTTTGTGGTTATTAAGCGTGCATTATTGTTTCGAGGTTCTGACAATAGGCTTGATTGTCCCATCCTTATTAAAATAGACGCGATCAATCGCCACTGACCTTCTATAGCTGCCACCATCAGGAAGATCAGCGTTGTGATAAGCGAGGAAAGTCCCACCCTTAAATTCAAACATTGCGGGGTGAATAGTCGATGTGCCAGGCAATGGCTCCATAATTACCCCTTGGTATTTCCAAAGGCCCGTTGCCGATTTGCTGGTCGCGTAGGCAATGCTTTCTGGGAACCCAGCTGCATATACCAAATAATAAATGCCATTATGTTTTGACACATAAGGTGCTTCTTCAAAATTTGGAAGCGTTTTAACCGCGTTTATCTTGACGTTGCTCAGATCGCGGTTTTGCATTTTCCCTTGCGCATCTAAAGTATATTTTTCACCCTTTAAATGAATTAAGTCATTTTCAAGCTCAACCCACCATAACTGTTTGTTTCCCCAGTAAAGGTAAGCTCGGCCGTCGTCGTCAATAAACACAGCAGGGTCAATATTTCGCCAGCTATGATCTTTATATTGAGCGGTTTCTTCGAGCATAATCATTGGCATTGCTCGCGGATCCTCGAAAGGCCCCTCGGGGCTATCTGATACCGCTACGCCAATCGCAAAGCCAAATTCTCCATTAGTCTGCCCACCTTCGACGGTGACATAAAAAAAGTATTTTGACTTGCCCGATGCATCTTTTCGATGAATTACGTGATGCGCATACGCGTTGCCGGTTTTGTCACTGCCTCGCGCCCAATCAAAGTCTGAATAGCGAAGAACTGCGCCCTTATTTTCCCAGTTAATTAAATCGCTGCTAGTCCACAAGCGGTAGTCGTACATCCTGTAATCATTAGTACCCAAAGCCTGTTCGTCGTGGGTTGAATAAAGGTAGACCGTATCATCCTTAACCATAACGGCGGGATCTGCGGTATAAATAATGTCACCAATCTTGTTGGTTGGATCTTCTGTGTCGTATCTGATGATCGGGTTATCAAATATGGTAGGCAGCGGCTGCAAATCTGCCGACTCACCTCCTTCTTTATAATTACTGCAGGCTAAGAATGACGGCAAGAAAGCGCACAGAAATATAAGCGGTATGTATTTCATAGTAATTATGACCCAACCCTTTTTATTAATTTAAGTAATGGTTTACGCGAATTCAAACGGATTATCTAATTGGCTGTAATGCGAACGTGCGCCGCCCGTTTAAAGGGACTCGCAAGGAGCAAAAGAAGCTTTGTAACCTTGCTTGAGTGTAGCTATCGAACTGCAAGCCTCCTTTCCCCTCATGTAATCATATTATCATAATACAATATGCGCATTCAGAATTGAGTTATCCTATTATTTTTATATTTTTTAAAACCGATATGAAGATACGACAAAGCCTTTACAGGAAAATCATTAAGGTATCAGAAATGCGGTAAATAAGGATTTACGGGGCTGGACTTACGGAATACCCAATACTGATTTATTTAAAGGGTGATTTGTATGTGGGGTGAATAGACATCGCTACATAATCTGCAGTATCTATTGAGAATCTATTTCCTGATTCCGCCGATTGAGCTACGACATACATGGATGTGTTAATACGGCCTACTCACGAGCAGTGCATCCATGCCAGTGTTCGTAGCTTTTGCTACTGAATTAATTCAGCCTATTAAGGACGGCCGCTTAATACAACGCGAGCAAACATGGCGCGCGCTTAACCTGAAGAAATCGTATTACCGGCTTCAAGGGGTTGGATGATCCTCTCTTCATACTCCGGAGTTGTTCAAACATAGGAGCAGCTCACAAATTTTCAACTCTTTCGAAATGACCCCGCTGTCAGCCCCATTCAAGTGCCTTTTTCAAATTAGTGTCATTGCAATTAAATAATCACACGTTAGATTGTTACCTCACTTGGCAAGGGCACGGCTATTACTGAGTGAAGCAACTGACCATAGAAGTCAGGCAGAGTGGACCATACGATAAATTATTCCTTCATCGACAAAAGAGGCATATATGAAACCCATCAAGACAATTCTCGCCAGCGCAATTTTGGCGTGTAGTACCACAACAATGAGCTACGCTTTTGACAATGGTGTAAACCCGACTTACGAAGCTCCTAAAGTTAACCGCGCCCCTAAAATTGATGGCGTTGTCGATAACAAACTATGGGACGCGGCGCCATGGCGCGATGTGGCTTACACCATTATTGATAGTGCAAGCGCGGGAGACCCGGCACCAGAAGATATCTCGGGCCGCTATAAAGTTGTTTGGACCCATTCAGCTATTTATTTACTAGCAGAGATTAGCGACGATCGTTTATCAGACGATTACCCTAACCCTTTTGATAACTGGTGGAATGAAGACACTCTTGAAATATTTATAGATGAAGATAATTCCGGTGGTTATCACGGCTGGGAGCCTGTCGCAGGCGACCCCATGGCCGAACATAATGCCTATGCTTACCACATTGGCCTCGATAACCAAGCATTAGATATAGGCCCCAATGCCGATTTAGAAGTTGGCCCGCAAATGTATCCAGAACATATTACTGCCCGCTGGAAGCGAGATAACGACAGCCATAAAATTATTTGGGAAGTCAAGATTAAAGTCTTCGATGATACTTATTTACCGGGCATGAACCCAGCGCAACTCGCGATGAGCCGCCAATGGTTACATGCAGGTAAAACATTAGGGTTTATGGTGTCGCTAATAGATGCCGACGGTACCGACCTTGATAACAACGGTGGCCAAGACCGCGAATACTTTTTAGGCGATGTGGATGTACCAGTATGGCAAGAAGCCGACGGTGGCTTCCCAATGCCAGACTGGATGGGCAAAAACCGCGGTTGGGTTGATGCCAGTGTATTTGGTAATTTGAAGTTAGTGCGGTAGTACTAGAGGGGCGCTATAGGCGCCCCTTTTTGACAGGGCTTAATTGGACCTATTAGCGCTAACATGTAACACAGGTACTACAGAGCGATTGGCTGGCAGCACTAAACATCACACGTGCGCTGCACCTCTACCCCCCCCCCCCTTCACGTTGCAGATGGTATACATATTATCGATTTGCACGATTTATAGAGCTCTTTAAAGTGACTGCCTATGTGGGTGGTTTTTATCCGTTTAAAAGCACCCAAAGAGAGTCTAGAATAATACAGGCTCCCAATTTAATGGTTCGACTATGCTCTGCCGATCTTTTACACGTACTTCACTCGTCAATATTTGCGCATTGCTGCTAATTCAGTTTAGCGGGGCCACTTTAGGGCAGGGTAAGTCCCTCGCTCAAACCCCATTACCTAAAGCCAATTCGCAGCTTAATGTACCTGGCTTAGGGCCGTGCGACGATTCAAAAGATCGCACCCTTCACTACAACAATGAGCAGCCCATCACGGTGCTTGTGCATGGCTGTCATGGTTCTGCCGCTCGTTTTAAAGCGCTATCGCAAGTGTTGGCGTTTCATGGTCAGCAAAGTGCGTGTTTTAGCTATGATGATCGAGATGACCTGCAAGAGAGTTCACGGGAATTAGCCGATGCGGTCGAGCAGCTAGGTCAGCACCTTGGCGGCGAGCCCATCACGGTAATGGGGCATAGTCAGGGTGGGCTTATTGCTCGTAAAGCATTTGTGCAAAGCAACGATAAGGCATTGCCAGTGAGTACGCAGGTTAATCTAGTCACGATTTCGGCCCCCTTGTCGGGCATTGCGTCAGCCCGTTTTTGTGCCTACCCCGCGTTACGCATAGGTACGCTGGGTATTAATGATCTTATTTGTTGGGCAATTAGTGGCGACAAGTGGTTTCAAATAACTTATGCCTCCGATTTCATTCAGGCGCCAGGCGTCCTGTCGTCTAATGTTGCGCGATATTTATTAATCAGCTCCGATGAGCGGGGAACGTGTAGGCGAAGAGACGAAAAAGGGCGGTGCCAAGAGGATGACTTTGTGTTCTCGCTAGAAGAGCAGCAATTACCCAGCGTGGAAGGGCTGCGCCCAGAAACGATTCAACTAGCTGCGGGGCATGTCGAGATAGTAGGTAACGATGGCGTTAAACCTGTGCAGCTAATCAATGCTTTGCAAAGTGCTGGGTTTATCCACCACACAGAGTCATCATACAAGCAAGCTTTTACAAACTTACTAGATGAGCTTTACGCGGTGTCTGAGGAGTGATTTGCGTCTGCTTTAATTTTACATGTTCCGAGTTTTTAACATCGCCAGAACGCGGCAGCTGTGTAGTTAATTTGTAACTATTGAGCTATCTGCAGAATTGAGTGCTAACTGATCATTTCCTAGGCCGCTCAAGCCATCCATGGGCACTATACACGCACTCCCGGCGCGTGAATGCCTAGAAAACAATCAATCAGCCCTCTGGGCGAACAATATTTTTCTATAGCTGAATAGTTACGTTAATTTTTTATGGCAGTCTTTTTAGCCATAAAACAAGCGACGGAAAAGTTGCTCGCTATTGCTGATTTTGTATGATTAACGTCTCAAACACCGACGCAGCTTTGCTGCGCCCGAGTGCTTTGACTTGTTAACCCTTTGCCGAAAAAGACTCATGGTAAGTAACGCTTCCTTGAGGTAAATCACCGTTAAATACCATAGCTTGGAAATACTCAGGCGGCACACCAGGAAGTACTAAACCTTCTCTAGGCTTAAAGCCAAAACGATGATAATAGTTTGGATCTCCAAGTAACACGCAACCTTTTGCATTTATATTCTTTAGCTCTTGGATAGCGGCATTCATTAGCTTCAAGCCAATACCTTTACCCTGCTTACTCGGAAGAACTGAGATTGGGCCAAGACCATACCAACTATCTGTACTGTCAGAAATAGTAACCGGAGAAAGCGCCACATGCCCAACGATACTACCTTTATCTTCGGCAACTAGTGAAATTGATAATGCGCCTGATTCACGAAGCGCTTTAACAATATACTGCTCAGTATTATCCGTGTGTGGCGCATCAAGAAAAGCGGCAATAGTAACCTCATGGATGTTTTGAGCATCCCTTGGTTGTTCTTTACGAATACTAATGCTCAATCGGATATCTCCTTGAGGGTTAACGCCCGTAGCAGGCGCATTTATGTAGGTGTTTTTTGTGTACCAGCGTAGCGCCCGGCATGAAAAAAAACGCCGGAATAAATGTCGCACGGCCTACTCTTGTCAAATGGCACTTTGACGGACCGTTGATTGATGATGGAGCATTTTCCAACCGTTAACATTTTTCACCCAAATAGATGTACGATATGAGCCAATACCTGAAGTATTTGCTTTGTATTTTGCAAGAATGCAATCTCCGCTTAGATTTATAAATCTAAAATCATTCAGCTCATAAATTACAGATTTTGAGCTAGGAAGAATGTTTAGAATATCTCGTTTACTGTAGACCTTGCCGGAACTCCCAAACTCCTCAAAGTCATCTGAGAGAAGTTCACCTAGTCGATCCTTGTTCTTTCTTGTTGCCACATTTACGAGTTCTAACTCCAAAGACTTTATGATGTCGTGATCATCCATACTCATGCCATTTAACGCCCCACATAAGGGGCCGTAACGTAGTTGTTTTTTTGTTGTAGCATAGCGTGAAACAACAACAAAACAACGCAGTGAAGGTCCAGCCGCGAAGCGGCGAGCCTTGATGTGATTGTTAGGCAATTTCCTTGCTACGCATACACCTACTTTCATAAGTGTCAAAACTACCTTTATATTTAATTAACCTAAGAAAATACTCTGTTACTATATCCCTACAAGTTGCATAGATTGAAAATTGTTCGTCGTGAGATAAGTGACTTAAACCTGAATGCACGATTTCATTTCGGAGGTTTTTTATTTCTGTCAGACTAACCTCCATACTGACGGATTCGAACATTTCTTGAAGTAACGTCTTAAAATAGTACTTCTCATTGCTCGACGTCCAATAATAGCCACTCTTATATTTGTAACTTTTCGATTTAGCATAAGAGGATTTCAAATTTTCTAACAAAACAAACAAAGTAGCTAGCTTCAGTTCTATTTGGAGATTTTTCACTTCAGGAGTATTTAGCAGATCAACCACAACGTTTAATGCTCTTTTCTCATAAATTTCCGAGTAAGTATCAAAGCTATATTCTACTAACTGCTTTATATGAGAACTATTAGCACAACAAAAAGGTGGTCTAAAGTAATGATACGCACCTCGAACATTCCAAACATGTGATTTATTTGTGCCCTCTATATTCCAAGAATAAAATCTAACTTCTGAACATATTGCAAAAGAAAGTAAAACACTAATCTTTTGAACAACATCTACGACATGCTCAACATCTTGTTCCTTTATACCTTTGACCACCAATTTTGTAGATTCAATAAATTGACCTTTTAAGTCACTCTTTTTTGCATTAATAAAATCTGGCTCTTGATGAATCTCAATAGCCAGGCCAGCAACAGACAAGCAAATTTTATTTCTCACCCAGCCGCCAGCTTTGGCATCTGTTGTTTCTATTCCCAGAGCTAAAAAATTTGAAAGATAACAAACTAAGTTCATTTTAACTCCAAGTTGCATAACAGTTTATTAGACCGAATTATTCCATCTATTTCATCAGAAGCCAACATTAGCCTCCCCCCCTGAATCCCATGCAGCAACGGCTCTGTAAAACTGCACTTGTTTTGTGCATAAAAATGCGGGATTCTTCTGTGGCTGTTTACCTGAACTACAGAATCATGTAAAAACTGGACATAAAAATAGTTTATAAAGCGATTTATAGGCCCCTTTAGATGCGGCATGTAAACAGGTGACGGTACTGCGTTATTTTCATCAGGCGCCTCACTCTTGCGATGTAATGCCTAGAAAAGGCTTGCCTCCAAAGCCAGCCAACACTACCCCTCCAGCAAGGTCTCTAAACCGACCCGCGCTTTGCTAGGCACAAATTCTACAATGCTGTAATCGGCTATGCCGGCTTTATAAAATGGATCTTCTTTGACGATGGCTTCTATAATCACCCGCCGGCTTGCGCGTGCGATAATTGTGCCGCCGGTGCGTGGTTTTGTTGCCCCCGATATAACAAAAATGCCATTGCTGTAGTATTTATCGAGGTAGGTGCGGTGGGCTTCTAGGTGCTGTTCAACCAGCGAAAGGTCAACCTTGTAGGTTATAGAGATAATAAACACGGCTTACTCCATTAGGCAGCGGCGATTTTTTGTTAGTGTAGCAATATCATATTTTATCTGCGATGGTTATTGAATTATGAACTATTCGGTCCTAAAATAGCTAGCAATAGGTACCTTTTATGGCAACACAAACACAAGCTGGACCCGGCAGGCCTTTAGCCTTTGACCCACAGCAGGCATTGCAAGTAGCGTTAGAATTGTTTTGGCAGCAAGGTTATGAAGCCACATCAACAGCACAATTAATGGCTGCCATGGGCATTTCTAAGAGTAGCTTGTACCAAACTTTTGGCTCTAAACACGATTTGTACAATGCCTGCCTAGAGCAATATGGCGAGCTTACGGCCAACTACATGCGCTCCGCATTAAGCCAAGCCGCGTCGCCTAAACAGTTTGTATTGGACTTAATTACAGGTACTGCCGCACAAGCGGGTGCAGCAGATATGCCCAGCGGGTGTTTTATTGTTAATACCGCATGCGAATTAGGAGCGCACCACGAGTTTAGCGGCGCGCTATTGCTAAAACGGCGAGACAAGGCTTACCGCATTATTTTAGATGCCGTAAAGGCCATGCAGCAGTGCGGCGAAATCGGTAAGAAGAGGCAGTGTGATGCATTGGCTCGCCAAATTTTTGCTTGCATTTGCGGCATGAAGGTAATGGATAAAATGGCGTTTAGTGCTCAAGAACAAAACTGCTGCGTTGAAATGGTACACGCGCTACTTGAATACGAATAACCTAAGAACATCTCTAAAAATGCACTTTTTACGCGATAGCGGCATCAGCTCCGTCCTCGAGTCCTCATTTACACCACGTAAACTGCGGCTCTCCGGGCGGTGCTTCTTTGCTCTCACATAAAAATTACTATTTTTAGAGATGCCCGTAAATCAATATTTACCCGAGCGATGCTCGGGTTTATTTTCGTCAATATTGAACCGATTGGTTCAATATTAAATACCACTAAGAGGACATCACATGGAAGCCCCCATATCTACCCCAAACTACGGTACCTTAGATTTTGCTAACCATACCGCGCTTGTGACAGGTTGTAATCGCGGCATTGGTTTTGCGCTGGTGAAAGCCCTACTACAAACCCCCATTAAAAAAGTGTATGCAACAGCGCGTAACCTCGCCGCCATGCCCGATTTGCAACACGAAAAACTCGAAGTACTTGCGCTGGATATTACCGACCCTGCATCAGTAAAACGTGCAGCCGATATTGCCAACGATGTCAGCCTATTAATCAATAATGCCGGTATAGCCACAACTTACGGTTTTAGTAATAGCAATAACCAAGATTTAAACGCGGATATGGCAACCAACTATTTTGGCACCTTGAATGTTATTCAAACGTTTTTGCCGGCCCTAACAGCCAGTAGCCAACAGCAAGTACCAGCAGTAATTGCCAATGTAGTAACCATAGGTGCTTTTGCTAACCTTCCAGTATTGGGCAGCTATTGCGCCGCTAAAGCAGCGCTATTTTCGGCATCACAGGGCTTGCGCATAGAACTGGAAAACACTCCTATACAGGTGCATACCATTAACCCAGGGCCCATCGATACCGCCATGGCAAAAGATTTTAATGGCGATAAAACAAGCCCAGAAGATGCTGCCAATGCAATATTGCAAGGCTTAAAAGCAGGCACGCAAGATATTTTCCCAGACCCCGCTTCGCAAGCCATGTTTGCAGTATGGCAAGGAAACTATAAAGATTTAGAAGCCATGTTTAGCCAAATGAATCAGCAAGCCGGTTAATATTTTACAATCCATAAACCTTCTAGCTCGGGGCTAACGGGTGGATCTGGGATTTCATCTAAAATCATTAGGCATTGGGTCAATTTTTGCCCCAATGCCGATTCTTTTTGCGCCATTACAAATTGCCAAATATAGCGCCTAAGCTTTTCGATATGAAATAACACCTCTTTATCCATAAGGTAGGCGCGTTCTATTTCGCGATAATGCTCGGTAAGTTTTTCACTGTGTACCAGCTCCAAGAAACGTACGTAACCTTCGTTAATAATTTCTGAGCGTTCGATTGTAGCCACAATATGAATCATGGAATTTTGCAACAGATGAATGGCCCTATTGCCATGGGTATAACCAAACGACGTTAAATACTCTCGTAAGATATCGGTGCAAGCAAGGGTATAACCCAGTGAGCATTTCACCGTATCAATAAATGCGGGCATAACCTCTGCGGGTACGGCTGGCTCTTTGCTGGTGGTAGGCTCCAATAACGAAATAAGCACGCGTCCAGCCTCGGCATAGCGGCTATCTAAATTCACTTTAATTACGGGGATCAAATCGCCAAGCGTGCGCTGGCTTTTATTGTGGTGTTTACGATAAACGGCATACACACTGTCAAGCAATTGGATCAGCTGCCCCCAAGAGGAAATATCCCGTGCTATTTTACCTTTCGGGTAACCTGTGCCATCGGGTAATTCATGGTGATCAGCTACCGCGGCACTTACATCGCGCGGCAGCCCTTTCACCAAAGATAATATATTACTTCCAACCTGTGTGTGCGTTTTAACCTCCAGCCATTCTTGGGCCGTAAGTTTTCGCTTTGCTGCGGGTATTTCAGGGTTGATATGCAACATGCCTATATCGTGGCACATGCCAGCAATAAATAACGAACCAATTTCTGGCCCGGCCTTATTCATTTTTTGGTAAATAACAGTACTTAACCAAGCGCAAAAAATGGATTGCCGATAGGTTGCGGGTAAGCGTACACGCATTACACTAAGGTGCTGGCGCAAAATGGCGTAGCGGCACAATAATTTACAACACGCTTTAACAACGTTTGCATCTAAATGCGCTTTAGCAATAATTTTTAACGAGTCATCATCATTGATGGTCGACATAATATCTAAGTACAGCTGTTCGGCGGTTAGCTCGTTACCTAAAGAAACCACAGCAAATACTGGCAACTGTATTTCAGAGGCATCCAACGCCATTAAGGCAACATCGTCCATGCGTAAACCGCTGTCGCAGATTGGCTCACCAGAGCTACTCTTTAACGCCATATTGGCATACACCGGGTTTTCGTCACCCAATGCCACTAAGTGCGCAATATAAGCATGCTCAAACGCCATCAAAGATTCTGTAGCAGGTACTGGCGCACCTTGAACCGATGTATTGATATGAGCAGAAGCATTCATAGCTGTTATATCTCACAAAATATTGCACGTTAAAAACCGCTAGCTTATGCCATTTAAAGCGCATAGATACCAAAACACTAAATAGCATAAGCCACAACAACTTATAACATCCCAGTCTAAAAACCGGCTAGCCGTAAAGGGTTATGGGAATTAGTGGTTTAAAATAACAGTTTGAAATTGTGTTTAACCAGCCTTTTAACGCCAAGTGGTTGTTTTACACGCTCAGTGGTAACCGTTAAAAAACTCTATTTTTATAGAGTTTTTATTGAGGTTTTACTGTGGGATATAACTAAAAGTTTAATTGAATGCAGGCAGATCTGTCTGCATAAAAGTTGTATTGACTACAACAATGCACTTATGACGAAAGCTGGCCAGCCTGCTTGGGCGCCGGCAGAAAAAGGGCAAACAGTACGGCGATGGGGCCAAATACGCTGCCTAATGCAACCCATAAACTAGGGTTCAAATTGCGCTTGCGGGCGATGCCGAAACACACCAACATACAAATCAAACTGACAATAAAAAGATAACCAAGCATGTGTTGTCGCCTCTGTGATTGTTTTAATGCTAACTTTCCGCAGCTCCAACCAATTATATACCTAAAACCTAGCCTGCGGGGCAAGCTAGGTTTTAGTTTAGAGCATAAGCACTATAAAGGTGCCTTTAACAAAAGCGGTAAATATTCGAGGCTTTTGCTAGGCGGCCTGGTGCTCCTTTTGGCTAATGCTCTCGCCTTCCGTTTTAGCATCCACAACCTCGCCATTTTCGAGGGCGCGCGATGTACTGTGGTTAATTGGGATGCTGCGCGGCTTCATCGCCTCGGGCACTTCTTTGAGTAAGTTAATAGTCAGTAAACCATTACTTAAATTAGCGCCTTTCACTTCGATATGATCGGCTAAATTAAATTTTCGTTCAAACGAACGGTTGGCAATACCTTGGTGTAGGTAAGTTGCTTGTTTATTGGCGGTTTTTTTACCGCGCACGGTCAGTACGCCCTTTTCTACTTGGATATCTAAATCCTCTTCAGCAAAGCCTGCCAAAGCCAAGGTTATAGCATAGTGGTTCTCTTCCAGTACTTCGATATTGTAAGGGGGGTAACCCGTACTTACTGAGTCACTTTTTAAAGTGCTATCTAATAATGCTGCCAAACGATCAAAGCCAACACTGTTACGATAAAGGGGGGTTAAATCAATTGAGTTCATAGTCTATTCTCCGAAAAGCAATAATTTAATAAGAACAATATGTACCTTAACGCACTGCTAGAGTCTCGCCGGTACGCTTTAAATATGTGTTCTCTTTTATCGCTTTCAAGGGATATTTTTAAAAAACATTATTTAAATCCCCACCCCTTGAAAAACACATTGCGGCCACAATATTAAACTGATGCCAGATTGCCAACAAAACCTGCAGGCATAAAAAAAGCAGCTATTATCGCTGCTTTTTATTACCTACCCTAAACTGACTAGAATAATGAGCCGTAATTGGTATCTAACTTAAAGCCCACCTCTACAGTAAAGGTATTGCTGTTAGGTGTACCCCGTGTGTTGCTGATATCTACCCAATCTTGGCTATACGATAACTTTACAAAAGCCGATTCCCCCATGGCCGCGCGCACACCAATACCAGCGCCATAACGCCATGCGGTATCTGAATATGTGGGTTGTACAACATCGCAAATATAACCCCACCACGGGTCCCACCAACATCCACCGGTAGGTGGGCGAGAAGCAATATTGGAATTAATATAGCTCCAACCTAAACGGCCACTAACAAAAGGGGCTATCTTCCCCTGGGTAAAATAATATTCCCCGCCAAATGTAAAATTGAAACCATCATACACATGGGAGAATTGCTGCGTGTCTTCGTCTTCTAATTGTCGCGTACCAACATATTGCGCAGAATGCCAAGAGGTATCAATGCGCCAAGATATCTGCGGTGTATAAAAGTAGTTAAAACCAAAACCAAAACCGTGGTCTTTAGAGACGTCAGCAGTAGCCCCGCCATCAAACTCAATTAAACCGCCTTGGTTATAGGGAATAAAAAAGGAAAATTCCGAATCCCCTGCCTTTCTGAATTGTTCCGCATGGCTAGTTAAAGCCATGCCATACAACAGACATAAAGCTAATATTAAACGCATAGTATTTTCTCCGGTTTTACAAAAAATATTAATTACACGGCAGGCTCGCAGCCTTCCACTAAAATAACATGACTGGTAGTGCTACTATGGCGCAACGCAAATAGCGGCTGCGCTTCTGGGTCACTCAAAAAGGATTGTGCATGCTCTTTTGATGGGAATTCCAAAACTACCACTCGCGACGGCTGCCAATCGCCTTCCATTACCGTCGGCTCAACGCCTTTCACGATATATTTACCTTGGTGTTTGGCAATGTAAGCGGGAATAACCTCCGCATAGTGTAAGAATTTTTCCAGGTGATGAATGGTTAAATCTAAAATTAAATAGGCTTTCATTCCGATACCACCTCAGGGCCCACTTTAGAGACCGAAAACTGATTATTTAAAACACGCACTTCGCGCTGCGGGAAAGGTATAGAGAAGCCATGCTCTTGCAGGGATTCTAATATCATTAATAACAAATCGCCACCTACACGATTAGGCCCATCATCGATACCTTCCATCCAGAATTCTACAAACATATTAATACCTGAATCGCCAAAGCTGTCTATTTCACAATCAGGTTTTTCTTCTATTGGTAAATCATCATCACTAAGTACTTGGGGATGGCTTGCCACCGTAAGCTTAATAATATCAACTAGCTTGCGAATATCGGAATCATAAGCCACAGAAAAATCAACGCGGTAACGTTGCTTTTTATTTTTATGCGTCCAGTTAGTAAAGGTTTCTACAATAAACTTTTCGTTTGGCACCATTATATCTTTGCCATCGTAAGTTTCTAATGTCGTGGAGCGCATATTCAACTCACGAACGATACCCGTTCTACCATCGTCAAACTCGACATAATCACCCAACGATACCGAGCGATCTAAAAGAATAATAATGCCAGAAATAAAATTAGAGGCAATGGCCTGTAAACCAAAGCCCAAGCCTACACCTACCGCACCACCAAAAACCGCAAGCGCCGTTAAGTTAATCCCCATAACTTGCAGCAACACTAGGGATATAGCAACAAAAACACCGACCTCAAATAACTTAGCGGCAACTTCTTTTGTGCGGAAGTCCAAGTGCTTTTGCCGGCGGATAATATTTTTACCCGTACTATTAGAAACTCGACCAAGCCAAAACAGTAGCGAGCCAAATATAAACACGCGTGCAATACCATAAGCGGAAATATCAATGTTACCGATGCTGATCGAGATAGATTCAAGTATGGCAATTAACCCCGCTAGGGCGCCCACCATGTGCAAGAACAAAATAGGAATACCAAACCACCGCAATATATTGGCAACCGCAGGGCTATTTACAAATTCTTGTATAAATGAATTGAAAATAAGCAATAAAGCAATAGTTAAAGCAGCCTGCATGAGCCAGTGCTGCTGAATAGTAACACTGGTGATTTCGATAGAAATGCGCAAAAGACAAATCGCGATAAGCGGAAAAATAAAATTGCCCACTTTGCGCCAAAAACTGCGCAGCGGATGGCCTTTTACACCATCATCTGGCTGCTTTGCAAAACGGCTATGCTTGCGAATATGGTAGGCCATCACAAAGGCCAATAAGTAAATACCCAATACCACACCAAGCTGGATATAGGTTTCTGGCTGGGATAAGCCTTCGATAACACCCGTTTTGACTTGCTCGATGAGAGCCTGAAAGTTACCCTCTGCCATGTTTTTGCCTTTTTGATGTGGAAGAAATAGCTGCCAAGTATGGCGTTATTTTAATGCTCAGGTATTACATATCGCCTAGCGCGCTAGTCTATCATCGAGCGTTGCAACCACTATCATTTATCGAACATTAACGCCAAGGGACTTTACAATGACCACACCCACTACAGGCTATGTATCGGCCGAATATTTGCAGCGTATGGCAGTGATTGCTCAAACAATCAAACAGGCCAACCACAAAAAGATGAGCATCCAGCGAGGCGGTTGCGTATTAGATGTAGGTTGCGGGCCAGGCATCGACACTCTGGCACTAGCGCAATGGGTTGGCCCAACGGGTAAAGTAATAGGCATTGATACAGACGCCAACATGCTTACCATTGCCAACGACAAAGCCCGCGAGCAAGGTAGCGATGGCTTTGTTGAACACCAGCAAGGCAGTGCCGATAGCCTCCCTTTTAGCAACGATTATTTTTCAAGCTGCCATGCAGAACGTTTATTACAAGTCTTGCCACCTACACTCGCCGCGCCTGTTGTTAGCGAGCTTAAACGTGTCACACAACCACAAGGCCGCGTCGTGTTAACCGATACAGACTGGGGCAGCTTTTCCATTAATAGTACCAATACCCAGCTAGAGCGGACCCTCGTACAATTTTTTGCTGAGCAGCTACGCCCAAATGGTTATGCTGGGCGCCAGCTATTTGGCTTAATGCACAACAATGGCTTTAGCAACATTGATATCGAGGTGCACCCACTTGTCCATAACACGTTAAAGGCCGTGCCGTTGGAATGGCTCTATAAAGAAGCCAGTAAGCAACAAGTGGCCTCACAAGAAGCGTTAGAGCAATGGTGGCAAGAAGTTCAGCAGCAAAGTAACGAAGACAGGCTATTTTGCACCGTGAACATGATCGTTGTTTCGGGCCAGGCATAACACAAAAAGCCTCCTGTAGTAAAAACTACAGGAGGCTGACCCAATAACAGTAATTTGTGTCAAATCCGGGGTTGTTGTGCGCTTTGGGCTTTTTTAACGGCACCTGCAATGTTCCGCTAACAGCCTCTGTAATTACCGGTGCGCAGTGAAGGGGCCACTGACTTAAGCCAGAACAACACCGTCATATTGTTCTAGCCACCGAATATTAAGCGCATCCAATGCTGGCATGTCTTGCTAAGGCTTGTCTATTACACAATATTACACCTCGCTTAGCGGTTTCTAGGCTAAACACCAAGCGCCGACATTGCACTGCCATCAATCCCCTTAACCACACCCAAGCTAATATTCACTGCTGCCTCTTGCCCTTTAGCTTTGGGACTATTTAAGCCATTCATAGATACACCCAACTGTAACCTTGTTCTGTTTAAATAACGACCCAACAATGGATTCATTAGAGTATTATTATTATGATCGGCAGAGAATAACGCTTCTCAAGCTAGCGCTACACAAAAATTCTTGCTGCAAATGTAGAAATATCGCCCCCTCCACAAAATACTCATAAACAAGAAGTTGCCATTGTGGAAAAAGTTTTTATCGTTCTCTCGTATTGGCTACGTGTTTTTTAGCCCTATTCAGTCATCTGCAAAATTGCGCATTAATTAATCAACCTCTAAGCCGTTCAAGCCAGCCGAAGGCACTATGCAAGCGCCCTAGCCCGTAAACGTCTAGAAAACAATCAATCTGCCTTATAGGCGAACAATATTTACCCCTGAACAGTTACGCTTTTTGAGCATAATAGGGGCAGCGATGCAGGGCAGGCTTGGGATTATCTGTGCGCGATAATGTACTATTGGCAGCAATTTATTTGCCTCACCGCTTATCGCGGTACCGTTTAATTTAGGTTTTGTTATGTCTTCGTCCAATACCCCTTCTACCGCGCCGTTAGTACTCGTTGATGGCTCGTCTTATTTATTTCGCGCCTATCACGCTTTGCCTCCCTTAAATAATTCTAAGGGGCAACCAACCGGTGCGATTAAAGGTGTTATCAACATGATGCGCCGCCTGCATAAGGACTACCCAAAAAGTACTGTTGCCGTCATCTTTGATGCCAAAGGCAAAACTTTTCGCGACGATATCTACAAAGAATACAAAGCCAACCGGCCGCCAATGCCCGATGACTTGCGCAGCCAAATTGCACCTATCCACGATATTATCCGCGCTATGGGCCTGCCCCTTATTTGCATTGAAGGTGTAGAAGCCGATGATGTGATTGGCACCTTGTCTCGCATTGCCACCGAACAGCAGCGTGACGTTGTGATCTCTACTGGCGATAAAGATATGGCCCAGCTGGTCAACCAGCATGTCACCCTTGTCAATACCATGACCGACACCGTGATGGACGTGCAAGGCGTTAAAGATAAGTTTGGTATTCCACCCGAATTAATTATCGACTTTCTCGCTTTAATGGGAGACAAAGTCGACAACATTCCCGGTGTACCTGGCGTTGGAGAAAAAACAGCGCTCGGCCTATTGCAAGGCTTGGGTAGTATCGAGGATATATACCAGCGCCTTGACGAAGTCGCCACCCTAAGCTTTAGAGGCGCCAAAACGATGGCGAAGAAATTAGAGGCTAATCGTGAATCTGCCGACCTTTCTTATTTACTCGCCACCATTAAGCTCGATGTTGAATTAGATTTCGACCTTAACGATTTACACAACGCCCCAGCCAATGCTGAAGCACTAAAAACTTTTTTTATCGAATACGAATTTAAAAGCTGGGTTAATGAGCTAAATCAAAATGATAAAGACCCAGCAGCTTCCACAAGTGATACAGGCTTAAGCAATGAGCAAACCTTAGCCGTACCCGCAGAAGATATCGAAACCCAATACGATACAATTTTAGACAAAGAAGCGTTTGCACACTGGCTAGCAAAACTACAAGTAGCCCCCCTATTTGCTTTTGATACAGAAACCACAAGCTTAGACTATATGCAGGCACAAGTTGTGGGGGTTTCTTTCGCTGTAGAACCCGGCAAAGCCGCCTATGTGCCTTTTGGGCACGATTACCTTGGCGCACCAGAGCAACTAGAGCGCGACTGGGTGCTTGAGCAACTGCGCCCACTATTAGAAAACGAAAATACGCCTATTGTCGGGCAGAATTTAAAATACGATGCCAATGTGTTGAGTAATCACGGGATTGAACTTAAAGCCATTAAGTTCGACACCATGCTAGAAAGCTATGTGTCTAATTCGCTAGGCCGGCACGATATGGATACGCTAGCACTCGCCCATTTAGGCCACACCAACATTAGTTTCGAAGACATTGCCGGCAAAGGCGCTAAACAATTAACATTTAACCAAATTGAATTAGACAAAGCCGCCCCCTATGCCGCTGAAGATGCCGATATTACTCTGCGACTGCATTTGGCGTTATGGGAAAAGTTATCGTCAGCGCCTGAGCTACTTAGCGTCTTTAATACCATAGAACTTCCCTTAGTGAAGGTATTGCACAGCATAGAACGAAACGGCGTGCTACTAGACGCAGCCGTATTAAACCAGCATAGCCAAGAGCTTAGCCAACGCTTAGATGAGCTAGAAAAAGAAGCTTTTAACCTTGCAGGCCGCGAATTTAATTTATCGAGCCCCAAGCAGCTGGGCGAAATATTTTTCAACGAGCTGGGATTGCCCGTCTTGAAAAAGACCAAAGGTGGTGCGCCTTCAACAGCCGAAGAAGTACTGCAGGAGCTCGCCCTAGATTACCCGCTGCCCAAACTTATTTTAGAGCACCGCGGTTTAGCAAAGCTAAAATCGACCTATGCAGATAAACTCCCCAACATGATTGCTCCTGCCACCGGCCGAGTCCATACCTCTTACCATCAAGCGGTCACAGCTACTGGACGCCTGAGTTCGAATAATCCTAATCTGCAAAATATTCCCATTAAAAATGCCGAGGGCCGGCGCATACGAAAAGCTTTTGTTGCGCCTAAAGGCTATAAAATAATTGCTGCGGATTATTCTCAAATCGAACTTCGCATTATGGCGCATTTATCTGGGGATAAAACATTACTACAAGCCTTTAACGACGGGAAAGATATTCACAGCGCCACCGCCGCCGAAGTTTTTGGCGTACCATTAGAGGCCGTAGAACCACAGCAACGCCGCAGCGCCAAAGCCATTAACTTTGGTTTAATTTACGGCATGAGCGCATTTGGCCTTGCCAAGCAATTGCATATTGGCCGCGCAGAAGCACAAAGCTATATCGATTTATATTTTGAACGCTACCCAGGCGTTAAATCGTATATGGATAACACCCGCGTTGATGCCGCCGATAAAGGCTATGTACAAACATTAGCAGGGCGTCGTTTGTACCTACCAGAAATTAACGACCGCAACGGCATGCGCCGACAAGCCGCCGAGCGCACCGCCATTAACGCCCCAATGCAAGGCACCGCTGCTGACATTATTAAAATAGCGATGTTAAAAGTTCACGACTGGCTACACCAAACCCAGCAACCCGCCAAAATGATTATGCAGGTACACGACGAACTGGTTTTTGAAGTAAAAGAAGAAATAGCCGAAACGTTTGCCGCGCAGGTGTGTGATTTAATGAGCCAGGCCATGACATTAGATGTACCACTATTAGTCGAAGCCGGTATTGGTGATAACTGGGATGAAGCTCATTAAGGAACTCAGTGAATAAAGCTGAAATAGCAGGCTTTATTCACTTGGATTAACCCCGTTAATACTCCAATGCTACCTCGTATGAGGTAAATTTGCGTACGTTGATTACACCGTTTTCAAAAATCAGATACTGCCCTTTAATGCCTGTTAGCACATCACTAAGCACAGGCTCTTTATCAAAATTATACGATTTTACCTTTTTAGGGAATTCGGTAATTGGGTATTGAATAGTTTGGATAGCTTCTGATAAAGGTTCTATAGCATCGTCGCCATGCTCTTGTGTTATTTGTGCAAGGCTTTGCTCTACCATTGGAATCAATTCACCGGCCTTAGCGGCTAAATCAACATCATCGGCATTGCCTTTTAACATCGCTTGCCAATGTGTTTTATCAGCAACCAATTTAGCCAACGCTATTTCCACTAAGCCAGATATATGCCGTGACTTTACCTTAAAGATGGGTAGGCCTTGCGTAGCCCCTTGGTCTATCCAGCGTGTAGGCAGCTGGGTATGGCGTGTAATGCCGACTTTAATGCCGGAGGTATTCGACAAATAAACATAGTGCGGAATAAAACAATTTTGTTCGCCCCACTGCGGCTCGCGACAAGTGCCCTGAGCATAGTGACAGGTCTCTGGTTTCATAATGCACATATCGCAACTTGCCAGTTTTTGCATACAAACGTAACAATGCCCTTGTGCATAACTTTTTTTAGTTTTTTTATTGCAGTTACTGCAGTGAATACTGCCGGTATAGCTTAACGTCAATGTTTTACCAATCAATGGGTTAAGCGCTATACGTTGATCACCAATAGGGAGCTGATATTGCACCGCGCATTGGTCATCGAGGGTTGCGTGCATTTTTTCGAGGGTACCTTGAATCATTCTATCGCCATTACCATACTGTATTAAAATGACAGCCAATATTTACCGGCCGCCTAGAAATCATACCAATGGGTAATTTTAACAGATTCAAAGAATAATACGACTGAGCCTTAAGAATCGACTGGCTCAATCATCTTTTTGTAAATATTGCGCCTTCATGCGTTTATACCAATCAACACTGAACCACAAATGTTCATCCTCTAAAGGCATTGAGTTTTTTAGAGCTAAGCGTTCAATGCTAAAAACGCGCCTGTGTTCTATATTTAGGGGCTCTATTTTTGATAAAAATGTTTCGAAAAATATTCTATCAAAACGTCCATCTTGGATAATAGTGTTTAACCCAGATTCAATCGCAGCTTTTAGTTCTGTATTATCCTTGTGAACAAAAAAGTAATAGGCCGAAGGGTACTGTAATATCACCCCTTTCTCTATCTTTAATCCTTCACCATATTTATGGTGCTCCTCTACAATTTCGACAATTGAACGAGGAAATGCGTCGACCCGCCCTAAGTCCACCATTTTAAATAGTCCAGCCCAATTAGAAGACCCTTCAACTCTAAGCTGATTATTTTTTAATATCTCGATATCCGCCCAATCATGCCCTTGAATAAATAAATACCGCTGAAGATCTTCAATAGTTTTTACCTGATCAAACTCAGGCTGCCTGCCATCCTTTATTAACAGCGCTCGCCAACCAATAACACCTTTATATAATGGGATCTTAATTGCTTCAACTTCGGCTTCGCGCTCTACGGTGGTATTAAGCCAATGTACGTCATACTGTTTAGCCTTCAAAAACACTACGCTTCGGTTCTCGCTATAAGCCGGAAAGTTAATACTCTCTATCTCGTGCTGCCACCCTGACTCAGAAAGGGCCATCTTTAATATCTTTACGAAATATTGATCCCGTTCTGAATAATAGGGGTGCTGAACCGCAGGATATCGAACCGTTAGGGTTTGTGCTAGCGCACTATTACCAATTTGCATAGAGGCAAGAACCGTAATAACCATTACATATAAGTAGGACTTTATAGCCGATATTTTGCAATAAATCATATTAATCACTACACCAATGAAAATTAGCACTACTATTTACAGTGTGCAGTCATTTTTAGCATTCTAAATAACTGCCTTAGAAGAAATAATGCAAATATCAGTAGAGCAAAAAAGCAATAATGGATATCTTTAATATACCCTTTTTAAAGGTAGCATCAGCAAAGACTTCTTTAGCTAAAAGCTTGCTGCGTGTAACCCTTACGCTCTACTTGAGCCTAGCGTTTTTATTAACACTAGGCCAATTAATATTAGAATATAAGAACGAAAAGGCACGCCTGAGTAGCGAAGTAGAAAATGTCATTTTGACTTTTAACCCAATCATATCAAAGGCGCTGTGGAACGTAGACGAAGAACAAACGCTTGCCTCACTACAGGGTATGTTAAATATCAATCATGATATCAAGCATATTGAGCTTTTAGACACAAATAATAATGTTTTACATAAAACATCACAAAAAATTCATAAGAAAGAGTACTTAACCAACAATTCTATTATATCTCGTTTTATTTTTGACGAGTATAGCTACCGCCACAAAATCGCTTACTCCAATGAATATATTGAAGAGCAAGTCATTGGAAACTTGGTACTAAAGAGCAATTCCATTGTTGTATTTAATCGCGCAGCACACACGTTTGTTATAACTATAATTAGCGCAATATTTAAAACCTTACTTTTATGCATTATTTTCTATCTGATTATTAATCAGCTTATTGGAAAACCACTAGAAAGAATAACCAAAATAATGCGTAATTTCAAAACTCAAGACAACCAGATATTTACAGATAACGAAGACCTTCTTTCACGCGACGATGAACTAGGCGTGATGGTTAAAACGTTTCACGCCATGACACACTCTTTAATAATAAAAGACAGAGATTTAAATGCCTACTCGCAAAGCCTTGAACAAAAAGTTAAAAGCAGAACCTATCAACTAGAAAAAGCTTCTCAGGCAAAAAGTGAATTTTTAGCGGCTATGAGTCACGAAATTCGTACCCCCATGAATGGAATTTTGGGGCTGATTAATCTTCTAGGCGAAACACCTCTTTCTCATGATCAACGCCAATACATTGATATTATCGAAAAATCGGGGGAATCATTAATACATATTATTAATGAAATACTCGATAACTTGAAGATTGAGTCTAACTCCATTGAAATAGAGAATGTTGAGTTTGACCTAGAATCAACCCTGAATGAGAGCATCGCCCTATTTTTAGAAAAATCTAGAACATTAAATATTGAAACCCTTGTTATCTATTCTCCTACATGCCCAAAATTTGTTATTGGGGATCCAACTCGAGTCCGGCAAATTATCATTAACCTACTGGGCAATGCTTTTAAATTTACACAAAAAGGCAGTATTATTTTACAGGCCCAATGCGACGATGCGGAAGAAAACCACATTACTATATCGATTAGTGATACGGGCATAGGTATTAAAGAAGCGCTTTTTGAACAACTTTTTTTACCCTACGGCCAGGCAGATAGTTCTACCACACGGCTGTACGGCGGGACTGGTTTAGGGCTATGTATTTGCAAAAAGCTTGCAGAACTCATGGGAGGCTCTATAGGTGTTAGTAGCGAAATTCATAAAGGCTCTACATTTTGGTTTAAGATTCCACTCCCCCCCGCCAAGAATACAACACCACAAACACTGCCTACAGACGCCCACCAAGCAGAGCGTAATATTTTCTTATTTTTTGAAAATGACAAATACGAAAGTCATATAGAAAACCTGCTTTTACAGAACAACTTAGCCGCTAAGGTTATTAGTAATTACGATAGTCTAATGGAAAGCATTGAAATTCATGGCAGTAATGGCACTTTTGTTATTGGCCATAACAATGAAAAACTATCCCAATTACTAGTCACACTCAACCATTCAAATTTTAATGATCAGTTTAAAATTCTACTCGTGAATGCAGTCCCGTCAATTTTAAATAATTTATCCAACTTAAAGAATTCTGTAACCGTGTTACCATTACCGTTTAGCAATAATACTTTAATTGAAACTATAAAAAATGTAAGCAATGGTACCCCAGAAATCATATCGAAGAATAAAACTTATAGCTCCTACCCTAACTTAAGTGCGTTGAGCGTTATCGTGGCAGAGGACAATCCTGTTAATCAAATAGTTATCAACGGGTACCTTAAAAAATTCAATATTTCTGCAACTGTGGTGGAAACCGGGGAGCAGGTGATTAGCGCGTGTTCTTCACACCCAAACACATTTGACTTAATACTTATGGATGGGGAAATGCCTGAATTGGATGGCTGGGAAGCCACAAAACAAATACGCGCACTTGATGTTAAACGGCCAAATGACCTACCGATTATAATTATTGCTTTAAGCGCGCACGCAATGGAAGATTATAGAGTTATTGCTAAAAATGTTGGTATGGACGGCTTTTTAAACAAGCCACTAGATAAAGAACAGTTGGAAAAAGTATTACTAAATGCTTTTAACTCGCTATAACACTACAATTAATGCTTACTGATTTTCTATTGGGCATCTCTAAAAATAGTAATTTTTTTGTGAGAGCAAGGAAGCACCGCCCGGAGAGCCGCAGTTTACGTGGTGTAAATCATTCAACGCATCCTTGCGCTTCACCTTGCGGGCAGCAAGCTGTGCAAATTGATCCTCCAATTTGTGAGGACTCGAGGACGGAGCTAATGCCCACGGATGGACTGAATACAGGTTTTGCAGGAGCGAAAACCTGTAAGCCGCTATCGCGGAAAAAGTGCATTTTTAGAGATGCCCTATTGCTGCAAGCGCGTCACTTCTTCTAGCTGAATAACCCGCATACGGCAGGCTTGAATTTTGGGGATTAGACCCTTGATAACCGTTTTGACCAATGCATTTTCGCTGAGCGCCGCTGTTACTTGCATCATATCTAGGGTTACTGTTTCTACTTGTTCTAACTGCTTAAGCAGTGTGTAGTCATGATCTAAATTACCATTATCTTCTAGCTCTATATAAGTATGGTGCAACTTACCCCCAAAGGTATGCCCTTCTTCTGCTCTGCCTGTTTGCATAATAAGGTAGGGTTGCAAATACGCTTTTGCCAAAACGTGACTTTGCGCTAGCTCATCAAATGCTTGGCGAAAATCTTCATGTTCAACCTTTTTAGAAGCAATACGATAAAATTCAATGCCATCATTTAACGCTTGCACTAACGACTTTAACGGAACCGCTGATGAATTAGGCATAACTTAAAATCCTCTAAAAATACTCAATTTTTTGTGAAGGCAAAAAGGTACCGTCTGAGAACTGAAATCGCGTAGGGTCAGCTATCGAAGAATATGATGCCGACATCGCGAAGAAAGTGCATTTCTACACGCCCCCTTAGCTATAAAGGTACACCCTGAACATATTACGCACTATGCATGCTGCATACCCATAACAAAAAATGCAGCCGCTAATTTCAATTCATTATAAAAATAAGTATCCTAATCCACTTAGTGGCGCATCAGGCTACCCATTAACAGCTTTTAGTTATTAGGCCAGTTGGCGAGCTAAAGTCTGGCTTTGTACGGCGCACAATAATGATTCATCACAATTGAGTACTGGAAATTTTAGATACTATTAATTCCTTAAAATTAGCTAAAGGGCCGACCAGCAGCCCTTAGACTTTTGACTAACAAGCAATGTCGTTAATCTGCGTTAGGCCCAATACTCGTTCGCGACACTTTTTCATTTGCGGCATTAACCCTTTAATCACCATCGCTACCATGGCATTTTTAGAAACCGCTGCCGTTACTTCCATCATATTGAGCGTGATATCTTCCACTTCACTTAGCTGCCTTAACAAGGTGCGATCGTGATCAAGGTTGGTTGAATCTTGCATCTCTATATAACGGTGGTGCAATGCGCCACCAAACGTATGCCCTTCCTCTGCAGCTCCCGTTTGCATCACAAGGTAAGGCTGCAAATAAGCCTTAGCTAAAACGTGGGTGTCGCCCATTTCCTTAAACGCTTGACGATAGCTTTCATTCTCCGCCTTTTGGGCGGCTGTGCGATAAAACTCTATGCTATCGTTTAAGGTTTGAACCAAAGACTTTAAGGGCGCTGCGGCAGTAGTATTCATAATATTTTCTCTTTAAATACGCCTCCTTCTGGGAGGCAGTCTTTGTGGGTGGCTGATATGCCAATGCATTAAATGTGATGCAATAGACACACCAAAAGAGAATTGCGTCACATTTTGTCACTATAGACACGGCTATTGGCAGGCAGAACCTCTTTGGCGCCACGCGCGCACCCTGAGTACCGCTTAGCGCCAGCACAGGTGTAAATATAATCGACACATAGCAAGAGTTTTCATCGGAATACAAAAAACATAACCAATAAGGAACTAAGCGCCGTTAGGTGACTCTTAACCCATAACGCGCCCCTTCAAGCGCTGCCAAGTTAACCTTGGCCCCCGATTGGATGTAGTATGACGACCCAAGATTGCCCCGCCTAGCGCGGGGATTTTTTTGCCTATTGGCTTTGCTTCTGCCAAAAGTAACCTACCAAAACCTTGCCTAAAAGTTACATCCTGTTACAACTTAACCTGCCGATTTTGATAAACTCCGCAACGTATTTTTATACTGCCCTGCGCCCAACAACACGCACATTCCACAACACTGGAACAATTGGACAACTACGTCTAGGAGACAAAGCAATGCCCGCGCTCCCCCAGCTCTTACTCAAAACCGTTATTGCATTTACTCCGCTCACAATAGCGATAAACTCAAGCGTATTTGCCGCAGAGCAACCAGCTGCAGCACCTATTGAAGAAACCATAGTGCTAGGCGAGCGAAAAGGTGACTTCACCATTATTACGGAAAACGCCCAGAAGCTGGTCGATGTACCCGGCGCACTTGGCGATCCACTTTCGGCAGTATTTAGCTTGCCCGGCGTCGTGCCCAGCGGCGAAGGTGGCGAACCTGCGGTGCGAGGGTCTTCGCCGGCAGATAACCTATATCTTGTCGACTTTTTACCGGCTGGGTATGTTTTTCATAACTTCTCCTCTTCCATATTCAGTGAATATATTCTGCAAGATTTTCAAATGTATTCTGCCGGCTTTGGCCCAGCGTTTAGCAATGTTACCGGCGCTGCTTTTGATATCACCCTAAGAGACCCAAAAAACCAGCGCATTGGCGGCACGGTAGATTTATCACTCTTGCGCTCAGGTATTTTTCTTGAAGGTGGCGTTACCGAAAATTCAGCTTTCTATTTATCTGCGCGCAAAAGCTTGATTCATTTAGTGGTACAAGAACAATCTAAGGAAGATGCCGAAGAGGAAGGCGAAGGCATTCGTGTAATCGAAGCCCCCCAAGATGAAGACTACCAATTCAAATACGTTTGGGATGTGAGCGATCAGCATCAAGTAGCTTTTTCGGCCAATGGTGCTACAGATTACGTTGAAGCTGAATTAACACGGCAAGCCGACTTTGTTGCTATTAATCCAGACTTTGCCGGCAATGCCAAAATAAAACAAGATTACGATGGCCAGCATGTTAGCTATAAATACCTTGGCGATAGAATAAGCCAAGTAAAATTGGCCGTCGGGCGCAATAATTTAGGCAGCGAAACCTATTGGGGAGACAATTACCACAGTTTTTTTGACACCGAAAATACAATAATAAAAGGGGAATTGGATTATGCACTTACCGATGCCCACACACTCACGTTCGGTGCTCAATTAACCGATGGTGAGTACACGCTAGATTATGAAGGAATTTTGTTACTGTGCTCTGAAGATAAACAAGACCAGTGTAGCTCTGCCGAGCGGCGGCGTATTTCAGAAATCGCCAGCCTCGATATTAAGGAGCGTAGTTTCTACATCAATGACTCTTGGTTAATTACCGAGCGTACACGGCTAGATATAGGCGCACAGTCATACCATAACGACCTAACTAACGAAACGCTCACGCTCCCGCGCTTTGCTTTGGGTTATCAGGCTACCAGTACATTAGAAATTAATACACGTTATGGCCATTACGCTAGGCTTCCAGAAATAGAGCTTGCGTTTCCCTCTGTAGGCAACCCCAATTTACCCACCGCTAAATCAAAACACAGTGTGCTTGGCTTTACTAAAGAACACGATGATGGCTGGAATTGGAATTTAGAGCTTTATTATAAAACACTATCAGACCTTGCTATTGCAGATAATGACGGCGATTCTGGCGAGTACTATATTAATGCCCTAGAAGGTAAAGCCAGCGGTATTGATTTACTAATCAATAAAGACATGACCGATAACTGGTACGGCTGGCTCGCTTTAAGCTATGGCAAGAGCGAACGCACGAATACGCTAACCCAGGAAACACGCGACTACTACCTAGATACACCCTGGCTTGCCACTTGGGTTGTTAATTATGAATTTATTAAAAACATGGAAATAGGTTGGCGCTGGAGCGCCCGTAGCGGCCAAGCTTATACACCAATTATTGGCCTAGACGAACGCGAAGATGGCGTTGTTGTACCAGTGTATGACGAGCCCTTTTCAGATCGCCTACCTACATACAGCCGCTTAGATATACGCTACAAATGGGACTTCCAAATTGGCCGATTCCCATCGGCGTTAATTGTCGATGTGATTAATGCACTTGATCAAGAAAATATCGAAAGCCGCAACTTAGATTACGATAAAATTGAGGACGCCGATAGCCCAGTCGTAACTGAGGATAATGCAGGCCTCGGCATCCTACCCACGGTAGGCTTTAGAATGAGTTTTTAGAGGCCCCGTTTAATCTACTTTAACAATTCATGGTCACTGGGTAAGGTACGCGAAATCCATAACGCGAGCTTATGTCGCATAAGCGGTTCCGTTTCTTGCCCTTTTGCCAAGGGTTGAATGAGCTTATCGTGCACGAGCAGTTTATATAAATAGGTTATTTTCAACTTTGCCGAATCCGTCGCCTCAAATTCCCCTACGCCGCGCTTTTTCGCATACACGCCCCCAACTCTTAATGCTTCTGTCACTAAAGCAGCTTCATTATTGATCTTCTTCATATTATTAGCTCTGTTTTAAGTGAATCGCCTATTTATGACTCTATAATGCCATAACATATATTGGCAAGGCAGCTCTTGTGTCAGAATACATCAAAACTTCCTGAGCAAGGCGAATAAACTGCTGGCCGTATAGGACAAATGGTTTAGGCACAGGTAAAGATAGACTTAATTTATGGCATGATCACCGACTCAGCACGAGCTTACAGCGTCTATGATTTATTTTATTCTTACAATTTTGATCTTGGTTTGCTCTTTCGCACCCCAGCTGTGGGTAAAATTTACTCTCAGAAAATATAGCCACACCCTACCCGGCATGCCTGGCACTGGCGGCGAACTGGCAAAACACTTGCTAACCCGCTTCGAGCTAATAGACACCAAAGTTGAAAAAACAGAAGAAGGCCACGACCACTTTGACCCTCAAGACAACGCTGTACGGCTTAGTCCAAGCCTTTATGATGGAAAGTCTTTAACGGCTATTGCCGTTGCGGCACACGAAGTGGGCCATGCGATACAACATAATCGCAATGAAAGGGTTTCCCAGCTGCGTAAAAAATACATCCCGTTGTCTATATGGCTCCAAAAGCTTGGCACAATTATCCTTATTGGATTGCCTATTATTACCGGTGTGTTGAAATCGCCAGCGGTTTTTGCCGTGGCAATAGGGCTGAGCCTTATATTGCAAATAGCTGCTGCATTAACCTACTTAATTATTTTGCCAGAAGAATGGGATGCCAGCTTTAACAAAGCATTACCTATTTTAAAACAAGGGCAATACGTCCCTACAGAATACGAACCCGCCATAGAAAAAGTGTTAAAAGCGGCCGCCCTAACCTACTTTGCAGCAGCCTTAGCTAATGTTCTTAATATCGGACGTTGGTTTATGATTTTAAGGCGCTAGGGCTTCACGGGTACCCAGCTCACGGGCGAGCTACCAATCTTTGTTCAGCTCCCGCCAAGATTCACGCCTATCTTTAAGTTGTTGGTCACCCAAATCTATCTCTTGTAATTCACCTTCGTTACTTTGCGTTAAGCCTTCTTCATCGGGTTGTTCATAATAATTATCGCCTAGCTCTATAGCCTCTGGTATGGCTTCACCCATATCATCGTCGTCGCCAACCGTTTTATCTTTTTCTGTTATGGCACTGTGCGCCGGCGATAGGCCATTAAAGAACTCCCGCTGGTAAAGCCTAGTGCTGCCAACATCACCAGAGCAAATATCATCGCTAGGGGTAAATACGGTAAACAGTAAACTCGTAGAGTACTGCGATGCTTGGCCAATATTACGTGCCGAACCATTCGAAAAGTCTAACCGCCAGCCGCTGGTATCAGCTACAACTCCGGTAACATCATCATTCGTTTCAACCGCCTCACTGCCCTGTAAAAACACCTGCTTACCGTCATAGGTCAAAACTTGGCCGTTGCTGTAAGTTTGAATATTGCTAACGTCAATGAGTTTTTTTGCATCTATCGCATCGCCAGTAATATTACCGTTGGCCCCGACCTTTTCTTTTAAACCATAAAAGCTATTTTGATCGGCATAAGTACCATCGGCATCATGGAAAAAACGACCCGTGCCAGCAAAAACCCAATAATTATAATCAGAATCAATGCGGGTATAAGGTGCAGCAGAAAAAGCTTGCCCCGTGCCACTTAACATTACGCTATCGCTTGCTGTTATTTTTGACCCTAAAGGGGATAAATTAAGCCGGCGCAATTGACCGTCAGGCGCATCCATTCTGCCCGATACCAAACCATAATATATGGCGTCATCAGTAAAATCACGATTCCAATCGGTTACCGTAACACCACCGACAAACGAGTCAGCCACACCGGTATCAATGGTCATTAATGTGCCGGCTTTAAAATCATAAAGAAACACTTTTGCTGTTTGATCGCTTACCGCATTTTTTTGCGCGGTATAGCTGGCGGCTTGATCGGCACCTTTAGGGCCAGAACCAAACGTAAGGTACCAGTTATTAACGCCACCGTCGTATTGACCGGTTTGCGCATTAGGGCTTCGCACTTTAACAACATCCACATTACCGGTGGTATAACCTAGTGCAGGGTTTGTAATTTCAGCAATTAAACGTGGCGGTGATTCAGGGTTGGTTACATCTAACACAACATAAGCAGAACGCATAACTCGTTTGTTACCGTTTTTATCTTCCGTTGTAATAAGCCCACCACCAAAACGCATTCCTGCAACTAATATAGTGCCCCAGCCGCCAGGGTGGTCGTTATCATCTGCAAAAATATTAACATCAAACGTTTGTACTTTACCGTCAATATATGCAACATGCGGGTAGTTATATTCCGTTAACCAACGTAAATGCGGCAATAAATTATACGGAACATACGCCCATAATTCAGACCCTAAAGGATGCTTATCTGTCGCATAAGAGATTTCGTCATTATTAAAATAGCCCGCATTAAAAGCGTGCAACATGCCATCATTTGCAGCGGCATATACCATCGTACGGCGGTTGCGATAATGTTTTCGATAAGCACGGTAAGTTGTATCAGAAAACTCAACATCGTAGCCCACCTTAGGGGGACCAACAATAACAGGCGAGGCATTGGCTATATCACCTAATAACCATTTTTCATCACCATCAACGTTATCAAGTAAATCCGCTTTACGGGAGCGAAAACCCAGCCGGTCTTCACCGCGAATATAATTAACGACTTGCTCTGCATGGTCTGAGTTTTTACCTACTAAATAATAATTATCACCCGAGAAATTATCGGCTGTAAAAGGAACGACGGCAGCATTACTTGTAATAAGGCCGTCGGCATCGTTATCAATAGCCGTCAATATATGGCGTTGCGTCGTTGCCGCCTGAACATAAGTACGCTGCTTTGTAGGGTCGGTAATATTTGCGAGTTGCTTATGTGCGCTCCATACAGGTTTTAGATCGTGTAGCGCAATTAAACTACCTTTTTTACCACCACGCGAACCATCCTCATTGGCAATGTAACGCTGTGCCATCATCGTTTTTGTTTCGGGTTCAAACTCAACATCAATAATATTATCAGCCAAAGTTAATCGACCATTTTGATCTGAATCTTCACGCACGCGATTGTATTGATCCATAAACATACCGTTAAGCGTGCTTACCCACGATAAATCATTTCCTTTATAGCTTAAACTTGGATAGAACAAGCTTTGCAAATACAGGCCAACGCCGTCGCTAGCATTTGTCACCACGCTCGAGCCTGTGCCCGAAGCCGCAGAGTCCAATATTTCTGCCAACGCTCTATCGAACTGTAACTCTAAATATTGCGGATTATTAACATTATGATAATTATCGGGAATGCCATCGGGAGTGGGTGCGCCGGTATAGTTATCTTTGGTATCCCATTCATCTTGTAAATCGGGAATACCATTATCGTTTTTGTCTGTAAAGCCGCCATACTTGGCTGCATAAAATAGTGGTTGCTCTAAAAAACTAGCTTTACCTTGATCCAACGTAAATTCTTTGGAGTTCCAACGAAAATCAATAGTGCAATTATTACAATCGCCCCCACTAAAACCATTGATACCAGTTAATACATGGTAACCGTTACCGGTACCACTAAATTGGTCGGCGCCATTCAATTTTACTGATGAGCCAACACCATCAATAATAAAACCAAACCCCATTTTTGCATCAGTAGATTTTTTTAGCACACGCGACTTCACCACTAACCGCGTTTGCGTTAGCTCATAGGCAATAATGCCATTCAAATCTTGGTCAAAATCACCACCTTGCTCACTATCTTCCCAGGTCACATACATTAATCCGGTAAAAGTGCCATCCTTATCATCGTCGTTATGCGCTTCTATCACTTTAAAATCAACAATAGCGCAATTGCCATTAAGGTTATTATTTCGACAGGCGGGAAATATTGTTATTTTTTTATTCTTGTTATTTATTTGTGGAATTTCTATTTTTGGAATAGAGGGCGCCAAAGAAAACCCAAAGGTATTTACCGTTTGTTCGCCATCGACTTCACTGTTTATATCATTATTTTTAGCATAATAGGCTAAACCCGATGAGTAATAAGAACCATTTAAACGCGGGGCATCAGGGCAAGTACCACGCACAGATGCCAAAGAAGTTACTCTTTTAGCCGTACATAGCTCGTCATTAAAAAACCCATAGGTTTTTCCGACAAAATAATTTCCGCCAGAAATGCCCTCTTGGCGCCCTAATTCGGACGTTAAACGGTTGAGGTCAACAAAGCTCGCACCAATGTCTGATGGGTCTACATTATCGCCATCATAAGAGATGGTACTACTGTTAAACGCCAATACATTAAGGTTACTGCAATGGTTATCTTCCTTAACGGCCTTCTGCCATTTAATAACGCCTAAATCAGGTGATACAAAGCTATCATCCGCAACATAGCTTGGTGTAGGTTCTTGACCGGAAAAATACCGATATGTTTCTAATAAGATTTCGGCAAAAGGGTTCCCCCAATTGGTACACCGACCGTCATTGTAGTAAGTTAACCCCCAAGGGCATCCATCATAATCATAAGTGCCTACCCTTTCTGTACTCTCGTCTTCAGACGGCTGATAAAACCAATTGGCTAAGCGCAAGCTATTTAGCGCCCTGATAATACCGCCGGATGTCGACATTTTTTTAATTGATCCATTGGTACTAACATTTATCTCATCGCCAATAGATCCAATATTTTTTCGCAATACCCCCCCGGACTTATTTTTTTTGTAACTACCGGTCATTAAACCAAAAAGTATTTCGCCATTTTGGCCGTATTTTTGCAAAATACCAATTGGCTTCGAATTGCCATCAGGGTAAGCCATGCAGCCTTCTCGCCCTAAGTTGCTTTTTCCGGTGCACACTTTAACCCGCGCAACATAATCAGACATTTTTTCGTTAAATGTTGAAGGTGCATCGTGAGATGCATAAATACCAATACTCTGTAGGGCACCTCTATCACTGTTAATACTCGGAACACCACTATCAGGCAATTCATCGCGGTACAAACACTGCCAGCGCTCGCCCGCCGGCCAAAATGAGTGATTGCCTTTTGCGGCCCGAATTAATGGATCCGCTTTACTTTCGTGGGAGCGAACACCAATAGTGGTATCGACGGTGGTATTACAAAAAGTAATGCCAGAATCGACCGCATTTTTCCCTACCTTAAGACTGCCAAAAGGTGTTAATTTACCGAGGTCTGTGCCATTGTAATATTTGGCAAAACTGTGGGCGTCATTCGGTAAATGGGACCGCTCTAGCACCGTGGATGTGGACGAATCGACCGAGCGAAAACCGCCGTATAATATTTTTCTAACAACATCAATGCGCGTCATAGATACCCAGTTTAAAAAATTTCCGCTCCATTGATCAGACGCACCTTGGTTGCAATAGTAATCGTCCGTTGCTGGTGTATCGGGCTCAAAAACATTATTACTGTATTTGTAGCAAGTTTGGCTTTCAAAATAGCCCATGTATTTAATATTCTTGCTATAGGTTAAATCTGCAATGCCATCGCCATCAATATCGTAAAAATCGTTATACGCTTTAAAAAACAACTGATGGTCTGACGACATACTTAGCATTACCATCGGCGGGGTATTATTACTTGATGTGAACGGTGGAATACTTTGGTAATCGATGGCATTTTGTGCCATTGTTGACATCGATAATAGTATCGATGTCATCATGTATGTAACAGCGGCGGCAATACCCGTACTATACTTTTCCATTTGTTACCACTCCACACATTAAGCCGCAGAATCTAAATTACTTATGATTCTTTCACTATGCGATAGGTTGACTGTAAAACCACTGTTGCTCTACTTGCATTACCACTGGCCATAGCGGTAATGCGATAAAGCGGTTTGAAATTTTCGTTTTCGCTCGTCGTTGCCGTTGCCCCTTGTGTTGAAAAACCTGTACCTAGCTCTGCACCCACATTGGTAAAGCATAAGAATTCAATAATATATTTTACTGGTGTGTTTAACCCGGCGATGTTAATCGTTGAATGCCGGCCTGCCGTTGCCCATACATCTAATTCGTTATCGGACCAAAAATCCTTTTGATCTTTACTTTCAGGGTCAGAGATATAGCATTGTGCTCGCTCTTGCGAAGGATAATATTCACCAGAAAAACACAATCCATTTTTACACTCAGTATTAAAACAATCTACACCACTGCAATTGCTATAGTGGCTTGCCAAAGGTGGTGGATTACTGGATAACTGCTCTTCGATTTTTAGCAATGCGGTTTCCACGCCCTCGAAAGCAACACTGCGATCATGTGCACTAGAAACCATTTTCAGCTCCAAGCCAGAGCGCTGCATACTCGTTACGCCAATAAGGGTCAACACACCCAGAATAATAAGGCTTATTATCAATGCCGCTCCTTCTTGCCGCTTCATGTGTTTTGATTCCTAATCTGAATCGTGGTGCTAACAACTTGTCGCATAAATAAACCCAAATAGTCTATGCCGTTAAAAACGACCGTCTGAGGATTTGTAAATACAGGCGCTTGCGAAATCAAAAGCATGTCTATTTTTACGGTAATTACACGTTCCCAATCATCACTATTAATTACGCCGTCGCTATTAACGTCCATTTCAGCGGCCTTTCGATATTCATTAATTTCGCCGTCTTGGTTAGTATCAACCCCGTAAAGAAATTGGATATTTTCTACCCCAGTTGCGAGCTCTTCGGTGCGCGTGGTGATTGCCCCACCATCCACCAACATAGATTGCCGTTTAAGTGCAGGGGTACCTGGCAATAAACTAGATTCACCAATAAAATAGGCATTAGAAATTAGCGGCATAATGCGTGCCCCCGCTAAATAAGAAGCACTTGGTAACATTCTTGGACAGTTGCTACCACTGCAGTCACCGCAGCTGTAACGCCCACGCAATACATCATTACAATTATTTTGGCTAACGCCATGGCTAAGGGTATATGCGTTATCGATTTTACTGGCCGTAAACAACGCACTAAAGCGGCAAGTTCCGTCAACTAACGCGAGGGGTTGATGCTGTTCAAAATCGTGATTAGTCCACAGTGTAATTGTGTCTGTAATTGGGTTTTGTGAGCGCACTAGGATTTCCTGCTCTGATTCACCGCGACGAATTAATAGTGAATCTGTTTTATCTTTAACTAAAGCGCGGTATTGAACTGGAAAATCATTGGCTGAGCTATCGCCATCAAAACCCTTAATACCTGCAGTGCCAATAAAACCCATTACATCGTGGGTAATCACATTCACTTGATCGGTATTATTATTTGCGCAACCAATGTAACCGGCCATGCGGATATCGCGGCTTAAAACATCCAATGCGAAACGCGCATTTTCTTGAATATAAGAAATTTCTTGGTGGTCCAACTCACTGCGCTTACTGGTCATAACAACCTGAAAAACACCATTAAGAATAATCAATCCAATAAGCATGGTGACCATAAGTTCAATCAAAGAATACCCTAGGGCTTTCACGCTGCTCGGTAACTTATTGCAACTAAACATAATTACAGGCCTGCCTTTAAGGTATATGTTTGCCGCTCATTGTCGAGAGTTTGCTCTGTGGATTTATCTCGCTGTTTATCCATGGGGATTAAGTCAAATTCCAGCGTTACAACATAAGTCGTACCGTCGTACGCAATGCCGCCCTTACCTGCTGGTAATCGCTTGGCGACTTTTTCCTGCCATGCGTTTATATCCCAATCTTTTAATTGGCTATGGCTGCAATTAGCATTAACAGCCGAACAGTTTTTCGCAGTTGATGAACCATCACCTAAGGCCACTTGATAGCTAGCCGCAACAGTTTTATTAGCACGAATACTTTCCATAATTTCTTGCGCTAAAAATACCGCTTGCGAGTAAGAATAAGCTTGATGGTTAAAGCGAACTGCCTGCGTCTGCATACCCAGCACCCCCATCATGCCTACCCCCATCACAAACAATGAAATCATCATTTCTAATAGGGTGGCACCACACATTCGCTTAATCGGCTTAACCATAATTAAAATACCAATGTCCTAGCGATGATTACCCGCAGGACAAATTATTCACCGTTATATTGCCAAAGCCGTCATCAAAACGACTTTCGTGAATGCCATCGTCGCCACTTAAATCACGTGTTGTCATGGTGCGGCCACTGCGCTCTATAATTAGCCCGCGGGCATAAGCTATATCACCCTCGGGCTCGCACACCGTAACGAGTGCGCGTGTTTTATTTAAGCTAAAACCTTGACTGTTAAAACTAAAAGCATCAACTGCCGCGTTATCCTCTTCGCTTTGCACTGTTAAGGTGTAATTACCTGTATTTGAAAAACTGAGCACGACTCTTTCGTCTTTTTCGCGCTTTGCATTTTGCGCAACACCGCTATCGCCTTCGCCGTTATCCAAAAACACAATCCAGCCATCGTTCCAAACGCCACCGCATTTCGCGCCATCATTGCTAGCGCACAAAGTCGTTACACCATTGCGCGAAGCCGCTTCACTGCGCGCCGTTACCACTGCAGCCGCAATACGGCTCTGCAGGCTTTGGACGTTATTACGCTTAATAAACCCTTGATAAGAAGGCACTGCCATCATCATTAAAATTGCCGAAATCACGATAACAACCATCAACTCAACAATTGTGAATCCGGAATAGACCCTACTCATAACAACTCCTGCATAACGGCTCCATAGACGCGCCTCAAGCCAGGGCGCGAACAAATTAAGGGCTCAACAATGACGCCTATGCAATAAACCCTAGCGTATTTAGGTGCGATCAGTGAGTGGGCACAAGATGGACGGGAGCGCTTATTAGACTGACGGATTCGTTATAACCGCCGAGCTTTTAATTGAGATTTTCTTGGATCAGAAAGTAGCTAAAACAAAGAAACGAACGGTCGATTGCTGAGACCGGTGAAATGCGGTTATTCGAATTCCTTTCAAAAACGATACAGCGATATTGATTTTGTTATTAAGTGGAGGGCTTTTTCTGGCTTCGGCGTGCCCTTATTATTTTAACGCCTCAGATATATTTCAAATATGGTAAATAAATAACCAAATAAATTATTATTTTAGTTTTTGATATCAATAGCAAACAGCGATATCAATTTCTACCAGTTTTATCACCATACTATAGTTAATTCATTGCGAAAAAAGTGCTTAAAAAACCATTATTGGACATTCATATTTGCAGTAAAAAGGCGCCTTTTTATCACTTTTTAGGCTCGATATTGAGTGCCACTTTTTGCGCTCACTTTTGCCGTTTTAGCCGCAACCCCGCGTGACACCTGTGTCATCCCCTTGGCGATTTGTGCCAATGTTCTCAATTCTTAGAAAATAGTGAATTCATAGGGCAAAACACCCGCATCGATCACAACGGCATACAAAAAGTAGATCTATTATGAGTCGGTAATTTGTGCACCTTTCCACCTTAAGCAAGGTGCATCATTAAGAAGTACCAAATTTGGCCATATGAAAGAGGAAGGAATAATGCGCAAGATTGTGCCTTTAGCACTCGCGTCTGCAATTATGACGGCGTGTACTGGAACCGGCGACCCCGGATCTTCAAGTTCAAATGATGTTACATCGTCATCGAGCAGCCAAGCCACGCAAAGCAGCACTGCTGCTATTTCGTCGAGCAGCGCACCCACTACACCTAGCTCAACAGCAACATCATCTTCGGCCCCCTCTACCGGCGGCAACCTTTACACCGACTTTGTTCCCGACGCACTAAAAGGTGCCGAGCGCTACGAAGCCATGATCTACGATGGCTTTGCCTGTTCGACCTGCCACGGTGCAGATGCCAACGGCACAACACCGATCGACTACCAAGGCCTCTCTGCTCAAGAGATGTTCACCATTATTAAAGACGAGATGCCAACACAAGTTGGCTTACCTGAAGAATGTGTGGGTCAATGCGCTGCCGATATCACCGCTTACTTAAAAGGTTTAAACGGTGGCGAGCCACAAGGTAAAGTTTCTTGTGATACCACCAAACCTTTAGGCTACTCGCCCCAAGCGTTGCGCTTGCTAACTTTGGATGAGTACCAAAACTCTATTGAAGACTTACTTGGCATCACCACCGACTACCGCTCTAAAATCGTTATCGACTCCGAGCGCGGCGGCTTCCCGAATAACTCGGCTACCCCTGTGGACGATAGCCGCGCGGGTAAGTACTGGTCGGTTGCCGAAGCCATCGCCAACGAAGCGATCGAAAACGGCCAACCCTTCGCCTGTACTGGTGGTTGCTCTGATAAATTTGTTGAAGAATTACTACCGCGCATTTTCCGCCGCCCCATTACAGAGGCCGAGCGTTTACAGTACTTTGAAATTTTTGGCAGTTCTGCGCCAGAAGAAGGCTTGCAGCTAGCGATTATTGCAGCGCTTACCTCACCTCAGTTCTTGTACCGCTCTGAGCTTGGCCAAAAGGTTTCTGACATCCTCAGTACCGAGCCGATGTCTTACTACCGCCCAGATCCAAGCTCGCAAATGCAGGTTGCTATTGGTAACCAAGGCGACGATGGCTTTTCTCGCATCCAATACTACTTAGATAACAACGGTGCTCCTCGTTATACATGGACGGGCAACGATATTGTATCTTTCCAGATTCGCGCTTCCCAAATTAACGGCAGCTACCCCTCGATCATTATGAAAACGGGCAATAAAGAATATCCCGTTGAGGTCACCTCAGATCGCCCGCAAAACATACGCATTAGCATTAAAGATGCTGCACCAGGCGACGGTTATATCGGTTTCCAAACGTCAAGCGACCAAGTGTATATCAGCACTATCACCTTTGGCGCAGCGAAGCTCTATACCCCATCTCGCGGCGATGAAGAAAAAATGAAGTTAGCGGACCCCGATAGCTATGTATTAGACCCATTCGAGTACGCCAGCTTCTTGTCCTATACCTTAACGGGCTCTGCGCCGGATGATATTTTATGGAATGCCGCCTCAAACGATGGTTTGCATTACGAGGATCAAATTCGCGCCCAAGTTGAACGCTTAATTGATACCCCGCGCGGTCGTCAACGCATTGGCGAAATGGCCAGCTACTGGTTTGATACCTACAAAATCACAGGCTCGCTGTGGGACCGCGACAGTGCGCTCTTCCCTAACTACACCCCAGAAGTGCGTGAGTCTATGGCTGAAGAAGTACGTCAGCTTTTCCAAGAAATTGTTTACCAAGATCGTCCATTCGAATCTTTCTATGGCGGCGACTTCACGGTACTGAATAAAGCCTTGTCGGATTACTACGGCATTGCCTCGGGCTCTTCAGGCAACAACGACTGGAAAGTGGTTGAAAACCTAGAAGAACGCGGCGGCGTACTCACCTCTGGTGCCTTTATGACCTTGCACGCACTACCAGAGAAAACACGCCCTATTATTCGCGCCGTACGTGTACGTGAGCAAATGTTATGTCAACACATTTTGCCGCCACCGCTATTAATTGAAGACCGCGAAGAACTTAAAAACCGCGTTAACAGCGAATTTGAGCAAGGCGGTATGACAACCCGCGAATACAACGAAGGCATTACCGATGCCCGTTCGTGCGATGGCTGCCACAAATACCAAATTAACCCACTGTTCGGCATGGAAGACTTTGACCAAGCCGGCCAATGGCGCGATACCGAAAAAGGCTATGGCGGCGTGCAAACGTTGGATGTTGATATCGCCGGTATTTTGTACGGCACACAAAGCCCCGACGATACCGATTCCATCCCATTCGCCGGTGCTAAAGGTTTATCTAAAGTGGTTGCTACATTACCCGGTGCCAGCGAGTGCTTGATCGAAAAAGGCTTCCGCTTTATTTCGGGTATGCCTTTAAACAAAAAGGGTGTAGATGCCGTCGCCACTGAACAAGCATTAACCGATGAGCAAGCGTCCGACTTCGCTTGCGCCGCCGACAAAGCCCGTACGGCCTATACTGCCGAAGGCAGCAGTGCTAAAGCCGCTATTACCGCTTTAGTGATGCAAGACTTACTACGCTATCGCAAAGCAAACTAAGCACGCGGCATGGCCCAGGGTACTGGGCCAATTTTGAAACAGTTTTATTAAAGGTATATAGGAATGACTACTGAAATAAGAAAATTCAATAGCACACGCCGCAGGTTTCTCGATATGGTATCGAAGGCAGGCGTTTCTTCTGCGCTTTGGAAAGCCTCCCCTTTTGTTGGCGGCGCCATGATTAACCGCGCAGCCCAAGCCGCTGGCGAAACCAAACGCTTTATTGCTTTTAGCTACCCGGCTGGCGCACCGCAAGGCTCTTGGTTGCCTTCAAGCCCAGGCTCAATGAACCAATGCACGCAGCCACTACTGGATGTTGCACGTTACTGCCAATTTAAACTCGTTAACGTTATTGGTGGTGGCCACGGCGCGGCGCATGCTGCAATGAACATTGGCTCGCGCGACAGCTTTGATGTTCAGATGGCACGCCTTATCAGTGCAGACACCCCCTACCAAGGCCTTAATTTAGGCGTGCGCTGTACCACCCCCACCGACCTTATCGGCCGCCGTGGTGGTCAGCCCATCGTGCCAGAAAGCGACCCGCAAGCCGCTTACAACCAATTGTTTGGTGGCCCACCTCCGGGCGGCGCAGCACAGGCTTTGTACCTTAAGCAAAAATCGATTCTCGATACCAACAAGGCGGCGCTTGACGAGCTAATGAAAAAGCTCGGCTCGGAAGAAAAATCCCGCTTAGAAACCCACTTTGCAGCGCTCGAGCGAATCGACAAGCGCCTTAACGATGCCAGCCAATTTGTCCCGCCAGCAGGCTGTGCCGATCCACAAATGGCTTCGCAAAACGCTACCGACAATGCCGGCGGCTGCAAAAGCGAAATTATGCTGATGTCCGATATTGCCATTACCGCCATGAAGTGTGGCTTAAGTAACGTGGCCACTATTCAGCTGGACGATAGCCAAAGTAACTGGCGCTACGAAGGTAGCTTTACCGAAGCCCACCACCAAACCTGCCACGGCCGAAGCCGTAACGATGTAATCACCATTACCCGTTACATTAACGAAGCCGTTGCTTACACCATCAAAACCCTTGCCGAAACAGACGACCCAGCAGGCGGCAAGATGATTGATAATACCGTCTTCCTACAAGTAACCGACCAAGACGGCATTAGCCACACCACAGGCGGCTGCCCGAATATTCTGGCAACCAATATGAGCGGCTTCCCATCCGGGGTTGGCGGTGGCAGCTCTAACCGCGCCTTGATGAACGACATTGCTCAAGGCTTTGGTTTAGGCGGCTTACAAAGCTCTGGCCATATGACGGACATTATGAAAAACGAGAACGTCGTTTAAAACGACAGCGCTAACGCTGTTAATGTAAAGGCCTAGCTGCTCTGCGAGCACTAGGCCTTTTTTATTCGCTTAGCGCATTTATCGCGCGCGGCCTTAGAGCGCCTCTAAAAATAGTAATTTTTGTGTGAGAGCAAGGAAGCACCGCCCGGAGAGCCACAGTTTACGTGGTGTAAATGAGGACTCGAGGACGGAGCTGACGCCGCTATCGCGGAAAAAGTGCATTTTTAGAGATGCTCTTAGTTTAATCCGCCGATAATAGACTTTACCCTTACAGTGCAGTATCACAACAATTCAACCCGATGAGCCTATTACTATGAGAAGCGGCCTTATACTTTTAGCGTTTTTGCTAACAGCCTGTGGCGGGAATACCGCAACGCCCCCTTCTAGCAGCGAAGGCAACGCTAGCAGTAGCGCTAAGTACCCACACCCCCTAAACGATACCGGCACAGATTACTGCCGCAATGCCAACGGGTTCAGCGTCTATTGCCTAGTCGCTGGCGTGCAAGATGGCAATACTGGCCGCGATTTTCAAGCTAATACCCGCACACTCCACAAAACAGGCGATGGTCCACAGGGTTTTGATTGGTCCAAACTCTCGATGACCGGCACCCCAACCAACGAGCCGCAATGGGCCTGTATTCACGACAATCACACCGGCTTGCGCTGGGAAGTAAAATCGGGTGATGCCAATAGCCCACACTACGTCGGTTTAAAATATTCGTGGTTTGATGACGACAACAGCCGCAATGGCGCAGAACCCGGCCTAGAAAACACCGACGATTGCAATGGCATTGCCTGTAATACCAAAGCCTACATTGAAGCGCTAAACGCCATGGCCTACTGCGGCAGCAACCGCTGGCGCCTACCGACGGTTAATGAGCTAATGAGCCTTGTGGTTTCTACAAACTTGGACCTCGTCGTCGATACCGACTACTTCCCCAATACCAAAAACGACCAATACTGGAGCAACCAAACCTATGCCCCCGCGCGGTTGCGGGCTTGGTATTTATACTTTAGCGACGGCAGCACTGGCAGCACCATTAAAGAGGCGCCCAACTACGTGCGCTTAGTCGCCGATGGAGAATCGCTATGAGGTTTCGAACCGTTAAATCCGCGCTCGTTTTATTCGCCGTTAGCTGGCAATCCTGCGCCTTTGCTACCTGCCTAACCAGCTTGCAACAACAAGCCCCTACAGAACGCTACACACTGAATAACGCAACGGCTATCGATACCCATACCGGTTTAATGTGGCTGCGCTGCCCACTCGGGCAACAATGGGCACCCGTTAAAAACCGCTGCGAGCAAGACACCAGCCAACCGCTCGCCACCACATGGGGCGAAGCCGTAACACTGGCAGCTAGTGCTGAAGCCGGTGGTTTTAACGATTGGAGGCTACCCAACAAATCCGAGCTTAGCTCGCTTGTCGATCGCGCCTGCACCGGCCCAGCAATTAATGAGGCGGTGTTCCCCGGTACCTTAAATTCAGGCTATTGGTCCAGCACCCCCGGCCGCCGAGAGGAAGGTTACGCATGGCATGTCGATTTCACCACCGGCATTATGCTGCCGCGTGAGATTGAAGCTGTGTTTGGGATTTATTTGGTGCGAAGTATTTGAACCTAAAAACCGCAGTTGAACCATCAAAGTCTACGCATCCCCTTGGTGCACCTGACGCGCGATAAAAATGATTCATCACCAATAAGGTGACTACACATTTTTACTACACGCCATACACACCAACGGAATACGCATCTTTTTGACTATCAACTGCGGTTTCTAGGTTGAATGGGCTTTACTCAAGCCCACCCTACTCGTTGACTGTAATAGCCAAGACCTAAGCTGAAAGAAATAATGGCTAGGGTTCGGCGTTAGTGTTGTGGGTGTCCTCGATGGCATTTGTCAATTGGCATGCGGGATGGTTTGTTTGCAAACGCTCGCTTAGTTCAATACCTATCTGGTGCTACGACCAATTACGTCGGTGCTCGAAAAATCATTAACGGCCAAGACCATGCCAGCCAAATTGCTAAAACAGCCACGGACCTTGAGCAGTTAATTTTCGCATCTACGCAAAGCGCTATCATTACTCCTAACTTTAAACAAGCCTATGCCCACTATGCTTAAGATCATATCGCACCTATTCGCAACATTAATCACCACAACCGCCTGCGCACAACAACTCGCCAGCGAACAGAAAAGTACTGTCACTAGCAAGCCGGACCTTAATAAATTTTTGTTTTGGCAAAGTAAAATCGACAGGCAGGGATGCACTGGTGACGTTGAGGCTCCAGATGAACGGCTAATACGGATCGTTGATTTAACTGCCGATAGAAAGTTATTACAATTTACATGTGACTTCGGCGCTTATCAGGATTCTTACCAAAATTACATAATCGACTCTGCTGGCAATATTCTAGAAACACTTAGTTTTATGGTACCAAGTGAAGATAATTACAAATTACTTAAATCTTCAAAGGTAACTTGGGGCAGTATGATTTTAAATACAGAAAATGAACTTGAACTACTCTATCTATCCGCGGGATCAGGAGCCTGCGGCTATCGCGCAACATACAAAATTGACGCGGTATTATTAGGCACTAGCACTGCACCCTTGGCGGTATATGGCGATATGAATTGTTATAACGGTGAGTTGGTACCAAACTGGCCTAAACTTTCATTGCCCGACTAAACCTAAAAAACGCTCTGCTCTTTGTTAACGGCGTTTAGATGGGCACACACTCTGAATTGTAGCTCCACGTTGGAAGCATTGCTATATACCGCACTTATCATCGAGCAAGACAGCCGACCCTATCAATGTCATTAACTTAAGGCAAGTTAAGCGGTAGGCGGTGATTTTTCAGGACCCTCACGCGCCGGGCCTTACAGGATAGTAAGGGGGAGAAAACGCAGGAGCATGTTTTCCAGAGCGCGTGCGGAGCGTCCATGGATTGGCTTGCTTGAGCGAGTCCAGAAAAATTGTCGGCTGCCGCTAAGTTAATGACATTGCCAACCCTATAACTGGTACCACAACCACCTACGAGTGGGCGCCCACGAAGAGCAACTCCCAAGCCACAATAATGAGTGACTGTCCCTCGTTGGGACTTTTTAGACTCCTGCCCTGATCGCTGGGGTCGCTTACTCATGAAGCGTCGGGCACCGCTATCATCAAACTGTCTTGCAGCCTTTCTACAATCTTGCTACTTAATTACCCCAGAGGAGCAAGACATGCCCAGCCTCCCCCCGTTTTCCACGACACAATCCGATGGTGAATTAGCCAGCCTGCTCGATACCCTTAAAGGTTTGCAGCAGCATTTGTTGCGTGAAGAAGCGAAGCAGCAGCGCTCGATTGATCAAGTCCACCCTAACTACACTGCCAGCGCTAAAAACCTTGTGCATTACCTGGCACTACGCCAGCTGGACTTGTCGGAGCTTCAACACCAGCTAGCGCAGCTGGGGCTATCTTCTCTCGGTCGCTCAGAGGCACACGTGATGGCGACTTTGAATGCGGTGACTTCCCGTGTTGCCGAGCATTTAGGTGTTGCGGTTAACTCACAGAGTGGTTTTACCAGCTATAACGTGGGTAACCAAAAGCTGGAAGACAATACCCGGCGTTTGTTTGGTACTAAACCCAGCGAGCGCGATACCCGCGTGATGGTGACTATGCCGGCGGAGGCTGCCGAGCGCCCTGAGCTTATCGCTTCTTTATTGATGGCGGGCATGAATTGCATCCGCATTAATTGTGCACACGATAACGCGAAGACCTGGGGCAAGATGGCGGATAACTTGCGCTTGGCTAAACAGGCATTAGCGTCGCAGTCGGCATCGGCACCTGAGTGCAAAATTGCTATGGACCTGGGTGGCCCCAAAATTCGCACGGGTGCCATAACACCCGGCCCTGCAGTGATTAAGGTTTCGCCCAAGCGTGATAAGTTTGGCGGCGTATTGGCGCCAGCCCAAATCTGGCTGAGCGCCTCTGAGCATGCCACGACAGATTACACGCGGCCAGAGCGCGAACCTTGTGCGCACGTGCTAGTGCCCCACCATTGGTTACAAGAAGTACAAGCATTAGCAGGTAAGGCAAAGGAACCTAAGTTTGGCAAAATCACTCTGGTGGATAGCCGTGGCGCTGACCGTCGCTTAACGGTGACGAGTATTGCGCCGGACGGCATTTGGGTGGAGTGCTTTAACACAGTCTATTTCACTAACGGGACTTTCCTCAATTACATGCAGCATGGCGAGCGCCTGTGTATTGGCGAGTTAACGGATATACCACCGCTTGAGCAAAATGTTGTGGTACACAAGAGTGATGCACTTTGGTTATTGCCAGCTGGTGAAGTGGGTGCGCCAGCACAATATGCCAATGGCCGCTGTATTCGCGAGGCTGGTGTTAGCTGTAGCTTGGCAGGTGTGCTGAATATGGTGCGTACCGGTGAACCTATTTGGTTTGATGACGGCAAGATCGGCGGTGTATTTGAGGAGGTGAGCCCCGAGCGAGCTTTAGTCCGCATTACGCACGCCAGTGCTAACGGCAGTAAAATCCGCTCAGATAAGGGCATCAACTTGCCACAAAGCCAATTAATGTTGGGCGCGTTAACGTCTAAAGATATTCGTGACTTAGCGTTTGCGGCCAACGAAGCCGATATCGTGAACTTGTCGTTTGTGAATTCACCTAACGATATTAGTGAGTTATATGCTCACCTGGATATTCATACGCAGGGGCGTGAAGTAAAACCTGCGGTGGTGCTTAAGATTGAAACTCAAAAAGCTTTCGAAAATTTACCCGCACTTTTACTCACCGCAATGCGCTACCCAAATACTGGGGTGATGATTGCCCGCGGAGATTTAGCCGTAGAATGCGGTTTTACGCGTTTGGCAGAATTGCAGGAAGAGATCCTTTGTATGTGCGAAGCGGCTCATATTCCAGTGATTTGGGCCACCCAAGTATTAGAGAGTCTCGCTAAAAAAGGTCTGGCTTCACGGGCTGAGATTAGTGACGCCTCTTTAGGGCATCGCGCGGAATGCATTATGCTTAACAAAGGCCCGCACATTCAAAGCGCCGTACAAACTCTTGTTGCGATACTACGCCGCATGCAAGCGCACCAGCGCAAGAAAGCATCGGTACTCTCGCAGCTGCAAGTCGCCAAAGGTTTTGCCGGCCGATTGGATGAGGAGCTGCTTGAGACGAGCTAGCTTTTTAGAGGCCAAGGTCGCGCTTTCTAGTAATCATCTAGTAATCTAGGACACCGATAGTAATCTAGGACACCCAAAAATAGTAATCTAGGACACCCAAAACGCCGCACTGCCCCAGATAATCGTCGGTGTTATGGGTGTCCCCGATTATTCTTACTCTTACATACCTTTTGCCAATCTTGCTTTGTAAATTCCCAAATTTCGTTTTCTAAATATACTGGATCGACAAATGAAGCCGGCTCTGATCTGATATATTTAGCACCAGTTTTCTCTTTTATTCTTCTCGATTGAATATTACCCTTAGCATTCGAGAAAATAAGTGTATCAAAATTTAGCTGTGCGAAAGCATACTCCGTGATAGGGGCTACAGCTTCAGTCATAATTCCCTGATTCCAGAAAGGCTCCCCCAGCCAAAAACCCCTATTTTCGGGCTTCCCTTCTCGCCATAGATCTACAGCTCCGATTAATTCATTGGGATTTGTTTTTAAATGGATGCCCCATACCCACTTATCTATCCCTTGCCTCGGCACTACCTGAGTATTGATAAACCATTCAACGCCTTCATTGGGGTAAGGCCAAGGAACTGCCGACGACAAGTGCTTAATCACTTCATAATTAACGAAGTACTTTTCGTAAGAAGGTATATCCTCTTCCGTAACTTCAGTCAAAATTAATCTATTGGTAGTAAAAATTGGTAATTTCATATTGATAGCAAGCGCCGCAAGAAGCAGCCGTAGTGTAGGTGTTTAATTTGTACCCGCGTAGCAACCGGCACAAATTAAGCACCAGAACGATGGTCTGCTTGCTAGCTTGGCTATGAGCTTAGTCTTTTATTATAGAAAACCATACCCTCGCTTATTCCATACTCATTCTTTTGGTAGAAATCAGCCGCAGGAAATCCTTTTGCGGTAGCCAAGTATGCGCCTATCACGCCATGAGAAATAAGGCCCTCCTCCAGAAATTTTATTAATCTAGCACCAATACCAGATTTTTGAAGATCTTTATCCACGCACATTTCACGAAGGTAGTACAATTCCCCATCACAGAAAGGCTCTTTATTACCCAACACAAAACCAACCACCCTCCCAGAATTATCTTCAGCCAGAACACCATAGAAACCTTTAGACTCAAAAAAATGATGCAGGCGAATATAAGCCCCTCCGGAGGTCCATGGTTCACTCCAAGGTTCTGATGAGAAAACATGTGCAAAAACACCAGCACAAGACTCCAAATCATTTATTTTAATACTACGAAGATTCATTCTTGGATTGACTCATAACGCTTCAATCAGCTGACACGTTAGCGGTCGACTGCATTGATTTATTAAGCTTTTCGCCTTGCTCGAGCAAGATAAGCATTTCTTTCGCTACCAATGCAGCAGGTGGCAAGAACATTGTTGACACTATGCGCGCATCTATGATGACCTCATGTTTATCGGCAATATTGTCTTTATTGATTGCAAGTGCACCATTTTTACGAAGCTGATCTTCAACGAGAAATGGCAGCAAAGTACCCTGCTTAGCCCAAGACTTCTCAGCCTCCGTCGAGTTAGGAAAGCCCGCAACTCGCTTTCCCTGAACCAAAAACTTGCCATTTTTTAGTTTTACATTCGCGAAAGCGCCAGCTCCGTGTCCACTACTCCCGATCACTCCGCCGCTTTCATAAATTTCCGCCATTATATCAAGTAGCTTTTGATTCGAAGCCACGTCAAACAACGTTCCGTAGCCCCCACCTATAAAGACAGCAGCATAATCCTCAGGGTTAACCTGATTCGGATTCAGTGAGCTATTAGCTCTGTCCAAAAAGCCTTCATACTTTATTGTGTAACTGCTGATACCAAGAGGGTCCATCATAAATGGCACCACTCCTCCGGCCGGAGAAGCAAAATCGACTGCATAGCCATGAGAAATAAAGATATGGTACGGAGGCGCGTATTCCCAAAGGTTATTTCTAGCATCATGCTTATCAGGATCTCCCATATTCTCGAGATTCGAGGCAATGATCAGAATCTTTTTGGCGTCGCCTGCTTGGGCTGGCAGAGCAAACCCGATAAAGATGATGCCTAATACCAAAAATAAATTTTTCATGTTCACTCCATTGATTCAACTTATGCCCAGAATTAGGCTTAACACCTGACTGTGGCGACGTAGTGTAATTGGCTTTTATTTCGCTTAACCAACACAATTAAACAGCTATTTACAGGACATCCAAAACTAATTTGTTTAAAGTGTAATGCCCACCGACGAAAGGCCTCAAACTGTAGATATCACGATTAAGTAATAATACAATTTTTTTCGAAAAAGAGAAGGTTTTGCTATTTACAGGACATCCAAAACTAATTTGTTTAAAGTGTAATCCCACCGACGAAAGGCCTCAAACTGTAGATATCACGATTAAGTAATAATACAATTTTTTTCGAAAAAGAGAAGGTTTTGCATGGGGTGATGTCTATTAGACATCAACTATGAATCCACCAACATAATGGGGGCTGTGTCGCCCGTTCAATGAAGTGGTATCTAACAACCAAACAATCGCCGAGCGGCGCCCAACCCTTTAACCCAGCATTGATCAAGCTTTTCGGCGCAGGGGCGTATCGCATCACCACGGCCAATACAGTGGTGAAAATCGGTTTCGATACGGGGCATATTTTCTAGCCAGTCATCGCAATTAATTTCCAAACGCTTGAGTATTTTAGGTGATGCAAGTGCGATGGCGCCGCTCTTATTGGGTAGAATAGCTCGCCCCGTCCAGTCGATGAGTTCAAGATAATCGCGCCAGTAAAAGGGAATAACACCTGTAGAGCGCTGCCCTTGGTCTACGGAATCGGCAGTGGGAAGGTGATTCTTTTTAGGTGGTTTACAGAAATTGGCCAGCCTAATGGACTTTTTGTCTTTAGCTTTTTTAGCGGGTTTATTCAAAGACTGAATGCGCTGTTGAATGGCCGTAAAGTCACTGGTTTCTGGCAGCTCCGCCATGCCCGCGCGCACAGGGTTTAAATCGACATATGCCATGCAGGTAATAATCGCCTGCTCATCGAGTAAAGCCTGGCTTTTAAAGCGCCCCTCCCAGAAACGGCCAGTGCATTTATCTTCCGCGTTTGCGAGTCGTGCGATATGCTCATTTAAACAACGCATAAACCAGCTAATGCTGCTCAAACGTTTACGCCACTCAGCAACAAGGTCATCGACAAGATATTGCTCTGCTTCATTGATAGGCTGATTTTTTAACACTTTAAGGGCTAATTCATTTCCTTTGAATAACATCATCCAACGTCGAATAACCGTTTTATCACTCCACCTTGCTGCTTTTTCCGAATCAATATGCAGTACCAAATGATAGTGATTTGACAATACTGCGTATGCTGCGATGTCTAGCGCAAATATATCCCCAAGTTCAGCAAGTTTGTCCGATATCCATCCACGACGATGCTCATAGTTTTTACCGCTGTATTTATCTTCGCCCATGAGAAATGAACGTTTAATACAGCGTGAGCAAATATGGAACCAGCTGGTTTGATCTAAAGAGATCAATGTTCTACGCGCTTGAGTCATAAAAACCTCGGTGATAAACACTACCTAGTCATTTAGGTATAGCCAATCACCGAGGTTTTTGCATTACCGTTTATCGGGTTTTGGATGTCCTATCTTTCGTTATCTCCTATCTTTCGTTATCAACATCCGCGACTATCAGCTTTTTCGTCTCGCCAGTGTTATCAATATTGCCGAATATGGTCGCAGTCGCTTCGTTGACTGATTAGCGATCCAACCCAACAGTTGAGTTGAGGTTTGCAAAACCCTTAACCCTGCCCTCCCCGACACGCTTTGCCGCGACTGCCTGCTCGTCAATCGTAGCGTTAACTTTTTGACCGGCTACTTATTAACTAACTTTAAATGTAACAAGCCCGCCACCACAGAACCAATCATTATTGGATAAAGCGCAGCGTGGCTACCGAGAACTGAGTCCTCGCGATCGCGGTTTAATGATTTAAACCTTCAATGTCTTGAACAAAGATTTCGTAAAGGCGTTGTCATTCATCTTTTGGTAATGGTCAGCTGAGTGTGCTGCCTTACACCGTCGATTTAGCCAATTCATAACGATTGAGAACCCGAGCCACGTGCTGTGTCGGCGCTCTCGCTGACTCTGTGATAGCGCCCTTTAACTGTGCCTATTTATTATAATTTTTCTGTGCCTGCACCCATAGTGTCCGTACGCGTACCCTGCAACGGTTGATCAAAATTATTCATTTTGCGGAGTCCCTGCTATGGAAAAAATTCCCGCTGTGCATATACAGGAGATGCCCCCAGTAACGCTGCAGGAGGGTAAATTTCACGTACGGCTGACTAAGGGTTTCTATCAAAACCTGCGACGTTTAACCAGCTGGCCGCTCCTTGCGCTATTTTTTGGCGCAGTCTGGATTCAGCATGACGGCCAACCCTGGATACTCTTTTCTTTCCACAAAAGTCATATGACGTTATTCGGTAACCCCCTGTCTTGGCAGGAGCTGCCTCTGCTAGCGGGCTTGATGATCGCTTGCGCTTTTTTACTGTTTTTTGTCTCTGTGGCATGGGGGCGGGTTTGGTGTGGCTTTGCCTGCCCGCAAAGTATTTGGACTTGGCTTTTTATCCGTATCGAAGACTTTACCGAAGGCAAAGCCAGCAAGCGAGCCCGCGAAGAATCAAAACCGTTTACATTAGCCCGAATATTGCGACGCGCAGCCAAGCATATACTGTGGATGGCGCTAGCACTGGTGACCGCGACGACCTTTAGCGGGTACTTTGTACCTATTCGCGAAATAGTGGGCGGTGCGCTTGACGCCAACTTATCAATAACCACCGCCAGCTGGATTGCAATAATGGCGGCATTAACCTATTTAAATGCCGGATTAGTCCGCGAAAAAATCTGCTTACACGCGTGCCCTTACTCGCGATTTCAAAGCGTAATGTTCGATAACGACACCAAAACCGTGAGCTATGACGCCCTGCGTGGTGAGCCACGGGCAAACCGACGTAAAGGAGAGGCGAATAGCGGAGATTGTGTTGACTGCGAGTTATGCGTGCAAGTGTGCCCCGTAGGCATCGATATTCGCAATGGTTTGCAAGCGGCCTGCATTGACTGCGGAGCCTGCATTGATGCGTGTAATACTGTAATGATGCAGCTCGATCGACCCAAGGGCTTGATTAGATTCGCCTCGGAAGCGGAGCTTCAAGGTAAAAAAAGTCCGTTTATACGGCCACGGCTTGCCAGCTATGCCGCCGTACTCGCCGGTGCTTTTGCGGTAGTTTTTTACGGCTTCACAGACACTGCGCCGCTTAACGTCGATATAAAACGCGACCGAGGCTCCTTGTATAGAGTCGTTAATGGCGACACCGTGTGCAATGTCTATTTGGTGCAAGTCGAAGGCTATATTGAGAATCAGCGGCGCGTGAATATTTCAGTCTCTGGCGAAGGGGAATTTCAACTATTTGGCCCGACCCAGATAATACTTGCCGCAGATGACCCGTACTGGCAACCCTACCGCGTTTGCACTAAGGCAACGAGCAAACCTAAACAAGAGATAATCTTTACCTTTAACGCAGGTGCGGTATCGACGTCAAAGACAACAAATTTCTTATCTCCTAAATAAACATTAATGTTTTTAACTACGCATGCTGGGGCCAATTTATATTGGGCTCCAGCATTTGCGTCAACGCTCAGTGGTTGTGCAATAAACAACGACGTAGGTGGCAGCAAGCCATTAAATCATTAACTAAATGATGATCAGCCCCCGCAAATTTAGCTTTGTAAAATAACTTTATGTTTATGGTGGTTCTAGAATACTGAGCAAACATTTGCCGACGCCATTTATCGCGCCTAAGCGTGCGAGACAAGTGTTGGTGTATCACCTTAAGGTCAACAAGTGTCGCCAATAAAAAGGTACGGAACATTGACGTTGCGTACCTCTATCGCATGAAAGGGGAAATAGATTTTAACGGTTTAGTTGTCGCCCGTGGCGCTGCGACGAAATCTAGGTTGAGGGTGGGTTACAGAGCGCGCATAGATTTTATCAAATACCTCGAGCCCTTTTAGCGCATCACAGACGGGCTTGTCTTCCCTAACCTTAAAGGAGGAAAAGCCACAATGTCGCATCAAAGAAAGCTGGTCGCGCAAAACATCACCCACGGCGCGCAAGTCGCCTTGAAAATGGTAGCGGGTTCTTAGCACGGTCGCTTGGCTGTACGCCCGGCCATCGCGAAAGCTTGGAAACTGCAGCGCTATCAGCGGGATTTTAGCCAACTCATTGACCAAGATAGCGGGGTCGTCATCGGGCGCGAGCACGACGCCATAATAGTTTTTCGCACGCGCTCTATCGGATGCGCACTGCTGCCATCGCACCCAGCTGACCACAGCGTTAATGCCTTCGGGAATAACCTCGTCATCTAAGACGAGCTGCCAATGATCATTTGGGTCGTAATGGGCTGCGCCATTAATAATGCTAATTGTATTGTCCATTAATTGCCCCCTCGCGTTTGGTAAACACGGTCTTTAAATGGCGTTAAACCGATACGCCTGATCGTATGAATAAACAGCTCGTCATTGTCGCGGTAATCGAGATAAGTTTGTATTAGCCGATCAATAGCTCCCGGCACCTCTTGCGCGCGAAACGCAGGCCCGATCACTTTACCCAAAGAACTGTCCGCACCTTGTGAACCGCCAATCGTGATCTGAAAAAACTCTTCATCGTTTTTGCTAACACCGAGTATGCCGATATTACCGATATGATGGTGCCCGCAGGCATTCATACAGCCCGATATATTCACACTGAGCGAGCCGATATCATGTAAAAAATCTAAATCAGCGAAGCGCTGTTGAATAGCGCTAGCGAGAGGTAGCGAGCGCGTATTGGCCAGTGAGCAATAATCCCCGCCGGGGCAAGCAATGACATCGGAAAGTAAACCAATATTCGCTGTCGCTAGGTTCAAACCCTTGAGCGCTTGCCAAAGCAGGTACAGTTTTCGTTTAGGAATATCCGGCAATACAAGGTTCTGTTCATGCGCAACGCGAATTTCCGAGAAGCCATATTCATCGGCCAAATTTGCAAGTGCTCGCATTTGCTCGCCGGTGACATCCCCAGGTGGCGTATCGGGGCCTGGCTTTAATGACAAAACGACGGCGGCATAGCCTGGCACCTTGTGACTTTGGGTATTAGTTTTTACCCAGTTAGCAAAGTCCGCATCCCGAGCCATCCAAGCGCCGTACTCTAAATCGAGTGCGTCGAGGTGCTGATAGCGGCCATGATTAAAATCAGCACTGACCCGCGTGTATTCTTGCTCGGTGAGCTCTGCGGCACTATCACGAATTTTCTCCCATTCGGCTTCGACTTCTTTAGCGAATGCCTCAACGCCCAGCGCTCGTACTAGGATTTTAATTCTCGATTTATATTTATTATCTCGCCTGCCATAGCGATTATAAACGCGGAGTATCGCCTCAACGTAGGTGAGTAGATGCTGCCAGGGCAGCGCTTCTCGAATGACTTCATTTAATATAGGCGTACGCCCTAAGCCACCGCCGGTCATAACCCGCAACAGCATCGCGCCGTCGTGGCCACGGTACAGATACAAGCCAATATCGTGCACGCGAACGGCGGCACGATCTGAGGTTGATGACGAAATGGCAATTTTGAATTTGCGCGGTAAAAACAAAAATTCTGGATGGTTGGTAGACCACTGCCGCATGATTTCCGCAAGCGGCCGAGGGTCAATAATTTCGTCATCTGCAACGCCGGCAAACGCCTCGGTGGTAATATTGCGAACACAGTTGCCTGAGGTCTGAATGGCATGCATATCGCTCTCAGCCAACAGCGCTAATATGTCTGGCACTTGGTTAAGATCAATCCAGTTAAATTGAATATTTTGCCGGGTGGTGAAATGGCCATAGCCCCGATCGTAAGTATCGGCCACCTGAGCGAGTGTGCGCAGCTGATGGCTTGAAAGTGTACCGTAAGGTATGGCGACCCGGAGCATGTAGGCGTGGCGCTGAAGGTAAACACCATTTTGCAGCCTGAGTGGTAAAAACTCCTCTTCGGACAATTCACCACTGAGTCTTCTTGCGACCTGATCGCGAAATTGCGCAACGCGAGCCTGAACCAATGCTCGATCAAAGTTATCGTAGTTATACACCGACTGTCACCTCTACATGGCTAAATATCAGCCATTACGGTAACGAAATTATGCCGTCCAGAGCAGGCGCAAAAAAATGAAATTCGATAGGCACAGATTACCGAGAGAGTGTAATAATGAGTGCTTGTCCTGAAACCTGCGTTTCTGGATGAGCACTAATTAGCTTGCATCAAGGAGTAATTGCGAGAGACAAGCCAGCGCTTTTGCTCGATCCTCGGTCCACGGGTGGGCATAACTAATCCGCAGGCAATTACGAAATTGCCCCGAAATTGAAAATAGCGGCCCGGGCGTAATAATAATGTCATCGGCTAAGGCGCGAGTGTATTTTGCTTGGGTATCGACGCCTTCAGGCAGCTCGACCCAAACCGCAAGCCCGCCCTGAGGGGTGCTGACTCGCACGTCGCCGGGCCATGCCTGCAGCGATGCGATAAGGTAATCGCGATTGGCTCGAAGATAACTGCGCTGGCGGCGTAAATGCGTTGTAAAACTACCGTCCGCCATAAAATCTGCAACGCCCTGCTGCAAAAATCGACTGGTCGCCAATTGGCTCACCAGTTTTAAATGCAAAATTTTCTCGTGCCAGCGCGCCCCCGAAATCCAACCCAATCGCAGATCGCGGGTCAGGCTCTTCGAGAAAGAACTACAGAGGATGACCCGGTTATTAGTATCCAATGCTTTTAGCGGGTCTGGCACTCGCTCCAGTGCAGTATCTGCATAAATGTCGTCTTCAACGATCGCTAAGTCATACTCGTCGGCCAATTGCAGAAATCGTTGCCGAGCACTCAACGGCATAAGCGCGCCGCTGGGCGTTGCGAATGAGGGCGACACGACACAGGCGCGAACCGGCCAGCGCTTGAGCACCTCTCCCAGTGCATCGATATCCATACCGGTTAAATCGGAGCTTGGAACCTCGACGACTTGTAAATTTAATTGCTCAAGCAATTGCAATACGCCATAAAACCCCGGGGATTCAACCGCAACCACTTCGCCTGGCTTGCAGCAGGCCATAAGCGCGAGAAACAGCGCGTGCTGGCAGCCCGAAATGATGCACAGCTGTTCAGGCGATACGCTCCAGCCTCTTTTAATATTGTGTTGCGCCAGCTGCTCTCGCAGCCCCGCATCGCCTGCGGGTTCATCATAATATTGATAGCCGCTGCCTTTTTGGCGCCTAAGAGAGCGCCCAATGGCGCGGTTTAACGCCATCACACCCGCTGGCACTTCGCCGGTTGGCTTTTGCGGTAATAGATCAAAAGCCGCACTGCGCTTCATGATGTCCAGTAATAAATCGCTAATGTTTGCTAGCCGTGGGGCTTCGATACGCGCACGAGACTGGGGGCGCTTGACTGCCGTTGGCTGAAGGCGAACGAAGTAGCCCGCCTTGGATTTGGCCTCCACTAAACCCTGAGCCTCTAACCGCGACAGCGCGTGCAATACCGTTGCCTTGGAGACGTTTTGTTGCTTGCACAGCTCGCGAATCGAAGGAAGCTTCTCCCCCAGCCCCCAGCGCTGTTCTCTGATGCCTTGCAGCAACCAGTTTTCCAGTATCTGGTAACGATATTCAGATGAATTCAAGTCTCTGCCCTTCAGCCTATAAATGATATGACGCGTGCTTGTAGTGGTTTATTCTACCGCTAATGTCCAAGCGGTGGCCGCTAAAGTGGGGCCGCGGGGTGGATACGAGCGTCTGCGTCGCACTTGTTAGGCCAACCTAGTGATTTGTTTAACAAGCGCTGCAAGCGAATCTTCTCTAATTGAGTCATCTATTCTCCATTAAGATCCGTTCCTATTTTTTGCGTATAAAAATTCCATCCGTATTCGCTGTGCGAAACGATGTTGTTCCTCTCAATCAATGACGTTAGGTTGTTTGATATCTGATTTTCTGTTGCAATACTATTCACGCTTTAGATAACAGAGCAGCGTAGCTTGGCCGACGAAAACTGAGCCCTATTCATCAAAGAGAAACAGCTATTTACAGAGCTATTTACAGGACATCCAAAACTAATTTGTTTAAAGTGTAATGCCCACCGACGAAAGGCCTCAAACTGTAGATATCACGATTAAGTAATAATACAATTTTTTTCGAAAAAGAGAAGGTTTTGCATGGGGTGATGCCTATTAGACATCAAATACAAGCCCACCAACATTAATGAGGGCTGTGTCATCAGTTCAATGAAGTGGTATCTAACAACCAAACAATCGCCGAGCGGCGCCTAATCCTTTAACCCAGCATTGATCAAGCTTTTCTGCACAGGGTTTTATGGAATCACAGCGGCCAATACAGTGGTGAAAATCGGTTTCAATACGGGGCATATTTTCTAGCCAGTCATCCACGCCAATTTCTAGACGCTGTAATATTTTAGGCGATGCAAGTGCGATGGCGCCATTCTTATTGGGCAGAATAGCTCGCCCCGTCCAGTCGATGAGTTCAAGATAATCGCGCCAGTAAAAGGGAATAACACCTGTAGAGCGCCGCCCTTGGTCTACAGAATCGGCAGTGGCAAGGTGATTATTTTTAGGTGGTTTACAGAAATTGGCCAGCCTAATGGACTTTTTATCTTTAGCTTTTTTAGCGGGTTTATTCAAAGACTGAATGCGCTGCTGAATAGCCGTAAAATCACTGGTTTCTGGCAGCTCCGCCATGCCGGCGCGCACAGGATTTAAATCAACATACGTCATGCAGGTAATAATCGCCTGCTCGTCGAGTAAAGCCTGGCTTTTAAAGCGGCCCTCCCAAAAACGGCCAGTGCATTTATCTTCCGCGTTTGCGAGTCGTGCGATATGTTCATTTAAACAACGCATAAACCAGCTAATGCTACTCAAACGTTTACGCCACTCAGCAACAAGGTCATCGACAAGATATTGCTCCGCTTCATTAATAGACTGATTTTTTAACACTTTAAGGGCTAATTCATTCCCTTTGAATAACATCATCCAACGTCGAATAACCGTTTTATCACTCCACCCTGCTGCTTTTTCCGCATCAATATGCAGTACCAAATGATAGTGATTTGACAATACCGCGTATGCTGCGATGTCTAGCGCAAATATATCCCCAAGTTCAGCAAGTTTATCCGATATCCATTCACGACGATGCTCATAGTTTTTACCGCTGTATTTATCTTCGCCCATGAGAAATGAGCGTTTAATACAACGTGAGCAAATATGGAACCAGCTGGTTTGGTCTAAAGAGATCAATGTTCTACGCGCTTGAGTCATAAAAAACCTTAGTGATAAACACTACCTAGTCATTTAGGTATAGCCAATCACCGAGTTTTTTGCATTACCGTTTATCGGGTTTTGGATGTCCTATCTTTTTTGTCCCCAAGTTCAGCAAGTTTGTCCGATATCCATTCGCGACGATGCTCATAGTTTTTACCGCTGTATTTATCTTCGCCCATGAGAAATGAACGTTTAATACAGCGTGAGCAAATATGGAACCAGTTGGTTTGATCTAAAGAGATCAATGTTCTACGCGCTTGAGTCATAAAAAACCTCAGTGATAAACACTACCTAGTCATTTAGGTATAGCCAATCACCGAGTTTTTTGCATTACCGTTTATCGGGTTTTGGATGTCCTATCTTTTTTTTTATCTTCACCCATGAGAAATGAGCGTTTAATACAACGTGAGCAAATATGGAACCAGCTGGTCTGATCTAAAGAGATCAATGTTCTACGCGCTTGGGTCATAAAAAAACCTCAGTGATAAACACTACTTAGTCATTTAGGTATAGCCAATCACCGAGTTTTTTGCATTACCGTTTATCGGGTTTTGGATGTCCTATCTTTTATCTTCTACGCGCTTGAGTCATAAAAAACCTCAGTGATAAACACTACCTAGTCATTTAGGTATAGCCAATCACCGAGGTTTTTGCATTACCGTTTATCGGGTTTTGGATGTCCTATCTTTTGGTTGAGCCATTTTTCCTCTGACTATTCAAAGATATAGCTGTAAGCTTCATTCAGCTTTGGATAGTCTGTTGTTTCTAGCAGTGCATGCTCTTTCTCTAGAAAATGCACCTTTCCAAACTGTTTCATTTTAGAGAGCTTTTCTGAGTCCATGCCACATAGAAATATCTGTGAAGCTTTTGGTGTGTTGTTTACTATTAGCGAGACTATGCTCTCGTAGTGGTCAGCAGCTTGTTCATGTTGATTTGGTGTATCAATGACTAGAGGACTTAGAACCTCTTCACTATACAAACTTATAAGATTGTATAGGCTTAAGTAGTAAGCCAACATAGCTCTTGTACTTTCCGCAGCACCTCCGCTTTTTGCAACTTTTGCATAAGTTTCTGGAGATTTTATATTAGAAGTGTTTACACCAAATGCTTTGAGCTTGGCTATATAACTAGGGAAAAGCTCAAGAAATTTTTCCTTAACTACTTTTCTGTGTTCTTTAGCAGCATCGTTTCTTTCTTTTCCAAACTTTTTCTCATCAGTCTCCAAAGAATAGAACTGCTCAAGCTTTATGTTTTTGCTGATATTTACTTTGTGTGTCACTGAATGAGCGGCGACGGAGTCAAGAATGTTTTTAAACGTTATTGGCTTGTCAGATTCATCATTTTTATAATACTTATCATTCAATGCTTCTATCTTATCTCTTACATCCTTTAATTCTTTTTCTTTGCTTATGACGGCTTGTTCGGACTTTTTTAACGACTTTGAAAGTCGCATAGCTACTTGTTCAGCTTGTTCTTTGTCTTTTAGCAGAGAAAACCTGTTAACTAGTGTGTTGTCATGAATAACGCCACAGGTCGGGCATTCGATTTCATCATCATTTTCTTCTGCAAATTCATAATCCCTTTCCAACTCACTCACAGCTTCATTTGCAATAGCAAGCTGACTTTGGATGTGGGCTTTATCTGCTCTTAGTTCTGCGAACTCCTCGAAAACCAGTTCCTGCTTGTTATGCAAGTCAAGGATTTTGTATTTTAACTCCTCCTCTATTTCATCAAACTCTTCTAAACTTACAGTAGTTTCAATGCTAGGAACGAAATCGCTAACTATAGATATTGCTGTTTCATATTCATCTATTTTGTTTTTGACTATTGCCTTCTCTCTTTTTTTCTCATAGATATTTTCAGTTAGATCAAAAAAGTCTTTTTTTATCATTCCTGAATGGTACTGAATTATATGCTTTTTCCAGTCTGCAAACTGCCCAAGCTTATCAAATGACACCCATGCATTTGACCAGCTTTGTTTCTGATCTATGTAAAATGGTAAAAAGTAAAATGCTGGAGGAGGAATGATCACCTCGTCGTTGTTTCTCACTGGCAGTAGGGCATTAAAATTTACAATTTCTGAAATTCTTTTCGAGAAGTCACCTGATACGCCTACATAGCTTTGATAGCTCTTTCCATCTTCCGAGATAAAAAATCGTTTGTCATCTCTTGCAATCCAATATGGCTTACCATCAACTTCAAATTCGACAATGGTCTTGCAGCATAACCCATTCCACTTGTCATCAAATCTTGGGTCACACCCAAAACACCAAAAGAGACTTTTTACTACAGATGATTTACCTACGCTATTTTCATCGTCGGCTAGAATCAGATTGTATCTGTCTGAGAACTCTAATTGTTTGGCTTTCTTTTCTAGATTGCTTATTATTGTTAGTTTTTTGAACTTCAAGGTTCTCATGTGACTTGTTCCTTAGATTCCTGATAAGCCTTTTGTATGTATAGATTTCATTATTTAATTTCATGAGATTAGCTCATATAAAAAAGCACCTGAGAAATCTTCTCTAATTGGGAAGTAACTTTCCAACAGGTCCTTCTCTTTATTTAACACATATTCTTCTAACTCTTTGGCAGTTGAGAAATCATCAAAACTACTTTCAATTATTTTTTTCATAATCGAAGATACTTTATGTAGTTCGGCATCACGACTGCTAAGTTTAGCTGTATAATATCGATTAAAAGCACTTACTATTTTTCGCCGTTTTAGCGAGCTCAAACTATATTCGGTTTTTAATATATCTAAGAGCTCTGTAGTAAGGTTTTCATCAGGCTTTATTTTTATGTGTTGGCTTATTATTTTATCTAACTGGCGACTTGTAACTGCCTTTTTCTTTAAAGATGTTTCCCACTCTAAATAATCAAAGCTATTTTCCCCTTTTCTTTGTAAGTCGCGTATTATGCAGTCATATATAGAACTCGAATTATAAGTGCAGCCAGGGCTGTGTTTATTTATCAGTTGACTGATCTTCCCTTCAACAACAAGATCAAACCCTTTCTCAGGAAGACTAGGAATAATAAAAGCCAATTTATTTTCTAGAATTTTTTCTTTATCGATCTCAGAAATGCTCTCAAGAATCTTGGCTTTTTCGTCCTCTGTTAGTAAGCCAACTTCTATAACTTCTAGTGAGAAGCCATTCTTATGAAAGTCAAAACTAAAGCCGCCAGTTGAAACAAAATTAACACTTGATATTCTGCCTGAGAACTGTTTGTTGCATACGCTATTTGCAAGCTTTTTCAATGGAGATACTGAATCTTTCTTGTCTTTTGAAAGCGAACTAACTGTTGATTTAGATGAGATTTCTTTAATTTGATTAAACTCAAATAACGCAGATTCACCATCTAAACTATTCGCTAGTGTCACATCCTCGTGCTCTTCAACAAAAATCGCATATTCATTACCTTCACTATGTTCATCAAGCATTCTGCAGAATGCCCAATGGTATTGGTAATTATATTTCCTAAAGGTCTCACTTCCGGCTTTTTCTCTTTTAGCATCCAGACCCAAAGGATTAGCATGGTTTTTAGATTCCTTTTCCTTCATAACTGTTCCTTTGGAAGTTAATGTACTGAAAATTTCGGGATACTCAAAACGTATAACGCCCGTAACAGGCAAATTTATGGAGGTGCTTTTTTTGTGGCAGTCTTTTCGCCACAAAAAAAGTACCGGAATAAATGTCGGCCTGATTACGCTTGTTAGCTGAATTAATAGTCACAAACACAATCTCTAGCCTCTGTTAGCCTTTTAATTAATTCATCTACCTCAGCTATTGTGTTCCTGTGTGAATCTGGCGTTATGTCAAAAATTTTTTCTTTCCCTGACCGAGTCACCATTCTTAATTTGAGGCGTAGCGGGTCAGCCTTGTCAGTTCTACACTGGCCATGAGCCATAGCATTTCGCAGGGACTTAAATTTCTCAACTTCGTTTAATATTTTTTTTAAATTAGAATCCTTGGCTGATTGTCCAAAAATAGGAATCATGGCTCTAACAATTTCGATTTTATCTTGTGAGGTAAGGCCGTCACGATCAAGTATCAGCCTTCTAAAATCATCTTCTTTAGAATTCATATTTCCAATAAAGTACTCAGAAATAATTGCATTGACCTGATCTTCCAGTGCAAGTGCACGATGCGTTAACTCACCTGTAACAAATACATCGAATTCCTCTTGCGTTAAATCTTCATAATTCATTGACACTACTCCGAGCAGCTAACATTATATTCTGCGTCATGGTCACATATAGGAATATGCCTACATATAGACCTTTATGTCTACAACTATACCTAAATGGCTATATATAGCCATCTCCCAACATCAAACTCGTGTCTATATCTAGACATTTACCGACACTGCCTTACAGGTAATAACTAAACACCCAGAAGCGGGTGCCGGTAGTAACCTCTGGGGCCGTCACAAACAGGAGGTTTGTGCAGAGCTTACAAGGAGGTATTCACAGCGAGCCCCAGGGGTTACTACCGGCACCGATCAGGCTGACGCAAAGCACCCCAAGCCTATCCCATCCGCAAAAAATAAAATATTACCCAATATTACGCCAAAAATAATTCAGGACATATATGGTCGCTAAAATATGTAGCTTGTGAGTGGTTGTTTTGACAAAAGTATTAAGTTTCGGTTATAGGACTCGCGCCACGGGCATTACCGTGCCGCGCAAAATCGAATCTGTATTTTGAGTTTATTTGGTGCGCAATCAATAATTAATAGGTTTTTTTTAAGCGCGCTGTCATTCAGCCCGCCAACCATTAAGCCCACAAAGCCGCCGTCAACTTGTGTAATAACTGGTTGGGGTTGGCGCCGGCCCAACGTTTAAAGGATCGCCTAAAGCTCGCCGTATCGTGAAAGCACAATCTATTCGCTACCTGTTCACAACTTAGTTTTTGCTTGGTTAATAAATAGAGCGCGTGCTGTAAACGAGCGCTATCTAATTGTTGCTGGTAATGGCTGCCGTGCTTTTTTAGTTTTCGCTTTAAGGTGGCAGGGCTAAAATTTAACGCAGCTGCCAATGCATCTAAGTTTGGGTGCCCTTCGACATTACTCAGAATAAAATGTCGAACCTCTTCCAGTAACGCTTGCTGCGCGGGCAATTTTTGCAACTGCTGTTGCGTTTGGGCTAATGCAACTTGCTGGGCCGATACTGTTGATTGCTGCCAACACTGCACTAACCACTGCCGCGGAATACACATTACATCAAAGGGCTGATTAAAGTGTACTTCCAGCCCCAAATGCACCCAGTACTGCTCTAAAAATTCGGGCGCATCATGACGAAAATAAAATTTCCACGGTAATTGCTGATTCGCTTGCCTTCGGCTAAAAGCGACGATAGACACCATGCTAGCCACTAATAAAAAAGGGTAGTTGGCAGCCGCACCAAAACTGTCTTGCCAATAAAGGTAACCGTGATGTTCATCAACCACTAAATGCGGCGTAATCACCGGGGATAATACTGCCTTGCCAACAATAAAGGCTTCTAACGCTTGCTGTAGATTATTCGCCAATTTTAATGCTAAGCTCGCGCCGCCTTGCGCACCCGGTAACCAGCGCTGGCCCAATAAAAAAGGTGTGTCATCACTATTGAGCAGTACACAGGCATTTTGAATAAGTTTTAAATACTGCTCAGCATTCATTAATACCGAATCACTAAGCACGTGCTCCAAAAACAAGCCCGTACCATTTAATAAACGGTGCGAATCAATACCGCGCTGTAAACATACATCCACCAACACACTTGGCTGCCCACTAGCAGCTATAAATTTTATATCCCGCTCTAGCCAAGTACTCATTACTAGGCTCGCAATGCGATTGGCTGTTTGCTATTGGTCAAAGCAATATTTAATCGTTGTAAAAGCTGTTGTTGATCCTCGTCGCCAGCTTTTACAACCGCCGTTGCGGCCTTTAAATACAACCGCTCGCCAACGTTTTGGGTTTTATAAGCAAAGCACTCTATGGATTCTGTAAGTTCTGCGGCCATTATTTGCGCTTGTTTTTCGCTAGTACTCGGTAGCAATATTACAAAGCGATCACCAGCTAAACGGCACAATAAATCTTGCTGGCGTAAATTCAGCAATACAAGCTGGCTTACTGCCTGCAATACCGCATCGCCTTCACTGTGGCCATAACACTGATTAATAGCATCAAAACCATTCAGGTCGAACGCTATAAGCGATAACGCATCGCCCTTTTGTTGGCTCTGCTTTAAGCAAATTGCCAACTGCTTTTTTAAATAACGCGCGCCGGCTAACGGGGTTAAATGATCAAACGCTAAGTGCTCGCGAAACAAACGTTCGCGTTTTTGCAGCTGCGCGCTAATTGCCAATTGCTCATGGTGCCAGTGGTACAAACCATAGGTTAAGACCAACACACCAATTACCATCGGCGCCGACTCCAGCCAGTGATCCCAATAAAAAGCGTCGGGCAATGCTATAAATTCATCTAGGCAATCGGCCCACCACGCTAAAAACATAAGCCCAAGGCCAGTGGTTAATAGCTGCGTCACTCGGCCAGCTGGCCGACTCTTGAGCATTAAACACAGCCATACAAATGCCAGCACACAACTACCACCTTCACCCACAACATCCGCCGCCGACCACTGCCCCAACGGCTTGAATTCACCCGCCATGGCATAGGCCACCAATAGCCCGCAAGCCGTGCTAACCAGCAAAAAAATCGGCAATAAATGGAGTCGGAAAAAATTAGGCATAAGTTTGTGATCGATGGGGGAATCGCGTAAGGAGATCAAAGTTTAATGACTTTTTAATGACAAAACCGCCAACAAATTAGCTCACACCAATTGCAGGAAATATTGATGTTTAGCCCCGTTTATTGACGCCGGTACGCCATTACCCGCGAAATACCGAGGCGTTAACCAACCTACCGCCATGGCCAGATAACAAATCAGATCACCCCGCCGCTGCAAACGGGCAAAAACACCACACCAACCGCGGCAATAAAAAAACTGTCACCGAATCGTCACTTTAGCTTTTTAGCATCGCCGGCATTCGCAGCGATGAATGCTGCCTTCTCCCAATGCCAAACCGGAAACCAACATGACGATTTACCGCAAAACACTACTGCAATTTAGCCAAAAACGTTTTTTCAAAAGCTTGGCGGTAGCCACCACTGGGCTGGCGAGCTTTTCAGGTACCAGTGTATTTGCCGATACAGACCATACCGCTAACGCAACGAACAAAGCGCCGCTTTTAGAGCAAACCTTAGTAATTGGCCAAGGCGCCAGCATGGATAACGCCATTCAAAAGCAGCGCCAAGCGGATGCCATAAAAAGCGTTATCAGTGCCGATGCCGTTGCCCAATTGCCTGACGATAACGTTGCTGAAGCCATGCAACGATTACCCGGCGTTACCATCGAGCGCGACCAAGGCGAGGGCCGGTTTGTTAGCGTGCGCGGCTTGGGGCCAGACTTAAACAGCGTCAGCATCAACGGGGCAATTATTCCATCCCCCAATGCCGGCAGCCGAGCGGTCGCACTGGATGTTGTACCTTCGGAATTGGTCCAAACACTGTCTGTCGTTAAGGCCGCCACCCCCGATATGGACGCCAACTCACTCGGTGGCAATATTGAGGTTGAAAGCTTATCGGGCTTTGACCACCAGGATAGCTTTTTCACCGCCAAGGTCGAGGGCGGCTACGATTCAAACGTCGAAAAAACCAGCCCTAAAGTTTCGGGCGCCTACAGCAATCGCTTTGGTGGCAGCCAAAAAGATACCTTTGCCATTGCAGCAGCCATAAGCTGGCAAGACCGCGATTTTGGCTCTGACAATATTGAAACCGGTGGTGCTTGGGACGGTGATCAACTTGAAGAACTCGAACAACGCGACTACCAAATCAACCGCGAACGCTTAGGCCTTGGCCTAAACCTCGACTATAAATGGAGCGAAAACAGCAGCGTTTATTTGCGTAGCCTGTACAGCGAATTTTCCGATACCGAAACCCGCAATGCCGCCGGTTTAGAGTTTGAAGACCCGCTAGCCGTTAACCAAACCGGCCCCGCTGAAGGCTGGCGCGAATTAAAGGAGCGCAAAGAAACACAAAAAATTCAATCGTACGTTATCGGTGGCGACTGGAAGCGCGGTAAATGGACTCTTGACGCGCAATTGGGTTTGAGCAAATCATCAGAAGATACACCAGGCCATATTGCTGGTGCTGGCTTTGAAGGCTCCGATAGCTTTGGCAATACCGGTTTTAACACTACCCGCCTACCCGTTGCCCAAGCCGACGAAGCATTTTATAACGCCAACCAATTTGAGTTAGACGAAGTTGAATGGGCCGAACAGTACACCAGTGATAACAACTCTAGCTTTAAGCTAAATGCCGCACGCCAATACGACCTTAGCGGTTGGGATTCCAGCGTTAAATTCGGTGGCAAATACAGTACTCGCGAAAAAGATAACGATACTACGGTATGGAAATATGATGATTTTGAAAGTAATGGCATCGAGGCAGAGCAACGCTTATTAAGCTACCACCAAGGCCCAGACGTGGACTACAGCTTAGGCCGCTATGGCCCCAGCATAGAAAGCTTAGGCTTGAAGCAAATAATTGCCGGAATGAGCGCCGACGACTTTTATGACGAAGAGGAGTCGCGCATTGAAGACTTCGTTATTCAAGAAGACCTGGCCGCAGCGTACATCATGAATACCATGGATAAAGACCAGTGGCGAATCATTTACGGCGTACGCTACGAAGCTACCGAGCTTAACGCACAAGGCACTCAATGGGAGGATGACGCCTATTCACCACGCAACATAGATACCGACTACGATCACTTGTTGCCCTCTATTCACGTACGTTACAAAGCCGGTGAAAACACACAATTTCGCGCAGCTTGGACCAATACAGTCGTCCGGCCAACCTTTGACCAATTAATGCCTGGCTTTGCTGTTGACGACAACGAAGCTGAGTTTGGTAACCCAGAGCTAGAAGCACTGGAGTCATCAAATATCGATTTTGGTATTGAACACTTTTTAGGCCGAGCCGGTATCTTGTCTGCTTTTGTGTTTTACAAACAAATCGATAACTTCGTTTACGAAACCGATGTTTCGAGCCAATCCCCCTGGACCGAATACAGCGAAGCCATCACCTATGTGAATGGCGATAGTGCCGATTTATACGGTTTTGAATTAGCTTGGTCACAGCAACTGGTCGACTTGCCCGCGCCATGGGATAACCTGCTAATGGGCATTAACTTTACCAGCAGCCGCTCTAGCACCGAGATAAACAATGGCAACGAAACCCGCGAGATCGACTTGCCCTACCAAGCCGATATGATCGGAAATGCATTGCTTGGGTGGGAAAACGAAACCTTTAGCATTCGCTTAACGGCCAATCACAAATCTAGCTACCTACAAGAAGTCGCCGTCTTAGATGGCGCACCTTTCGATTTATATTTAGATTCGCAAACCTTTTTGGATTTGGGTGCTCACTATTACATCACCCCGCAGTTACGCCTAAGCGTAGAAGCTAAGAATATGACTGATGAAGCCTATTATGTTTACACCGGGAACAAGCCCTTTAACGCGCAGTACGAAGAGTATGGCCCAACTTACAAGCTGGGCATTACCTTTACTGCTCGTTAATTAAGGCTGCGCTGCCGTTTTGACATGAACTGTTTTGACATCAATAACGATGCAGCACGAACACTATGCGAGTGGTAACACTCGCTTCTTTTAGCTGACCGAATACCTCCATTATGAAATTGCACAACTCTCTTTTTAGCCACTTTTTCTTAGTGATCACTTTGGCGTTAGCCGCTTGTTCGCAGCAGCCAACTGGCCCACAAGCCACTACCCAAATACCCCATGGGCAGGCCCCAAAAACCACTGCAGTCGCTTGGCAGCCAGCACATATTGTGGCCAATCAACAAACCGCTATTTTGGCTTACCACGCCTTAGCGAGTAACGGTGAAAACCGTTTTAAGCTGGTAAGTCACAGCCAAAATGGTATGCAAGTGCTTACACACAAAAACCAAGTTGTTGCCACCTTGGCCGGTACTTTTGATAGCTTAGACCAGCGTTTGCTACCCAACAGCACCGAACAATGGTTGGTATCAGGCGTTGATACGACAACGCAGAAAGTGGTACTTAGCGTTTTTACAAATAGCGATACCAACTTTAGCCAACCCATCTCGCTGCCCAAACGCGACTTTGCCCTAGCCGGTGCTTGCTTGTATCAAAACGAAGGTAACAGCTTTGTTTTTGTCGTGGGTGAAGATGGCTATGGTGAACAATGGCTGGTCGCTACGGGCGGTACACTTTTAAATAAAGCCCAGCGTATTCGGGCTATTCCCATGCCACCGGAAGCAGAGTACTGCCAAGCCGATGATGCCAGCAGTACACTGTTTGTGAATGAAGAAACTGTAGGGCTATGGGCTTACCCCGCCAAAGCCGAAGCACAAACCCGCCGCCAACCCGTCGCCCTTGTTGCCCCTTTTGGCGCACTGGCGCAAAGCGCAGGGAATATGGCTGTTATTGCTGGCGGCGTTGCTATCCTCGACCCAGACGCTGCAGCGCTGCAAATTTACCAACCCGTAAACGAAGGCTGGGCACTCCGCCATAAGTTTTCACTCGGCAACATCAGCGACCCAAAACAACTTCATTTACAGCTGGCCGATAACCACATTACCGCGCTGGTGCGCGATGACGATGCCGGCGCTTGGTTCCAAAGTACTTGGTTACAAAGCACTTGGATTCAAAGCAGCCTGCCTTTTACTACACCGTACAGCAACCAAAGCAAGGCCACATCACTCAACCCAACAGCGTTACCCATAGTTTACCCGCAAGCTGAAACCGCTCCGGTTGCGCACCACGGCGATGCCGCCGATGACCCCGCCATTTGGATTCACCCAAGCAAACCTTCGCAGTCGCTCATTTTAGGCACAAATAAAAAAGCCGGTTTGCAGGTATACACACTGGCCGGCGAACAGGTCCAATCGCTGCCGATAGGCAGGCTCAATAACGTGGACCTGCGCAGCCATGTAACAGTTGGCAACAGCGGTAAAAAAATTAGCATTGCTGCCGCCAGCCATCGCGATCACAACAGCATTAGTTTGTTTACCATTAACAATAATGGGCAGGTGGCATTCCACAGCGACGTGGCCACGCCCATTGCCGAAATTTACGGCCTGTGCCTTTACCAACCCAATACCCATGAGCTTTACGCTTTTGCTAATGGTAAAGACGGCTTGGTGATTCAATACCACATTGCGGTATCTGAAAAAGCGGGGAATATTCAACTCGCAGGTAAAGAAGTGCGACGCTTTGAACTAGCCACACAACCCGAAGGCTGCGTGGCCGACGACGCCAACCAACAGCTCTTTATTGGCGAAGAAGACGTTGGGGTTTGGCGCTTATCCGCGAACCCTGAAGGCTCGGTCAAACGCGAAATGATTTTGCCCGTTGGCGACACCTTGAAAGACGATGTAGAAGGTTTAGCCTTGTATAACGACAAAACTCGTAATCGCCCTTTGTTGGTTATATCCAGCCAAGGCAACGATAGTTATATTGTAATGGATAGCCAAGCCCCGTATACCATACGCACTGTATTGCGGGTGGGTATTAATGCAGCACTGGGTATTGATGGCGCCTCCGAAACCGATGGCTTAGACGTAACATCGGCAAATTTGGGCGGCCCTTGGAGCGAAGGCTTTTTAGTGGTACAAGACGGCCACAATCGCATGCCCGAGGAACCACAAAACTTCAAGGTTATCCCTTGGAGCGAAATCGCACCTTTATTGAAATAGTTTAAGGCACGCAATTATGACAACGCGAAGAAAAGTACTCAGCCACGCGATGGTCGCAATGGCAACAGCTCCAAGCCTTAGCCGTGCCACCACAACAAAACCTGCTGTACCCAACTTGGACGACACGTGGCTAGACGAAGCCCATCAAGCCACTTTACCCAAAGGCACCACCTTAAGAATTGTTGCTAAATCTAGCCAGCAGCCTGCCGCTAAATCTAATTATTTATGGCACGGCGCGCCCGATGGCGGCGCTTGCTTTAGCACCCCAGACGGCGGTTGGATTTATGTTTCTAATAGTGAAATGCCAAATAACACCGGTGGCTGCGGCGCCATTCGCTTTAATCAAAAAGCCGACATAGTCGATGCCTACAGTATTTTACAAAATACGACTCGCAATTGTGCCGGTGGCGTAAGCTTATGGAATACCTGGCTAAGCTGCGAAGAAACGGACACAGGCCTTGTGTACGAGTGTGACCCGTTAGGCCAAAAGCCAGCCCGCGCACTGCCAGCGCTGGGGAGTTTTAATCACGAAGCCGCTGCTATGGACCCTACAACCGGTCACGTCTTTTTAACCGAAGATAAACCCGACGGTTGCCTTTACCGCTTTACCCCTAAAAAGCCGGGCGATTTAAGCCAAGGCACTTTAGAAGTGGGCGTTATCAAAAACAAAGCACTCACCTTAACCTGGCAAGCTATCCCCGACCCTTCAGCAAAAAAACTGCCGGTACGCTACCAAATAAAACAAGCGGCTCGCTTTCGTGGCGGTGAAGGTATTGTTTACCACAATGGCTCAGTATTTTTTACCACCAAAATCGATAACCGCGTATGGTCGCTGGCCTTAGATAATTATTCGCTAGGTGTCGTCTATGATGCTTCACATTTTTTAAGCCCAGTATTAACCGGCGTCGATAATATTGAAGTCAGCCAAAATGGTCAGCTACTTGTCGCCGAAGATGGCGGCAACATGCAAATCGCCGCTCTTACACCCAACGGCGGCGCCGTTCCATTAATTACACTGCACAACCAAAAAGCTTCCGAAATTACCGGCCCCGCCTTCAGCCCCGATGGCAGTAAGTTGTATTTTAGCTCCCAAAGAGGTTTTAACGGAAAGTCTGAAAATGGCATTACTTATGAATTGAGTTTGCCTTGGAATGCGCAGGTGAGTTAACCGGATAAACCGCAGTTGCACCATCAAGCCTACACAGCCCCTTGACGCATCTTTTGACTCTCACCGCGGTTTTTAGGTTAAAGGGCCTCTTTAAAAATAATGATTTTTAAAGACGCCCAATACACTAAAGGGCATCTCTAAAAATAGTAATTTTTTTGTGAGAGCAAGGAAGCACCGCCCGGAGAGCCGCAGTTTACGTAGTGTAAATGAGGACTCGAGGACGGAGCTGACGCGGCTATCGCGGAAAAAGTGCATTTTTAGAGACGCCCTAAATCCTAGCTTCAAATATCCGCTCGCCAGACTGTCTGTCCCTAATAATTACCCGATTAACGTCTATCGCTTTGCCATCTTTATACAATGGAATTATGAGCGGCCATTCGATACGGCCTGTTTCCGCCACCCATTGGTAACGATTATTGGAACTGCGGTGAGGTTCGGCTTCGCTATAGCCTGGGTTGTTAACATAAAAGCGATGTTCTTTTGCACCAGTTAAAACAACCTCCCAATCGCCACCCTGCCTAACAAAGACTTTAGGCGCTGCCGAGCTGATCCGTTTAGATTTTAAGAGTCTTGCGTCCTGAACTTTGCCTTTATCAAATTCAAAAACAATAGTGAGCGCAGCCACTTTTTGATAACTTTTGGCTGGTGCCGCGGGTTTAGGGGTTGTGTTCACTACAATTTCTGGCGGAGTGCTAACACCATTGTTATGCGTGACCTGGGCCAACACCCCCGTAGCGATAAATATTAAACTGGCCAATACAATTATATTTTTCATCATCGTTCTCCTAAGGGGCTGGTGGAACAGTGTAGCTCCAACGGCCTGGAGCAAAAGTCGCTGGCGCTGAAACTCTGGGTGCGCCGAGTGCTTGGTAGGCGTTATCCATCACGACCCAATCAGCCGGGCCAGATTCCCAGACTTCATTGCCTCCGTTAAGCATAATTAAATTACTGTTAATGCTGCCTTGCGAGCGCCACCAAACAGAACCATTACGCGAAGACGTAAAAGACACGCAGTTGCGCCAACCGGCATTATTAGCATCGTTATTACACGCCGCTTGGCTTGCATACAGTACCGGCCGCACTTCTGAATAAGAGCTATCGCAGCAGTATTCGTCCGGTAAACCAAATAAACCGTGGCCGGTTTCGTGAACAATCGTGCGGAAGCTGGTTGGCTCGGCAGTTGCTCTGCCACCACCGCCACAATCGCGTAATTCATTGCGGTGCATTAATACCCGCTGATCGGCAAAGGCGGCATCGGTATTCACTTGATTTGGCCACACCACGGTTGGGCAACGGAAATTACCCTCGGCATCGGGCGCCCGCGCTGTAACACTGCCAGTTTCTGTCATGTAATAATAATTAAGGTGAAACAAACCATTAAAATACGCTTGGTTTTGCCAGTAAGCGTTTTCGATAACATCGGTCATATCATCAACAAAGGCTTGCCGGTTAGCCGTAACCGATAAATCGCCATAGGAAGTATCAGGTACAAAAACGATATTAAAAGCTTTATCGGTATCGTTTTGTGAAATATACAATTCATACACCGTTGCACCTGAAAACGGCGTATCGTCTTCGCTTACAGTACGATTAATTTCGCACCCTAAATTGCTGATCATCGATACCGCAGTACCGATTATTATGATTAAAAAGCGTTTCATGCTTGCCTCCCATTTAAGCTGCCGGCACTTGGTTGTGCCACAATCTAGTGTTAGCGATAAACACAATAGGCGCAGTGAAATATTACCCAACGGTTTGTGTGGTATTCACAAATAATTAGAGCGCTTTAGGGACGTTCTGAACGGATAAAGCAGGAGCGGTTAAAGCAAGAGCGGATAAGGAGGATGGGCCCGTTAGCTAATTCGAGATGTAAGGCTTAATTTCAGATAATAGCGTTTTACGATTAACTGGCTTCGACAAAAACCCATTACCGCCCATCTTTTGTGCGGTAGTTTTATCCGTTTCTACCTCACGGGCAGTTACAAAAATCACTGGCAGTTGCTGCTCGTTAAAATTCCGGCGCAGTGCTGCACAGGCTTCAAAGCCGTTCATTTCAGGCATCATGATATCCATCAATACCAATACAACCTCTGGGTTGGCGCGCAACTGCTCCAAAGCAGCTTTGCCGGTTTCAGCTTCAATAACATCGTATTCAGCTTTAAGCATGCCGATTAATACCATGCGATTAATGGCTTCATCATCGACAATCAAAATCAGTGGTTTTGTATGCGATGCCGCTTCAATAGGTGGCGATATAACAGCACTCGGCTTATCGGCAGGCTGGGCTACACTGGCAACGCCTGTTGTGGTTTTATCGCGAGTTATTGGCAGGGTAAAGCGCACTCGCGTACCTTCACCCTTATTTGAATGCACATTTATCTGGCCGCCGTGCAGCTCGATCAGTTGTTTGGTAATCGATAATCCTAAACCTATGCCACCTTGCTCTTCACCATGGTTGTAGCTTTTGTGATTAAGGCCATCAAAAACGCGCTCGATAATATCGGCATCAATACCTAGGCCGGTGTCTTGTACCTCAAGTGTCATTGTGTGCTGATCAAAACTATTTTTAAACGTAATGCGACCTTCTTGCGTGTATTTAATGGCGTTGCCAACAATATTTAACAAAATTTGCCGAAGCCGATTGGCATCGGCATAAATATTTGGCGAGCAGGGGTTAAGCTGATTAAGAATTTGAATATGCTTAGGAATGGGCAATAGCAATAATACTTCGCTTGTCACCTGCAGTATATTTAAAGGCTGGCGCTGCAGCGTTAAGCTTTGCGCTTCGAGTTTAGAAAAATCCAAAACATCGTTAATAGTGTTTAACAAACGTTTGCCACTGCTTTGTATATTCTTAGCACTATGCAGTACGGTATTGTCTTGCTGGCGTTCGCCATAATCCACCAGCTGCTCTGCCAACCCCAGCACACCATTTAACGGCGTGCGAAGCTCGTGTGAAGTGTTAGCAAGAAATGTATTTTTAAGCTTGGCGACTTTTCTAAGCTCCGTATTTAACGCCCGTTCTTGGGTTAGCTCTAACTGTTTTTGTTTATGTTTATACAACATGGCCAACAAGGCTAATAACACCAAACCGTAAATGCTATACGCCCACCACGTTCGCCATGGCGCAGGTAAAATATGCACAGGCAGGGCAATTTCATTAGCGCTGGCTAGCCCGTGTTCATCCACCGCTTTTAACCTAAAAATATAACGCCCAGCAGGAATATTGGTATACACCGCACGAGCACTGCGCGTAGCAGCCCCCCAATTATCTTCTAACCCTTCAAGGTAATAACTAAACTGGCTAAATTTAGCTGTGCGCATATTTAAATGCGCAACGCCAAAACTAAACGTTGTGTGCTGGTGGTTTAGCGTAAGCTGCTTAGTTTGGCTAATGCTTTGCCGCAATAGCGCGTTTTGTGGGCTGGGGTGTACCGCTATATTGTTTACCTGCAAGCTTTGAACAATAACGGGGCTGGGCTTTGCCGCAGGAGCAAAGCGCTTTGGGTTAAATACCGTTATACCACCAGAGCTGCCAATATAAATATACCCTTGTGGGGTGATTAAGCTTGCATTGCGGTTGTGGTTATTATTCGCTACACCATGCTGTTTTTGGAACATGGTTACCTGAAAAGTCTGTGGATTTATACGTGCAATGCCGTTTTGAGTGCCCGCCCATATTTGGCCTTCTGTATCTTCAACAAAACTACTCGCCACAGCCGATTGCAGGCCAGAGGCGGTGTTAATTAAAGTAATAAACGAACCATCGCGATGGAACACATAAATCCCCTCGCCTTGCACCCCTACCCATACGCGCAACAAGCTATCCATAAATAAGCTGGTAATGTTGTACGCGGTATTGTTATTTGGTGGTTTATCGGGTAGTGCAACATGCTTTAATGTTTTTTGGCGTTTATTTAAAATAGATAAGCCATCCATTGTACCCAACCACAAATTACCTAAGCCATCATCGAGTGTTCTATAAATGTAATTAGACGGTAAGGTCGCTGGGTTTTTATCATCACTTTGGTAATGCTCTAATACTTTGCCGTTGCGGTCTAATTTAAACAGGCCCTCAAATAGGGTGCCTGCCCACAGGTTATCTTCGTCTAGCAGTATGTTCCAAATAAAATTAATACCAGTAGCACGTATGGACTTTTCTTGAATGGTTTTATTGCTAAAGCTTTTTGATTGCGAATCAAACGTAATAATGCCGCCCTGAGTCGTGCCCAACCAAAGGGTGCCTTTACTGTCTTCTACAACCGAAAGAACAGTATCGGATACCAACCGGCCTTGCGTATTCTCTGTGGTATAAACCGTAAATTGTTGGCTTTTGGGCTCAAAATAATTTAGCCCTTTTTCAGTGCCCACCCACAGCCCACCTTTTTGGCTGGCCGCTAACGCCAATGTGCCATTGTGGCTTAGGCTGCTTTTATTGGGCTGGTACTTCAAAGTAATAAAATTACTTTTGGCGCGGTTTAAATGATTTATTTCAGAGTTAAAAGTACCCAGCCAAATGTCGCCTTGGTTATCTTCGTAAAAGCTGCGCACTTGATTCGAGGAAATACTGTGGGCGGCATAAGGGTCGTGCCGATGAAAAACAAACCGCTGGCTTGGTTCATCAAAAATGGCAATACCTGCGTTATCGCTAGACAGCCAAATTTCACCATTGCGGCGCTCGAATAACCGCCAAACAGACCTAAGCCCTGCAGAATATTTTGGGTTTTGAGCATGGTTAAGAAAATGCACACTACCGTCTGGATCTAACCGAATAGGCGGGCGCACCATAGAGGCCAACCAAAGCCGCCCTTGCTGGTCGCGCAGCATATCGAATACACCAGCACTACTTAGTGCTTGGGCATGAGCCGCGGGCACGGGATAAGGCGCATAATCGCCTTGTTGTGAGTCCAGCCTATAAAGACCATCGCTTAATGTGCCAACTAATAGGCGACCTTGGTCGTAAAGCAGCGACTGAACACGGTTAGTAGCCGGTTTTTCGTCAGCATTGCGCGACGTGAATAACTGCAAGGTTTGCCTGTCTGCCGATATCGCAACAACGCCTTGTTCGGTGCCTATGTACAAGCGGTTATTCGGGTCTAGCGCAACAGAGGTAATGCTCATATTTTTAACCCATGCCGGCGCATTCGGCGGGTTAAAACGGCTAAAGCCCTCCCTTTGCTGTTCGTACACAAATAGCCCGTGCCGTGTCGCTACCCACAATTGATTATTGTGATCCACCAGCAAACGTGTGACTTCGTTACTGGCCAGCGCAAATAGCGTGTTTTCTTGCCGTTGAAATATCCGAAAATTGCGACCGTCGTAACGCGCAAGACCGTTGCTGCCCCCAAACCACATATAGCCTTGCGCACCTTGGGTAATGCTCTGAATAATACCAATGCGGTCGCCTTGAAATTCAAGCTCTTCCATGGAGATTGTGTCAAAGCGTATATTGGTTTCGGGGTAGCCCTCAAAAATGGCGTAGCTGGGCACAGGTAATACCACCAACGCGCAGGCTAAAGCCCCCAGCCATGCGTTAAGCCGCCGGAGACAAAGCCGCGCGCACAAGTGGCGGATATGTAGGATAAGAATATGCATACATTTGTAGCATGAGTGTTAGCTGGCTTTTATAAGCTTAGCTGACTACAGCCAATTCACCGTCGAGCGTGGCGACAAACTGCATCACGAAAATCCGCGCGCGGCGCACAAGCCTGTGCTTGCGGGTTTGCCTTTCGGGGGCAATGCCTTTACCTTTTGCCCCACCACAACTTTGTGCCCTTTTTGATTGATAGGTCCCTTAAGCCATGCTCCGCCAGCCACCACACCACCTACTTGCCTGCCCCACCTGCCAAGCCGATACCAATAACGGCTTTACCCCAGAGCAACAAAACTGCACAGCTTGCGGGCAGCAATTTTTTGATTTACAGGGCATGCCCTGCTGGTTTGACGTAGGCCTTGCCCAGCAGCAGCTATGGGAAAGCCTGTATGCACTCGCCATAAAAAGCGGCCAAAATAACCTAGAGCGCAACCGCCAGCGCAACCTTAGCGATATGCTACCCAGCAGCGTTAAGCGCATTCACAATATGGATGCCGTTAATAACAGCATTGTTGAAGCCATGGATGTATTGCTCAACGATATGGGGCTGAATAAAACCGTGCACCCCGAGTTTGCCAATTACGACCCTTCGCGCATGCTGCAATACTTTGAATTACTGCTGCGCGACTGGGCTTGGGACGGCGCGCAACACCAAGCCGAAAGCGAGAATGCCCGCGAGCTAGAGCGTATAAGCGCCGCCCATAAAGCCATAGATAAACCCTTAGGCGATACCTGGGTAATTGGCGCCGGCGCTGGCCGCTTAAGTGCGGACATCCATCACCACCTTAAACCCAGCCATACCATAGCGCTGGATACCAACCCCGTACTTATTAGCTGCGCCCACCGCTTGGTTGCGCAACAAAAACCCTGGCAACTGCCCGAAATTCACCCCGGGCCGCAGCTGGGCATACCACTCACCAAAGTCTGGCCGATGAATGCCCCCAGCTATACCAACATGGATACTTGGTACGCCGTAGCCGGCAACGCGTGGCGGCCACCGCTTAAACAACACAGCTTCGATACCCTCATCACCCCTTGGTTTATGGATGTGAATGGCCGCGAGGTGCGCGATTTAATTGGCCAAGTACAAAAATACCTAAAACCCGGCGGGGTGTGGATAAACACCGGGCCACTGTTATACGGGCCAGACATTACCGACATGCACCGCTACAGCCACGAGGAAATAATCGAGTTGCTAGAAGTGGCCGGCTTTGAGGTAATTTACCAAAATAAAGTGCAAAGCCCGTATTTAGATACACCACTTTCCGAAGAAAAACGCATCGAGCAAATTTGGACCTTTGCCGCCGTAGCCCCTAGCGAATTCCCGCCCACCTATGCCGATATAAACCCACCGGCATGGATTGTATTACCCCACCTACCCATCCCCACAAACCAAACCTTCAACACCCACGGCAACCCCGTGCTGGAACATTTAGTAGCGCAAGTAAATGGCACAACCTGCATTAACGACATCGCCGATATTATGCGGCCAAACCTTGGCGAGGATAAGAATCCGCTGGAGGTGGTGCGGGGGGCGTTTTTGGAGTATTTGTTGAAGTAAGACTGCAATATCGAATGGACAAAAAAAGAGCCTGTAGTGGCTCTTTTTAGTTCGAGGAGACTTGATTACAGTCTAAGACGGAATCTTTTTCGGTTTTTTTGGCTTCGATCATCGGCAGTAACCGCTATCTTTCACGAGCAACACCTAGCCCCTAAATTTGTGAGCTTGATATTCGCTAGCACCGCTGTTAATGATGGATGCGGTCTCTAGGATGACTGTCAATGTGTTGTTGGCCAACCCTGTAAATGATTTAGGATAATAGCTATGTGTGCTATGCCCGTACCCGTTCGCTTATTTCATATAACAGCGATAGATAATCTAGCCGCTATTTTTAGCGAATCAGCATTACTTTGCAAAACGCTCTCTGACACTAAAGGGTTGGGCTACCACAATATTGCCCACGCAGGAGCGCAGGGCACACGGGCGGGCAAAGCCGTTATCGACCCTCCTGGGGGCGGTATTCACGATTATGTGCCCTTCTACTTTGCTCCACGCTCACCCATGTTAAGTGCCATTCACCATAAACAAGTTGCTGGCTGCCCTTATCGCCAAGCCGACATTGTGTATTTCGAGCTGTTAGTGCGGCAGGTGGTACAAAAAGGGGCGGAGTTTGTGTTTTATGACCGCAATGCCACAAAAAATTATAGCGTTGCCTATACCGACCCACACCAGCTAAAGAACGCCATTGATTGGGAGCTACTCACTGAGCCGCCAACTCTAGACGGCTTCTGTAAGTTCTTTCATGATCGCCATGAGCCAGCCAAGTACTTGGACCGCCGAGAGAAGCGCCAAGCAGAATTCCTTATAAAAGATTCGGTTCCGGTTAGTTGGTTTACCCGCTTAGGGGTGATAGATAACCATAAAGCGAGCATTGTGCAGCAAATGGCCAACGAGCATGGCGTCAACCTAGCAGTAGATGTAATGCCTGATTGGTATTTTTAAGCCAGAGCCAAAGCACGAATATGATGAAAGGGGCTCGAATCTTTTATTAGCGGCGGTACAATGAAGCGCCTGTTACGGGTTGTTGATTAATATGAAGGCCAAAGATGACGATAGTTTCGACCAGTGGTGATTTACTCAAGCAACAAGATGTTGATGCCATCATCAATACGGTTAACTGTGTCGGTGTGATGGGCAAAGGCATTGCCCTGCAGTTTAAAAAGAAGTGGCCTGCCAATTTCAAAGCCTATGTAGCGGCCTGTAAAGCTGGACAAGTGAAGCTTGGCTCCATGTTTGTTCATGATTTAGGTAGCCTTGCCACCCCACGTTTTATTATCAACTTCCCCACTAAAGGGCATTGGCGCAGCCCATCTAAGGTTGAGGACATCCAATCAGGCCTGGAAGATCTACTTAAAGCTATACAAGAGCACCCCATTCGTTCAATCGCCATGCCGCCGCTGGGTTGTGGTAACGGTGGCTTGGCATGGCGGGACGTTCGACCACTGATTGAGCAAGCGTTTGCTGAAGAGCCTGATATTGAAGTTAGGCTGTTTGAGCCTCAAAACAATACAGCCCCTACACATTTAGAGGTGAATACTTCAACACCTAAAATGACACCCGGACGAGCGGCCATATTGGCACTGCTTGAAACCTACCAAGCACGTAACTATGGGCTATCTAAAATTGAGGTTCAGAAGCTAGCTTACTTTTTACAAGAAGCCGGTGAAAACCTTCAGCTGCCGTTTGTTAAACATAAGTTTGGCCCCTACGCGGACAACCTGCGCCATGCACTGGATAGAATGGATGGCCACTATATTCACGGGGTTGGTGATGGTGTTGTTGAGTCCGAAATTACACCGGATGAAAACGCTCTGCGCGAAGCGAAGCGTTTCTTGGGTAGTTCTGAGTCGCAAATTATTGAGCGAACCCGTAGAGTCGCTGATTTGATTGAAGGCTACCAGTCGCCTTTTGGGATGGAACTACTCGCCAGCGTGCATTGGGTCGCTACCCGTGAGGATGCTACCAATACTGACGAAGCCTTAGCCAAAGTACAGTCCTGGAACCCTCGTAAAAAGCAGTTAATGAAACAACCCCATGTTAATGCCGCCTGGCAGCAGCTGGAGTCATTGGGGTGGTTAGTCCACTAAAAGGCTGACCCTTCCTTGCTTTTGTTAAGCACGATGATCTGCTCATTACTATTCGTTATAAGCTTGTAAACTCCGCCTTCCCGAGTGATTCGTTAGAAGTCGTGCGGCAGGCGTTTTTGGAGTTTTTTTGAGATGCTTAACCAGTAAACTGCGCACAATAAAAAGAGCCTAAAGGGCTCTTTTTATTGTTTAACGATTGCTCCCCCTAGAGAGCAATAAACTTAGTCACAGCCGATACAGATTTGATCCAAATTGCTCGTTGGTATTTGATTAGGGCTTGGTAGTTGGCTGTGGTAGGCAAAAAGGTATAGCCCTAATTTTTGTATTATGGGTGTCCGTAATTATTCGGGACGTGCTGTTTTCCCGCATCCGACTCCTCGGTCGTACTCGCTCTCGCAGTGCAAAACATTCATCCTACTTACCAACATACCCTATTCCTCGGTATTGCTTTACATACCGGTTTTGGAGAATTCCGATAGGCCGTCACACGCTTGAGTCTTGCCCACGTTACACTCTTGCGACCACTGCGTCGATGACGTGCATGGATGCACTAATACTGCAATCGCAGGATGCGAAAACGCAGTGCCAGCCACTTATACAGCTTACCCACCACGTAAAAGTAAACCGCATACACATCGCCATTATTACCCACCAAACCAAAATAGTTGTAGTGCCTCCCCTAGCTTTTGAGTAAGCTTCTCTAGAAGTACCGGCGTTCGTTTATGCCGATTCATCTTGATAAAGTCACTCAACGCATTTTTGACTGATTGTAGCCGTTTTCGTGAGGTTCGTCTAAATACATGAGGCTTACCGGCCTTGTCATAGCGCCAGAGAAACTCGTAACTCAGAAAGGTAAAGTTGTTCTTTAACGTGGGTGAAAACCGGCTGAAGCGAATAAGGTTATTCTTTTCAGGGCCAACTTGTAAATGAAACGGGTCCGCGAGGTCATTCGTTTAAAGCAATATGCGTTGGCCACTGAAAAAACATATTGTCTGAGTAAAAGGGGACGGAGGGATTATTTTATAACCAAGAAGGGGCCGGAAAAATCTGTCTGGAGCAGATTTAGATAGCCGCTTTCAAGGCTAGCCCGCAGGGCCGAGCACATGGATGCGCGAGTCACTTGAACGGTTTATCGCCACGACGGCGTGTATACCAAAATTGCAGGAGCAAATTGCGGTCAAGTCCAAATCTAAGCGCTACGAAGAAACCAAATCAGATGGCAAATTACAGGGGTAGTTTGAAATAGTGGTGCCCGGGGCCGGACACAGTATTCCTAATTAAAGCAATATGTTAGGGAACTTCAGTCGCAGTGAGTGCTGGGTTGTGCCAGGGGTAATTCCGGCACAGCTATTGTAAGGAAAACCTGCGTACCATTCAATTCCTGTTCGAGAATGGGACTTAAAACCGCACGACAGTATTGCATTGACATTTGTACCAATTGGTATAAACTGTTAACTGTCTATTAACTGTTGGAGTATTTAAACGTGCCTTGGGAAAAAACCTTTGATCTCGATGATGCCATAGATCGTGCGACTGACGTATTCTGGGCGAAAGGGTATGAGGCCACATCTCTTGCTGATTTACTTAAAGCCATTGGTATCAATAAAGGGAGTTTCTATAATGCATTTGGCAGCAAGAAAAAAATCTTTATGCAAAGCTTGTTGAAATACGAGCGTGAACAGCGTCGCGATACCCTTGCTGAATTAGCATCATTGAAAGATCCTGTATCGGCGATTAACAAACTTTTTGATGCGTTGATAGAGCAAAGTCTGACAGACAAAGACAAAAAAGGCTGCTTTTTGGTGAATACCGCTTTGGATTTACCTAATCATGATAGCGATATTGAGAAGGCAGTTAAAAAAGGACTAAAGGACACAGAATCTTTTTTTGAACAACAAATTACTTTAGGCATTCAAACAGGCGCTATCCCTGAACATGTCGATCCAGAAGTGGACGCTAAAGGACTTTTAACGCTTCTCGTTGGTCTTCGCGTACTTGCGAGGGGTGTATTCGACCAAAACAGTCTCTCAGCGATCAAAACGCAAGCTATCGGCCTTATTCAATAAGCTGCACTTTCTATATATTCAAAAAGGTATGGATACCTCTTCAAACCGATGACCTTCATTCCCCCCCATTAGAGCCATTAAAAGGTATCTGCTCCATCATCTGCTACAGCTTTTCATGGGTAAAATCATAAGTTTGCCCACCAAATATTGGCTTTTAGTTAAATCTATCCCATTGATTTAATTAGATAATTATCTTAAACAAAATTTAATTTAAAAATTGTATTGACCTATCGGTATAAACAATCTAATATTTGTTTATACCAATCGGTACAGTCAAACAAAGGCAGCGAGATCTGCCATTTTTTTGATCCCTGTTTGTACCAATTGGTTTAAACACTTAACCGCTAACTTTTGGAGAACAACTGATGACCTCTTTCACAACACATACTATTGAATCTGCACCTGAAGCCTCAAAGCAATATCTACAGGACGCCAAGAATGCGTACAGCTTTGTCCCTAATCTACTCGGAACAATGGCCGAATCTCCCGCCTTACTTGAGGGCTATATGTCACTCGCAGGCATTTTCGACAAAACCAACCTTTCTGAAACCGAACGTCAAATAATTTTAATGACCAACAACCGATTAAACGGTTGCATTTACTGTATGGCGGCTCATACATCTATTTCCCAAATGGCAGGCGTTAAAGCCGATGTGATTGAAGCACTGCGTAACAACACACCCATTGCCGATGCAAAACTCGAAGCGCTACGCACCTTTGCTGCGGTAATTAATGAAAGCCGAGGCTGGCCAACAGAAGCTCAAGTGAACGCTTTTCTTGATGCGGGCTATACACAGCAAAATGTACTTGAAGTAATTCTGGGTACAAGTCTCAAAGTCATGTCCAACTACACCAATCATGTGGCGGAAACGACTGTCGATGCCGCTTTTGCACCGAATGCATGGTCGCCAAAAAGCGAAAACGCAGCTTAATCATTAACTCAACGATGCATGGCTATGACGCATTTTTCAAATTAATAACATGCTCTGTGGCCAAGCAGATTAACTAGAGGAGAAGCAAACTCATGTTACTTTCACTTTTAAAAAAATCAGTAGTTACCGTAGCAGCTATTGCCGTTTCAACAACAGCAATACACGCTCAAGAAACAAATCCGTATGAAGGTTTTAAAGTACCACCTTTAGAAGTTTCATCTGAATTTAAGTATGAGCACAAGTTCACTAACATTCTGGGTTCTAAAATAGCTTATGTTGATCACGGCAAGGGCGATCCCATTCTTTTCTTGCATGGCCAACCGACCTCTTCTTATTTGTGGCGTAACATCATGCCGTTTATGGAAGGTAAAGGCCGCTTGATTGCGCCCGACAATATCGGTTTTGGAAAATCCGATCAGCCAGATCTTGATTATACCTTTGGTGATCACTACCGATATTTTGAAGCCTTTGTTAAAAAACTAAAGCTGAAAAATATTACGCTGGTGGTTCACGATTGGGGTTCTGGGTTGGGGTTGCATTACGCGGCACAAAATCCAGGCAATGTAAAAGCGATTGTGACAATGGAATCGATCATTGCGCCATTGATTCCTGCGACAAGTTATGACGCTATGCCTGCTGATTTAGGAAATTTCTTCCGTACTGTTCGGGATCCAAAGAAAGGCCGTAAATTGCTTATCGAAGATAACTATTTTGTCGAAGGTGCATTGCCCGGTTTTATCGTTCGCCCACTAGCGAAAGAAGCCCATGATGTTTATCGCGCTCCCTTCAGAACAGAGAAATCACGGATTCAGGTTAATCAATGGCCCAATGAAATGCCTATCGGCAAAGTGCCGCAAGCCACTCACGATATTGTGACAAACTATAACGCCTGGTTAGAACGCACTAATACGCCTTGGTTATTTCTTTATGCAACACCAGGTGCTCTGAATACACCGGAAGCGGCGGATTACTGGACGAAACGCGCAAAGAATATCGAGACCGTCTATATCGGACATGGCCTTCATTATGTACAGGAAGATCAACCCTTCGCTATCGGACGGGCTATTGCTGACTGGTATCGTCGTTTGGACAAGTAACAAATGATGTCTTGGATATTTTCGGCTCGCGCCTGTTTTTACGATGAAATATGTGTTCGAGCCTATCCATTCACTTAACTATTTAAGATAACCCTTTTATAGAGGAACGAAAAATGACTATTGAAACAAACAACATTATTGCATTGATTACCGGCGCTAACAGAGGTGTTGGCAAAGCCATCACTGAGGGCTTGTTAGACGCTGGAGCTAAAAAGGTCTACACGGCTGTTCGTAACCTTTCATCCCTGGAAGCACTACAGGAAAAATACGGAGATCGTATTGTACCCGTTGAATTTGACCTTTCACGCAAAGAAACAATTGATAAAGCTGTTGACGTTGCGACGGACGTAAATCTGGTCGTTTCCAATGCAGGGGTTGTGCACTTGTCTTCACCTCTGGATGACAATGCGCTTGAAGGATTAAAAATACAAATGGAAGGGAATGTATATCCACTTATCAACCTTGCACAAGCCTTTGGCCCTATTCTAAAAAATAATGGTGGCGGTGCTTTTGTACAAATGAACTCACTGGCGTCCATCAAAAACTTTTTACCGTTCACGGGGTATTCAGCCTCTAAAGCAGCTGCATATTCAGTGACACAAGGTTTACGAGAAGCATGGACAGAGCAAGGCACTCAAGTTATCAGTGTTATTGCAGGCCCACTTAAAACCGGTATGGCTGACTCTGCCGGTATGGGTGATGGTGCGCCACCACCAAGTCTGGTTGCTGACGGTGTTCTTGCAGCACTTAAGTCAGGGGATTTCTTTGTTTATCCCGATCCTATGGCCCAACAAGTAGCAGAAGTCTATCGACCTTATGCTCAAAACGTGTTGGAAATTGTTCAGTAATTTTAATTAAAGAGGAATGAAATCATGTTACTGAATACACCTATTTGTGACTTCGGGTGGAAAGCACCCGATTTCACACTTAAAGACCCAGATGACAACAGTTACACCCTATCTGAACAACTCGGTGACAAAGGCTTGTTGATTGCGTTTATTTGTAATCACTGTCCTTATGTGCAAGCTATAGCAGATCGATTTGTTGATGATGTCAAAGAGCTTCAGGCACAAGGTATCAATGTACTGGCCGTCATGTCCAATGATTACCGCTATGTTGAAATTGATAGTCCACCCTTTATGAAACGCTATGCGAAAGAAAAAGGGTTTACTTTCCCTTACTTAGTCGATGAAGATCAATCGGTAGGACGTGCTTACAATGCTGTTTGCACCCCTGACTTTTTTGGCTTTAACAAATATGGGGAGCTGCAATATCGAGGCCGTATTGATGATGCAGCTATGGGTAATCCAAGCAATCGTACTAAAGAGCTGGTCAACGCAATGAAACAAATTTCGCAAACCAGAAAAGGCCCCGAACATCAAACCGCGAGCATGGGTTGCTCGATCAAGTGGAGCTAAGATCATGGCTGACATCGATTTATATACCTGGGCAACGCCCAATGGCTGGAAGGCATCGGCAACACTTGAAGAGCTTGCACTGCCTTACAACTTAAAACCGATTGATATTAACGCTGGCATTCAGAAAGACCCAAGCTATATCGCCATCAATCCCAATGGCCGTATACCGGCCATTGTGGATCACAGTGCAGGTGGTTTTGCTATCTTTGAATCCGGCGCGATTATGATTTATCTCGCAGAAAAAACGGGAAAACTTTTGCCAACGGACGCTAAGGGGCGTTCGCGAGTCATCCAGTGGTTGATGTTTCAAATGGGTGGACTTGGGCCAATGCAGGGGCAGGCAAATGTGTTTTATCGTTATTTCCCCGAAAAAATACCGGCAGCGATTGAACGTTATCAGAAAGAAACTCGCCGACTTTACGAGGTGTTAAATACGCAACTTAAAGACAGCGAGTATTTAGCGGGTGATTTTTCGATAGCCGATATTGCTAACTGGAGCTGGACACGCATTCATAACTGGGCCGGTGTCTCTATTGATGAATTGCCGCATTTACAACGGTGGTTAGATCAACTGGAAGCTCGCCCAGCGTTAATTCGAGGTGCCGCCATTCCAGACCCAACAGACTACAACAAACCAGCCAAAACGGATGAAGAAAAGGTTTCAGGCATTCAAAGTATTCTGACGAAGTAATTGTAATTAGGAAATTGATATCCTGGATTTGCCATTATTTAGATGCCCGAATCATACAACCATAAGGCTAAGAAAATGAATTTTACCAACTCGAAAGGCAGTGACAAACAGATTCTGTCACTGCCTTATAACAACACTGTAGACAGTTTTATGAGGCTATAAGCCCGTAATCACTCAGCTCCTCGTATGCATTAAATACTTTAATCGATTTCAGGTTTACACCTAACCTCTCAAAAACTCTTAAGAGCAGATGCTGGTTGGACTTTCGTCGCTTCCAGCTCGCTATCGATATGACCGATTTCTCAGCCGTTTGTTTTTTATCTCTATCCTCAATTTTTAATAGATTTAGGGCCGTTAATGACGCATTGACCTGATTATTGATGGCCTCCGAACGGCGTGATTGGCAATGTGTCAAGCCGGTGTATTGTTTAGCATCCCTGAATAAAAATTCGATTTGAAATCGAGCCCTGTAATACGATAATAATCTCAGTGCGTCTAAATTTTTATCTGTCGAGAACAATATCGCTCTTGTCGATGCGGCTGAGCCCGACGATCGAAGAAGCACTACACGTACCTCACGCTTCAATGAAACGCTATACGCGATGGTGCTGTATATTTCAGTGCTATTTTCATAGGATCCAATGTACTGAAAGCGCGATAGATCATTTTCAAAATTGATTTTCCCGTCGTATTGTTTGGGGCGCCCGCAGCCCGAGTACTTTCCCCGATAAAGCCATTTTAAATTTGCATCGACTCGTAGCTTGCCGACCATGTGCAGCCCTGTATTCACAATCCTGTTCACAAATTTATACTTGCTATAAAATGAATCAGCGGCTAGATACTGAATCTCTAAACGCTTCAATTCATCCGCCATGTCGGCAACATGATCAGCATAAAGATCGGCGCGTGTTTTACCTTCTGCATCGATGGTTTGCCGCGCATCAATCGAGTAAGCCGTATGGCTTTTAATATTCACTGTGCTAATGAGTGACGTTTCTAGTCCTCGTTCACTAGCACCTTGGGCACCGTTATAAAACCACCCTAGCCCCTCTGTCTTTTTACCTGACTTGTTCATGAAGCTCGCGTCAATGGCTGCAATATTTTCCTGCGATCGCCCCAATGAATGCAAGAGTAGCTCTGTGTTGAATTGCGCAAATGGAAAATCACGTCGATACCAGCGTGCGAATCGCTTCTCACTCATATCGCTATAGCGACTCATATTTCTGAATGTCGCCCGACCGTGAAATACAACCAATGTGGCGAGCAGGCCGGTCATAAATACACGTTGAGGCTTATTGATGCTAGGCATTAAACTGAAAATAGTGTTTACTAGGTCTGTCATGGGTAAATCTTGTGGGTCGTTTGATGTCAGAAACCAAATTATCTCAAAATTTATCCATGACACCTAATAACATAACAAAATTCTATTCCCTTCCTGGCGACCCTACATGACTACTTTCGGCCTATTTGGGTGCTTAAAACTGTCCGAAGTGTTGTTATAAGAAGGAAACAAACACTTGAAGGGACAGTCACTCTAACGCACCTTATGTTTATGCTTTAACTGGCTCGGCACTGGGCTTTGTTGGCCTCTAGTCAAAGCCTGCCACGCCAGCATGCACAACGTGTTTTGGACCGCCCCGTTATTGGCGATTCTAATCTGGTATGGTATTCAACTCGCGTAGTACAGCTACCCACTAGCCGCTGTGCCATTTGTCTGGCCTACGCTTGGCCCACAGATCTCACATAAACTCGTTCACACACCTATGCTCAGTCAACTATTAGCTATCCTTGCACCACTGATTATTGCCGTGGGTGCCGGCTTTGTTTGGGGTAAAACTCAGCCCAATTTTCCCTCTGAGTTTGTATCGCGCTTGGTGATGAATATTGGTACACCCTGCTTGATTATTAGCGCCATGGCCAAGGTCAATGTAGCGCCGTCGGTGATTGGCGAGGTGGCGCTGGCAAGTGCGCTGGCCATGTTACTAACGGGCTTGGCCGCCGCTGTGATTATTCGCATTTGGCGTCTGGACTATGCTACCTATTTACCGCCGGTTATCTTCCCTAACAACGGCAATATGGGCCTGCCGTTATGCTTATTTGCATTCGGCCCGACGGGGCTGGCCTTGGCCATGGGCCCGTTTATGGTCATGATGATAGCCACCTTCACCGTGGGGCTGGCGCTTGTGGTACCTAAACAGGGCGGCACAAATCGGCACTTGGGGGCCATATTCAAGCAGCCGGTGCTATACGCGATGGCGCTATCGGTGGCGCTGATGCTAACGCAAACGGCCTTACCGCGTTGGGCAAGTAACACGGTCGATTTGTTAGGCGGCATCGCCATACCCTTGATGACGTTAGCACTGGGGGTATCGCTCGCCACCCTTAAAATTCACTCGTGGCACCGCAGCGTGGTATTTAGCGGCTTGCGCATGGGCGGCGGCCTATTGGCTGGGCTAGTTAGCTGCCAGCTATTGGGCCTAACCGGCCTCGCCAAAAATGTAGTCCTTATTCAAGCGGCCATGCCGGTGGCAGTTATCACCTACCTACTCGCGTTACGCTACAACCACCATCCACAAGAAGTGGCCGCTATGGTCGTCGTTTCCAATGCACTGGCTTTTGTGTGTTTACCGTTTCTGTTGATGGCGATTTTGTAGGCTTGTGGGGGCGTCTTAGGGAATGGCCATTCTAGGGCTGTAGTGGTCGTTTAATCTGTTTAATACTATTGAGCGTACAGGTTACCCATATCCGCTTAAACCGTGTTGCTCAGTCTGCGGCGGCTAACGAAAACAGGAAAACCGAAAATGGTATCGCTATGAAAAACCTGAACACCCTATTATTGATCATTTTAATCAATGGATTTTTTTTGCCATCAGCACTAGCCCAAGGCATAAAGGCCGCGATGGTGCCTTTGCCCTCGGTTGACGATTTTTCAAAAGGTGAGGATGGCTGGAGCCTAGGGCTAGGTTTAGGTGTTGAGTATGAAACCGCCTACGAAGGGTCAGACGAGTTTGGGGTTGAAGTTCAGCCTGCTGGAGGATTGCAATGGCGCAAAGGTGATAACATTTTCTTTTTTGCCGGTGAGGCACTTGGTTGGCGTGGCGTTCGTGCAAATACTTGGTTATTTGAAGCGCTCGTAGGGTTCGATGAAGGGCGCAAGGAAAGTGACTCTGACGAAGGTTGGTTGGATGGCTTGGGGGATCAAGAAGAAGGGGCAGAATTGGTGCTGCAAGTTCGTCGCTCTTTCGATTCCGATTGGCGCTATTGGCTGGTGGGGCGTGTCGTGACAGGTGGTGACGGAAACCTTGGGTTGTTTGGGCTGGGGCGCCGCTTTGGTCAGCAGATCGACGGCACCGGGTCTGAACTTAATGTTGTTCTGGTTGTTCACGACAGCGAATACGCTAATAAAGGTTTCGGTATAGACGCAGATCAAGCGGCTGCTTCCGGCTTAGATGAGACAACGCTAGACAGTGGATTACGCTCGCTGGGAATTGATTACACTTATCGTCATTATATTAATGAGAATTGGCAGATTCAGGGCGAAGCACTTTTTGAATATTTTAGTAGTGATGTTCGAGATAGCCCAATCGCGCGAAGCAACTACGAGGCCGAAGTTGGCATCGGCTTTATTTATCTTTTCTAGGCGAATTAGAGCGGTGATAACCTGAGGCCCCCAGAGCTCAGGCAAATAGCTTTCGGACAAACAGAGCTAAACCACTAAAAAGCACGCATAAAAAAAGAGCCCAATGGGCTCTTTTTTTATTGTTCAACAATTGCTCCGCTAGGGGAGCAATTACGGTATAAATTTATTCACAACCGATGCTGATCTGGTCGAAGCTGCCTGAAGGTATTTGATTGGGGCTTGGATGCCTCAATACGTCGTTGTAGGCCAACTCACCGTCAGCCCATAAAGCACCTTTTTGGGTATCTGGATCAACCATCCACTCTACACAAACCCACTTATCTACCGCGTCGTAGTAGCTAAATTTAGTTGGGGATTCAAGCCCGCCTTCATTACCATTAGCATCGACATTGAGGATATATTTCATTGCGGATAGATCGTTATTAGCTAAGTTAGTATCAACAACACGAGCCGCATGGCCGGGGGTTAGAGGCAATAGCTCAACCAATGTAATGTGCAAATAGTTGGTAGTTTGTAAATCCGCACTCATTTGGTAATACATACGGCCCCAATGCTTACTTGGAATACCGGGATAAGTGATATAACCAGAGCTGCCGTAATCCATCCCCTGCGCTTTAAGCGCTTTTGAACCGCTGCGGGCTTTAGCAGTATCTACTACTGGCGACACCCCATCGTAGCTCCAGCCACTGGGAATATCACCTTGCTGAACATCTTCAAAGTCCAAGCAAACGAAGTTATCGGTACCGTCACAAGGGTTAGGTGGAACGACAATTTCGCCTTTAGCGCCATCAACACTGGTCACCAAAATACCACTTAACGTAGCAAGGTTTGCTGAAGCAGTGAATTCAATGGTTAGGTTGCCGTCAGTCACTCCTACATCATTAAGCGAGTAAGTAATCGCCTGTAAGCGGCCATGGGTATCAAATAAGTCCACGTTATTCATTATTGTTTTGTTTTCTGCAACTGCAGACATCAAGCGGGTTCCAGCCGCTTCTGCATACTCTTCTGCAAAGTATAAGGTAATGTTGTATTCGCTCGCTGTTACAGGTAATTCAAAGGTGAAGTTACCATAGCGCTGCGATTGGAAAAGGGCATCTTCATCTGTACCGTTAATATTTGCGGTAACAGTGTTAGTGCCGTTGGTTGCGCCAGCCACTTGTGGGCTTAATGGACCCGCAGGTTCATAAGTTACACCATCGAAAGTGGCCGCAGCTGTACCACCTACGTTAATGGCATACACTACCTTGGCATTATCATTTGTCGGGGCAGACGATGAGCTGACCGCGACGGATGAAGAGCTTGAAGACTCCGTGTTATCAGCACACCAATCCCAACCTGCTGCATCATACAAATAAGCTGCAACAGCTTCCGATTCCTGTTGAACCGAGTTTGCCCCCAGCAAATAGGCACTCATATACTTCGCAATAAACACATCGAGTTCTGCTTCGCTGTGACCATCTTTTTTATGTTCATATGGCGCATCGATAATATTGATGGGCGTATTGACATCAGTAGCAGTACCGCTTGGCGAACCATGACAGGTTGTACATTTAAGAACTGCACCACCGGTATAGTTACGAGCACCTTCCTCGATAAGTGCATCACAGTTGTTGGCTTCGCTAGAAGCCGCAACAGAAGAGCTACTCATTTCACTCGATGAACTTGGCACAACCACAGCGCTACAACGGATCAAAGCTAGAAACCTTGAAAATACGTATTTTTACTTATACTTTAAACACCGAATATCCTGTATAAATCCCTCATAAATAACAAGCAGGGCCCTTAATACAATGAGATTGTCGACTATTATTTTTGCACTTTTAGCCTTCACAGTTTGCGGCTTAAGTGGCTGCCTAGGTAATCCTTGTGGAAAAGGCCCTGAAGATCCGGATCATATCGCTGGAAGAATCGGTAAAGTTGCGATCTACAACGCCCCAAAAGCCCCAAATTCAATTGAAGCCATTGCATTAGGCGAGACTATAGCGGCACATGACTTTATCATCGAGCTTCGGCTAGAGCCTAAAGATGGCTCGGCAAGTAGCGCGGGCTACTTGTGGTCGAATATAAACCTCAGCCTTTTTGCTACTGCGCACGCATGCTCTCCCTATGTACGCTGGGCATACCGTGACCTAACCTCATTGGACATCATGAGTAACGCTGACTTTTCTGATCGCTACCCTGCTGGAACTCGGTTAAATGATTTATTTAAAGTCGAGTTTTATGTCGGGAGAGATGTCTACGGCATGAACATTGACGACCTGTTAAATCCACTCAACCCACGAGACCGACGACCACTAGAGTACATGCAGCTCAAGTTAACGGTAGCCCCTTCGATATCATCATCGCATTTATTTACTATTGTGATTGCTGAACACCCCCCGATTAGTTTGGATGAGGTAACATTTGATGTTAAGTGATATGGAGAGAAAGCCAGCTGACAAGAGCGTTTTTGCAACGCAATTTTATTGCCGTTACCTCGCTATTTTTGTAACCGTTGCTTTAGCTTTTAGCTGGGTAACACGAGTCGATGCGCAGCAAACTACGCCATCTGTTTGCAAGGGCGATTACCGCCTTCTGTCCGACGGCAACATCTCCGCCGAAGAAGAACTTGCCAATTGCACTATCATTGATGGGTCATTACGTATTAATGACGCTAAATATCAATCGTTAAAAAGCCTTGAAAACATTACTCAAATAACAGGAAGCTTAACAATTTATGATTCGGAGTCTTTAGGCTTGAGTTTTCTATCGAACTTAAAGAGCGTTTTAGGCAGCGTGTTCATTTACAACAGAGAAATTATTAACCTTGCATGGCTAAGCTCACTCGAAGAAATTGGAGAGTCATTCAGTATTCGATCGTATGCCCCAAGTAGATTTAGAAGCCTAGACGGGCTCGAAAATCTTAAATCCGTCGGAACAATTAATATAGTGGACTACCCAGTACCCATTTCACTTAAAGCTTTTACCAATGTTACAAAAATAAAATCAATTAATTTAATCAACAACAGTCAACTGGATTCTTTAGCCGGCTTTGAATATTTAACGTCTCTATCCGGTGATTTGATAATTAAAGGTAATCCCAGCCTTAAAACTCTAGACGGTTTTAGTAGCCTCACGACTGTGGCAGGTAAAGTTAACATTAACGGAAACGCTCAATTAGAAGACTTAACTGGGCTGGGTAGCCTAACGCTGGCAACAACAATCATTATCGAAAATAATAAAGTGCTCGCATCGCTTATGGGATTAACGGAGCTTAAGTCGGTAACGTCTTCGTTTAATATTTTACGTAATCCACAAATCACAAGTACGCTAGGGTTGGCCACCCTCCAAAATATTGGAGGGGAATTACTCATTCATAACAACCCCAAATTAACCAGCCTAATTGGTTTGGAGGGACTCGATTCGGTAAACAACTTAACGCTTACCGACAATCTAGCGCTTACTGATATATCGGCATTAAGTTATCTCACAGGGATCCAATCAAAACTTCAACTCCAAAACAATAAGAGCCTTGCCAGTTTAAAGGGATTAGAAAATATTTTGACACTACGTGATTGCTATATTGATAACCACCCAGAGCTAATCGATTTAGCTGAATTGAAAAATCTATCCACTGTATCTAACAATTTGAGCTTAAGGAGCAACTTAAATCTGCAAGACATAAGCGCACTACAAGGCATAGCTTATGGCGGAATGCTGTTACTCAAAGGAAGCCCATTGATAGAAAATCAATCACTTTAGCTTGAATTGCCCGTGTCGGATTCTGGTTTTTAGCATCAAATCTACGCCATATTCATCGCTTACGCTTAGGAGTTAAGTTGTAGTTTAGGTCAAATCACAACTTAACGAATGCTGAATTAATAAGCGAGGACACGCACTCTTCAAAGCCCTACAAAAGCATAAGGAGCTCAACACCTAAAACAACCGCTATTTGACTCGCCGACTAACATTATCTAGAGGGCATCTCTAAAACAGTAAAAGCAGAGCAGGCACGTCAAGAAATATAAAGAATAATTGGGAACACCCCAGTCACTCCCTTTCTGAAGAACGCCAAGATCAGCCTGCAGCGGAAAATGGATCTATACGGCTCAGCCGGCGACGAAGTGCTAGAAGTCTATCGGAAGAATAAAACTAAAAACGACAATGAAATTATTGAATTGATGACCGATAAAATTCTCGAGCTAGCCAAGCAAAATAGACATGTATCGTTGCATTGCGTGCCCAAGCCAGATTATGAAAAACTGAATGTGATTGATATAGGCTTAAACTCGACAAGAGCTGTGAATAAAAACTTTTCTCTCCAGAAATTCACCAACGCTTTTAAAGCACTTCAAAAAGAAGGCTATGTCACTAAATTTATTGACGAAACAAGCAAAAGTAACTCCTGCTGGCACCTTGAGATCAAGCCTAACGGGAAAGCGATATCCGAGTATAACAAGCGCACAATTTTACAGCCAATTCGTTTTATTGATGGGGTTAGAGGAATATGCTAAATAAAGCCACACTGTATTTAATGCTGACATTGTTGCCCATAAATGCATGTTCTGCTCAACCCGTTCAAAATGCCCAAGCGAAAGACTGCTCCTATCCGCATGCCGTTATAACCTCAATTGATTCAATCGATAATGCCAGCGTGCTCCCCGAGGTAAAAGGTAGCGACTCCTCAAGTTTAGAGCACACTGTCACTCACACTATCGAATACAAAAATGGCGACATTGCTGTGCTTGAGCAAAAATATTGCTCCATATATAACTTCGAAGTTACATATCGTATAAAGCAATTGACTAAGCAAAGCTTTACAGCAGCACTTAGTAATATCGACCAACTCATCCCGAAAGTTCAGCAAGATTACCGCTTGATAGCACCACTCGATATGATTGTCGATCGCGAAATGAATGAACATCAATTATCGATAGAATCCGCTTTCACTCGTGGTTTGCCGCAAATGGCTGCTAGGTCAGATAATAGCGTCGAGCACTTTATCCGCTTTCAGCCTGCGACAAGCGGCAACCCAACCACCCTGACTTTTTACTTTGGCCTCGGTGGATTATAAGCTCAATCTAATTTAATAAACTGGGACAGGCGCGATAAAAAGAAAGGCTGCTATCGCTATAGGTTTACGTGCATCTTCGCTAATATTATCGTAGAAATAGCGCCAGTGGCGTAAATGTAATAATCCAAAAAAAAGAGCCCTAAGGGCTCTTTTTGGTTTTCCAAGCTTAGACTAACCTAGGTTAGTCCAGCAGGAATCTTTTAGTCACAACCGATACGAGTGGGACCAACTACAACATCATCAATCCAAACTGTATTCCTAGCACCTTTATAAGTACGCATACCGATGCGGATCTGGTCGAAGCTGCCTGAAGGTATTTGATTGGGGCTTGGATGCCTCAATACGTCGTTGTAGGCCAACTCACCGTCAGCCCATAAAGCACCTTTTTGGGTATCTGGATCAACCATCCACTCTACACAAACCCACTTATCTACCGCGTCGTAGTAGCTAAATTTAGTTGGGGATTCAAGCCCGCCTTCATTACCATTAGCATCGACATTGAGGATATATTTCATTGCGGATAGATCGTTATTAGCTAAGTTAGTATCAACAACGCGAGCCGCATGGCCGGAGGTTAGAGGCAATAGCTCAACCAATGTAATGTGCAAATAGTTGGTAGTTTGTAAATCCGCACCCATTTGGTAATACATACGGCCCCAATGCTTACTTGGAATACCGGGATAAGTGATATAACCAGAGCTGCCGTAATCCATCCCCTGCGCTTTAAGCGCTTTTGAACCGCTGCGGGCTTTAGCAGTATCTACTACTGGCGACACCCCATCGTAGCTCCAGCCACTGGGAATATCACCTTGCTGAACATCTTCAAAGTCCAAGCAAACGAAGTTATCGGTACCGTCACAAGGGTTAGGTGGAACGACAATTTCGCCTTTAGCGCCATCAACACTGGTCACCAAAATACCACTTAACGTAGCAAGGTTTGCTGAAGCAGTGAATTCAATGGTTAGGTTGCCGTCAGTCACTCCTACATCATTAAGCGAGTAAGTAATCGCCTGTAAGCGGCCATGGGTATCAAATAAGTCCACGTTATTCATTATTGTTTTGTTTTCTGCAACTGCAGACATCAAGCGGGTTCCAGCCGCTTCTGCATACTCTTCTGCAAAGTATAAGGTAATGTTGTATTCGCTCGCTGTTACAGGTAATTCAAAGGTGAAGTTACCATAGCGCTGCGATTGGAAAAGGGCATCTTCATCTGTACCGTTAATATTTGCGGTAACAGTGTTAGTGCCGTTGGTTGCGCCAGCCACTTGTGGGCTTAATGGACCCGCAGGTTCATAAGTTACACCATCGAAAGTGGCCGCAGCTGTACCACCTACGTTAATGGCATACACTACCTTGGCATTATCATTTGTCGGGGCAGACGATGAGCTGACCGCGACGGATGAAGAGCTTGAAGACTCCGTGTTATCAGCACACCAATCCCAACCTGCTGCATCATACAAATAAGCTGCAACAGCTTCCGATTCCTGTGGAACCGAGTTTGCCCCCAGCAAATAGGCACTCATATACTTCGCAATAAACACATCGAGTTCTGCTTCGCTGTGACCATCTTTTTTATGTTCATATGGCGCATCGATAATATTGATGGGCGTATTGCCATCAGTAGCAGTACCGCTTGGCGAACCATGACAGATTGTGCAGTTAAGCGGCGAACCACCGGTGTAATTACGTGCACCTTCCTCGATAAGTGCATCACAGTTGTTGGCTTCGCTAGAAGCCGCAACAGAAGAGCTACTCATTTCACTCGATGAGCTTGGCAAAACCACGGCGCTTGAAGAAGCGCTCGACATTGCAAGCGAGCTTGACGACATTGCGCTGCTGGAGCTTGGGGTTTCACTCGAAAACGCAACACTACTATCAGTGCCAGCAGATGCGCCTGGCGGTGTTGTAGTGCCTGTACACGCAGCGCTGAGTACAGCGGCGGCGATTATCGGGAGGGTTTTACGCATAATGGGCCTGCATTCATTATTGTTGTCTTGGCTTCGCACTGCTGCGAAGAGGTTTTGACCTTATATTCTAACGCTTAACATGCCCCGTTAAAGTGAACCATGCACAGCGCATACTGTGACAAAGCGCTAGGTTGCAGCATAAAAACACGATGCAATGGCACAAAGCCCCATTGCTCCCAACGTTTATAAAGCATTAAGCGTGGGGCCTATGTGTGTTCTTTTTTTGCATTGCGCAAGCGGTAAACGCTAACTGCGCCCCTAAAACATCAAAAATACTATCAACCCCATATTATTAATTGATTTTACCTATACAAAAAAAGCGCCTATTCTAAACCTACAAGTTAATAAACAACCCAGAGGCCAAACCATGAAAAATGTCCCTAACGTTACTTTTAAAACCCGCGTTCGCGATGCTAGCATTCAACACGAAAACCCCTTTCGCTGGCAGGACGTAACCACCGCCGATATCTTTGCTAACAAAAGCATCATTATTGTTGCACTACCTGGCGCCTTTACACCTACCTGCTCAAGCACCCATTTACCAGGCTACGAAGCCAAATACGACGAGCTAAAAGCGCTAGGGGTTGATGAAGTCTATTGTTTAAGCGTGAACGATGCCTTCACCATGTTCCAATGGAGCAAAAACCTCGGTGTAGAAAACATTAAAATGCTACCCGACGGCAACGGCGACTTCACACGTGGTATGGGTATGCTGGTTAAAAAAGAAAACTTAGGTTTCGGCGATCGCTCTTGGCGCTACAGCATGCATGTTGTGGATGGCGAGGTTCGCGCCCAGTTCATCGAACCCGGCTTGATGGATAACTGCCCAGACGACCCTTTTGAAGTCAGCGATGTGGATACCATGCTAGGCTACCTAAAAAAGGCTTAATATATTAACCGCTGCGCTACGAGGGGCTTCGTATTAGCCCCTTTTCTCATACACTCAAATTCATACACTCAAAGCAAAATTTTAAGGACCCCATATGACTTATGACTACGACTTATTCGTAATTGGTGCTGGCTCGGGCGGCGTTCGGGCAGCACGCATGTCAGCAAGCTACGGAGCCAAAGTTGCCATTTGCGAAGATAAATACATGGGCGGAACCTGTGTGAATGTCGGTTGTGTACCCAAAAAATTGTATGTGTATGCGGCGGAATATTCTAAACAAGTTAAAAACGCAAAAGGTTTTGGTTGGTCCACACAACCACCAAGCTTCGATTGGGCCACCCTACGCGATAACAAAAAAGACGAGATCAAACGGCTTAACGGCATTTACGAAAGTATTTTAGGGTCAGCCAATGTCACCCTCATAGAAGGACGCGGTAAAATTATTGATGATCACACCGTTGAGGTTAACGGCAAAAGCTACTCGTGCGAGCGCATTCTTATCGCTGTGGGCGGCTGGCCTTTTGTGCCAGACTTACCCGGCCGCGAACATGTGGTTTCCTCTAACGAAATTTTTGATTTAGCCACCTTCCCTAACGATATTGTGGTTGTGGGTGGTGGTTATATTGCCGTCGAGTTTGCAGGCATTTTTAACGGCTTAGGCGCTAATGTTCACCAGCTTTACCGCGGCGATTTATTTTTGCGCGGGTTCGATCAAGAAGTGCGTGAATTTGCCGCACAAGAAATTGCCAAGCAAGGGGTTGATCTGCAATTTAATACAGATGTTACTGCCATACAAAAACAAAGCGATGGGCGCTTAGCTGTAACACTTAACAATGGTAATACCCTTATTACCGATGCAGTACTTTATGCCACTGGCCGCAAACCGCATTTGAATAATTTATTCGCTGATGGCATCACGCTAAATTTAGCCAAAAGCGGGCACATTGCCGTTAACGATAAATTCCAAACGTCCATACCCAGCATACTCGCCGTGGGTGATGTTACTGGTGGTATGGAGTTAACGCCGGTCGCGCTAGAAGAAGGCATGACACTAGCCAAACATTATTACAATCAGCAACCGTGTGAAATTGACTACAACAACATTGCTACGGCTGTTTTTTGCCAACCCAATATTGGCACCGTCGGTATGACAGAAGAACAAGCCCGTGAAAAATACCCCAATGTGCAAAAATACCGCAGTGAATTTCGCGCGCTTAAACACACCCTTAGCGGCTCAGACGAGCGTACTTTAATGAAGCTGTTAGTCGACGGTGACAGCGATAAAATATTAGGCGCTCATATGGTGGGGCCGGATGCCGGTGAGATTATGCAAGGCTTGGCTATCGCCATAAAAGCTGGCGCAACAAAAGCGGTATTTGATGCAACAGTTGGCATTCACCCAACCGCCGCAGAAGAATTTGTGACTATGCGACAACCTGTTTAATAAAGGCTTAAGCGAGGCTAAATGTCCTGTTGCTCTAATACGCCACCCGAGAAAAAACCACCAACCAGCGGCTGCTGCGGCAGCCCCGCGCCAGTACAAAGCTCTTGCTGCGATACAAAAGCCCCGCGAGATTATTTGTTGTGGGGTTCTTTATCGTTGGTATTAACCTTGTACCTTGCTAGCTTTTTTAATTTACCGGTTACCTGGCTACACCATGCCGCGCACAGTGTTTTTGAATTGCTTAACACAATGGCATGGGGCATTGCTTTTGGCGTATTGATGGTTGCAGTGCTAGCAAAAGTACCACGCGAATGGGTTATGGCCATTATGGGTACAAATGCTGGCTTTAACGGTTTACTGCGGGCCACTGCCGCAGGCGTGCTATTAGATTTATGCAGCCATGGCATTTTGATGGTAGGGGCCAAACTGTACGAGCGCGGTGCTAGCTTGGGCCAAGTGATGGCTTTTTTAATTGCCAGCCCTTGGAATTCATTTTCGCTTACACTGATTATGGTGGCATTAATCGGCCTGCAATGGACGCTGATATTTATTGTTTTATCACTGATTATTGCCGTCGTTGCCGGTTGGTTATTTGATCAATGTGTATCTAAAGGCTGGCTGCCAAGCAACCCAAATACCCAAGATTTACCTGCCGATTTTGTCTTATGGCCAGCCTTTAGAGCATCGGCCAAAAAATTTAACCCGACATTAAAAGGTACGCTCAACTTCTTTTGGAACGGGGTTAAAGAATCGCGCATGGTAATTCGTTGGTTGCTCGTTGGTGTTTTATTAGCGGCCGCTATTCGAACCTTCGTGCCAGAAGACATCTTTAGCAGCTATTTTGGCCCAACACTATTAGGCTTAGCCATCACCTTAATTGCCGCAACGGTAATAGAAGTTTGCTCGGAAGGCTCGACCCCCATCGCTGCAGATATTTTTAATCGCGCAAACGCACCGGGTAATAGCTTTGCTTTTTTAATGGCCGGTGTCGCTACCGATTACACAGAAATAATGGTGATTAAAAGCACAACGCGATCATGGAAAATTGCGCTATTTTTACCTTTGCTAGTTTTGCCACAGGTTGTGCTTTTTGCTTTGTTACTTAATGCGGTTTAATCAGGCACCACTACGTGAAATTCTTCATAGTTATCAACCAATAAAAACGCATTCCACAACATTTGCATAGATGGCGGGAATTGCGTTTTATGCTGTGCAAAAGCCGCACGGCGCTGCTGCTGGTGGGCGCTAACATCAACCTGAACGTCTATACGCTCATTATCGATTGGTTGTGCAATACGAAACGGCTGCTTCATGGCTGCGGCAACATTGCTCGCTTGCTCGGCACGGGCTTTTGAAACAGCCACTTGCCATAATTGAGCACGCAGATTATTTTTTACTATTGGTTGGCTTTGCTGCCAGCGAGAAAAGGCATCGGCCGTAATAGTAGCTACTGCTGTATGATCTGGATGCCCAGTAACACCATCGCTGCCAAAACTAATCACTAACTGCGGGTTCTGTGTGTTTAATGTTGTAACTAATTTATTGGTAATAGCGCTGCTATTGCTAACAAGCTGAGTATCTGGAAAACGCCAAAAAATAGGAGCCGCCTTAATCGACAATACTTTTAATGCCGCAGTAACTTCTGCTTCACGCTCTTGCGCAAGCGTTTGACCCGACAGTTCTCGACCAGAACGGTCTGAACCGGCATCACCAGAGCTTACATAAACCACATTAATCCTGTGCAATTGCGCTAGGCGTGCCAAAGTGCCACTTAACCAAGTTTCATCGTCAGGGTGCGCGAGTACAAGCAATATATCTTGCGGCTTAGCTTCTGGCGATAACATACGCTTTGCCACAGTAGTCGCTTTATTACTCATAGCTGCTACATTTTTCGCATCAAGGCTTTTACAACCACAACAAGCTGCTGTTATCGCAGCTACCAGCCATGCCACAGCGATTTGCGCTATTTTGTTCATCTTTTTTCCTGGTAGTAAGCACAAGCCTATTTTTCACGAAGTGCTGGCGCCTCAAAAGAAATCCCCCCCCAACCCGATACCATAAAATTCCTAATATTCGCATGGTCGCTACCTTCGGGGTTGTCTAAAACATCTTTTCGATAATAATCACCAAAACAGGCCAGCGTTTGCGCTTGCGTTAATTGTTGAAGCTGGGCAAAGGAAAAAAGTTTACACGAGCCCTCATTGCTACCCGCTGCATTAACCACATCGCCATTGGTAAACGCTGTTGGCGTGTAGCTGTAATACTGCTCAACGGCAGCCATTGTTTGTTGAAAGGTCACCGTGTCTGGTGCTTGTTTAATTTGCGTTAATAAATTTTCAATAGTCATATAAACCCCATAAATTGTGACACCTGTGTGACAAAACAGCGCCAGTTATATTAATTATTTGTGAAAGAAGGTTTTAAGCACTCATTAAGGTATTTTTTGTGACAGCCCTACGATTCCAATCATTGCTTAATATATGCACGCTCAATTAGAGTTGTTTGGACAGAAAAACAAGGACAAAGGACTACCATGAAGCAAATAGCCACCCACTTATATACATTACCCCAATGTCTTCACGGAACCGTAGCGACATTGCTTTTAGCCGCACCGCTCGGCTTATTCCCTATTAGCGCAACGGTGCATGCAAAAGACACTCTAAAGACACCCACTGAATTTGCACTCGATGCACTACAAGAGGCTTGTGCACCCTATGCTTCTTCTGCACAGCAATCGTTAGAAGCTGCCGATTTGGCACTGTATTGTTTAAGTACCGGAGAAACTATCGCGCTGCAAGCCGCAAAAACTCCGCAGCAACAGCAACAAGTCAAACAAACCGTTGCGCAGTGGATTGAAGAATTACAGCCTTCGCTTGCCTTGTACGAAAAGCACTGACTAGCCAATAAGGGGCCGCGGCCCCTTATTGCTTGGTTTTAGTGGTTACACACCGCCTAAACGCGCCAACTGTTCTTGGGCGGCTTTGCCTACGTCTCCTTGATCAGATGCGGCAACGTTGAAATATTTTTTGGCGGTGCTTTTATCACCTTCTTGCAAAGAGATTTCGCCTAAATAGTAGTTTGCCTGTGCAGTGGGCAATAGCCGTAAGCTTGAGGCAAGGTATCTTTTGGCATCCGCTTTATTACCAATTTCTTTTGCGCTTATGCCAGCCATTAATTGTGGCAAAAAATAGGTTGGGTTTTTCTGCGCCGCTTGAGTAAATAATTGATAGGCATTTTGCGGATCTTTTTGCGCCAATAACAGTTGGCCCTTGGTAATAAAAAACAATGCTTCTTTAGGTTGTTTTTTTATCGCTTGGTCGATCATGTCCAGCGCTTTGCCTAAGTCTTTATTATTGGCATATTTAATAGCTTGAGCTTGTAAGTCGTAAGCTACTTGGTCTTTGCGCAATTGTCGCGTGGCGGCATCAAAAGCGGCTTGGTTGCGTTTACCTGTTTTACCCGCCGCATAACCAGTATTGCGATTTACCCGCTCGCCAGAAGGTGGGTGGCTAGCGAAAAGGTTGCTCATAAAATCGCCATCGTTACCATTTTTTAGAGCAAGGAATTTTTCCTGTAACTCAACAGCCGCTTTAGGGTCGTAACCCAAACGCTCCATGTATTTAATACCGTGTTCATCGGCTTCTAATTCGTCATCACGGCCGTAATGCGCATTCAACGCGCCACTACCGTATTGGCTGCCCATCATGATCAAATCACCGTATTGGGTATTTTGCGCAACAGCTCCCAAGGCCACGCTGCCCATGCCTATAAATGTTTGGCGCGTCATTTGTGCTGCAGAATGCCCCGCTGCTGCGTGCACAATTTCGTGCCCGATCACTGCCGCCAACTGGGCTTCGTCATCTAGCATTGATATTAGCCCGCGGTTAATCGCGACTTTGCCACCAGGTAGCGCCCACGCATTTGGCGTGCTGTCGTTAAGGACGACAAATTCATAAGGCAACTCAGGTTGATCGCTCACCTTGGCGAGGCTTTGGCCGAGGCTAGCCACATAACGCGTTAAGCCTGGGTCAACGGTATACTGCCCGCCTTGCTGCTGCTGATACGGGATGTAACTCTTTTCGCCAGTAGCAATTTGCTCGCTAAGCGGCATTAATACAATTTCCTTATTACCCGTTACAGGGTTAGTAGCTAGGCAGCCAGTCAGTACAATAGGGGCAGCCAATAGAGCAAGAATGCGCATGTGATTCTCCTAAACAGAAGTCATAATTTGTATGGAATGCGAAAAAATAGGCGTGAAGTGTAACAAATGTTCAGCCTATTGCCGTACATAGGAAAACGATTTATACAAACCACTGTTTGCCCGGTTCTATTAGGCCAGCACAGTTTTTTCTAGGTTATGCAACGTTTTTTCTCAATTATGGTCCGGAACCTCTGCCATACTTAATTGCCAGACTCGTGCATCATATTTACCGAATGCAAGGCAAAGGACCCCGATTAATGCAAGCCAAATTTACCCAAGGTTCAATATTCAAGCATGTCAGCGTGATGACATTCACTTCAACAGCGGGTTTGCTGTCGTTGTTTTTGGTCGACTTGGTTGATATGTATTGGTTGAGCTTGCTTGGCGAGATCGAGCTTGCCGCCGCTATTGGCTATGCCGGCTCTATTCTCTTTTTTACCATGTCACTGTGTATTGGCCTTTCTATTGGTTGCGGCGCCCTCGTGTCTCAATCGATTGGCAGCGGGAGTATTCAGCAAACTAAGCAATTGGTTGCTCATATCTTTGCCGGAATTTTAGGCATTTGCATCATCGTGGCTTTAATTGTGTTCTTTGCTATCCCTTGGTTGCTGCTTTGGTTAGGCGCTACCGATAGAGCCCACGAATTAGCGCAAGCCTACCTAACAGTGATTGTCCCAAGCATGCCGCTTATGGGCATCGCCATGGCCTGCAGTGGCGTTATTCGCGCGCTGGGTCACGCGAAAGAATCAATGTATCTCACTTTGCTGGGTGGCTTTGTGAATGCTGTTCTGGACCCAATCTTTATTTTTGCTTTAGATATGGGCATTGAAGGGGCTGCTACGGCAACCGTTTGTGCGCGCCTGACTATGGTGAGTTATGGTTTACAGCGTGTTTTTATCGCCTATGGTTTACTCGATACACCTCACTGGAAAGGCTTTGTAGAAGATTTTAGGCATTATTCGCAAACCGCACTTCCCGCCGTCTTAACGAACTTATCCACCCCGCTAGGGGTTGCTTATATCACCGCTGTAATGGCCCAATTTGGTGATAGTGCGGTTGCCGGCAATGCCATTATTAGCAAGCTGCAGCCTCTGGCTTTTGCTGGTATTTTTGCGCTTTCTGGCGCCATTGGTCCTATTGCAGGGCAAAATTTAGGGGCTAAATACTTTGACCGAATTTTACAAACACTCAAAGACAGTATGTTGTTTATCTTCGGTTACTGTGCCGTTGCTTGCTTGGCCCTGTTTGTACTCACCGAGTTTATTATTCAGGCATTTAATGCAGAAGGCGAAGCCGCAGTGCTAATACGCGTATTTTGTTACGGCTTAAGCATCACCAGCTTATTTAACGGCATGACCTTTATGAGCAACGCCTTATTCAATAACCTGCGCATTGCGCCATGGGCTACGGGCTTTAATTTTGCTAAAGCGACCGTATTCACTATGCCTTTTGCTTCGCTCGGCGGGCAATGGGGTGGGCCTGTGGGGGTTTATTGGGGTGTATTGCTGGGCGCAGCTATTATTGGAATTGCTGGCGTAGTTGTAGCCTACTGGAAGATTAAACGTCTAAAATAGCGCTCTTTATAATAGTAACGCCAATACGGGGTTTCACCATGGCATCCTTACAAGACCAACTTTTAAATGCTGGGCTCATCGATACCAAAAAGGCCAAGCAAGCTAAAAAAGACAAACGCAAAAAAGCCAATGTCGATCGCCGCAGCAAAGAGGTACAGGTAGACGAAGCAAAGGCCGCAGCAGAAGCCGCCAAAGCCGAGAAAGTCGCTCGCGACCGCGAACTTAATCGCCAGCGCGAGGAACAGGCCCAACAAAAAGCCATTGCTGCGCAAATAAAGCAGCTCATTCAAAACCACAGCAAAGCCAAACTCGAAGGTATTGGCGAAGTTGAATACAACTTTACCGATAACGGAAAAATCAAAAAAATGATGGTGTCTACCACCGTGCAGCGGCAAATTATTAATGGCGTTTTAACCATTGTAAACTTAGAAAACAGCTACCACCTTATTCCCGCTATGGTCGCCGATAAAATAGCGCAAAGAGATGATTCATGCATTGTGGTGAACAATGTCACTACGGAAGAACAAACCGATGAAGACGATCCGTATAAGGATTACGTCATTCCCGATGACATAATGTGGTAAACGCTGGAGCGCTGTAAATATAGATTAATACTGTGAAATATTCTCGCCGAAAATTAATTGCACTCGCCTTACTGCTGATTACAGCTTTAGCGAGTGCAGTTATCTTCTATGCGACTGCAAGCACTAAAGCCGATATATGCGCGCAACGCGGGGGGCAATTTAATACAACAACAGGTATTTGTAGTTTTAGTAAAACAAACCCATAACTTACTTATTATCGCTATGAATAATGGTGGGCTTCGCGTCGTTCTTCGCTATTTTATCCAGGTAACCCATTAAAAATGCAGAGGCAACAAACGTCATATGCATAATGACATACCACTTTAGCTCTTCTGATTCATACGCATCAGCACCCATAAATATTTTGAGTAAATGAATGGACGAAATAGCCACAATACTAGCTGCAATTTTAGCCTTTAACGAGGAGGAGTCCATTTTTCCTAGCCAGCTCAGCTTTTCTTCATCATCGTTAATATCTATACGGCTAACAAAATTTTCGTAGCCGCTCATCATTACCATAATCAACAAACCACCTACCATGGCGATATCAATTAAAGACAGGATCACAAGAATGAGATCTGCTTCTTTAATGGTAAAAATATGTACCAAAAGGTGAAAAACCTCTTCAAAAAACTTTATGCCTAGCGCCAGCACCGCCAAGCTTAGACCAAAATAAATAGGCGCTAATAACCAGCGCGAGCGGTAAAGAAGATTTTCAAAAAATTTTTCCATGGGGCAATCTCAAAATCTTAAACAAACAATAAATTAATCAAAAATAATATTGCACAGCTATTTTTGATACGGATCGGGTTGATCATATAAACGCTTTTTAAAACGTTTATATTCCCACTGATATTGGGCCGGTACCGATCGAACACAATGTTCAATACCAGCGCTTAATGCATTAACGGCTAATTGCTCATCATCGCTGTGAATATCTGCAGGGGCTTCTTCAACAACAATTTCAAACCCCCCTTTTACACGCTTGGCATAAGCGAACAAGGGCTTACAGCCGCTTTTTTTAATGAGTTTATTGGCCAATGTCATGGTAAAGGCGTGATGGGCCATAAACGGGGCGAATAAACCAGAAGCATCATCTTTAGGGGTTTGATCAGGTAATATCCCTGACATACCACCTTCCTTTAAGACTTTTAAAATAGTCATCAAGCCTTTTCTATCTGTGGCCACTAAGCGGGCATTGCAACGGGTGCGCACTTCTAATAACACCTCATTCATGCCAATGGCATTAGGCTTTTGGTACATATTGGTCACTTGGCCCAGTGTGGCTAAGTAATAATTTAACACCTCCCAATTACCAATATGCGGCGCCAGAATAAGCACACCTTGACCACGCGCTTGCGCCTCTTTAATTAGGTGCTCTCCTATGCGCTGCGTTATTCGCTGCTCGACCCAGCTAGGCGATCGCGTCCAGATAACGGCTGTTTCCAGTGCTAAACGGCCTGTTTCTAATACACTCGCGTGAACCAACTGCTTTTGTTCTTGAGCAGATAACTCTGGCAAGCAATAGGCAATGTTTTGGGCTGTAGCAACGGCCATGCGGCTCTGGGTTAATAAGGAGAACCGCCCAGCCAATGCACCTAAACCTCTCGCCCACGGCAACGGTAAACGACCTATAACGGCAATAACGCCCTTTACCAGTCGAGTTACTGTTTTTTCGGATAACGAGGGTGGGGAAGTCATATCGAAGACACTATTGGCAAAAGGTACATTCTGCCAAAAAAATGGAGCCTAGGTAACGAATATATCAACACCCCCCTTAATAACCCCCCTCTAATACAGAAGGGCATAAGGGGGGATGCGCTGTTGCTAAGTAGCTAAAGCGCGAGCTGTAGCCCTTAAAGAACCGCTTTAGCCGCAGCGTAATCAGGCTCGTTTGCTATTTCTGGAACTAATTCGGTGTGCAATACCTTACCGTCTGTATCCAATACGATAATGGCACGCGCCGTTAAACCAGCTAATTTGCTATCGAGCAGCTTTAGGCCGAAGTCTTCAGCAAAGCTAGAGCGAAACGCCGAAGCCGATACAACATTGCTTAAACCTTCGGCACCACAAAACCGCGCCATGGCAAAAGGAAGGTCTTGTGACACACAAACAACAACGGTATTTTCCAGCGCACCGGCTTCTTCGTTAAAAGTACGAACAGATTGCGCACACGTGGGGGTATCTACACTGGGGAAAACGTTAAAAATAACGCGCTTACCCGATAAGTCACCGTAGGTTAAATCACTAAGGTCAACATTGCTTAGGGTAAAAGTAGGCACAGTAGAACCTACTGCAGGTAAATCGCCATTAGTATTAACCGGTGTGCCTTTAAGTGCTGTAGTCGCCATAAAATTTTCTCTTGGGTTGGATGTATTAATCAGACTGAGGGCACGGAGTATCGCAGCTTTTGCGGTCACAAAACACCGGTGTAAAATGGGGGTATTCATCCAAGCAGGCCCGCCACAGCCTATTGCTATTTATTACTGAGAAAATCATGGCTAACTTCAACACCCACTTACAGTTTTCCACTATTGGCAGCGGTTTGCTCAGTACACTGTTTTTAAGCACGCAGCACATTACGCCTTCAGAGGCAGTGCTTTGTTGGCTGGCCGGCTCAGTGGGCGGAATTTTGCCCGATATAGACTCAGATAATTCACATAGCTTATCTATTCTATTTGGTTTGTTAAGTGCGATTGCCTGTGTATTAACCACTGTGTTTGGCGTTTATCACTGGCCGCTATTATGGGTTTGGGGCGGCTGTGCCGTCGCTTTTTTGGCGATGCATTTTGTGGTGCGCAATATCTTTGAAATTTTTACGGTACACCGCGGCGTTTTTCACTCGGTGCTGGCTGGCCTATTTTTTACCTTTTTGGTCACAGCCATTACTGCTCAGCTTGGCTTAAGGGCTTCCGGCTGTTGGTTTATGGGCTTATTTACTGGCTTTGGTTATTTTTTACATTTGTTATTGGACGAGATCTACGCCGTCGATTTTATGAATAACCGGCTTAAGCGCTCTTTTGGCACCGCATTAAAGCTCTTTGATTACGACAACTGGAAAAGCGCGTTATTTATTGGCAGTGCTACCGTTATTACGGCCTTTTTCCTGCCAACAGCCACGCGCTTTTCCAATATTGTTTTTAATACCGAAACCTATACCCTATTTGCGCAAAAGATAATGGGCTAACCATTAACAAAAGTGGGCGCCTTGCGCGCCTACAAATACGCTGTAAAGCGATTGGCTTGCCGTCATAAAGAGTCGGTTTCGGTGTTTGCCGCCAAAACAAATGTTCGAGCAAATTTCAGGCAAAACGATTTGACCAATGCGCTCGCCATCAGGCGCAAAGATATGGACACCATCATAACCTTCACCAGCCCAACCAGCGCCCGCCCAGATATTGCCGTCCACATCGCAGCGAATACCATCCACAATGCCTTTTTGCTTGCCTTTGGCCGTAAGTGTGTGGCGGCGGCCATTTTTTAAGCGTGCGCCATCAACATCCCATACCTTAATTTCACCAGCCGCTTTGGCGTAATGCGAAACGCCAGAATCAGCGACATACAGTTTTTTGTAATCGGCTGAAAAACATAAGCCATTGGGCTTATAAATTTCGTCTGTTACTTTGCTAACAGCACCTGTTTTATCATCAATACGGTACACCGCTTCTTTTTGATAGGGCTGTGGCGAACCGTTATTAGCGTTAGTCCCTTCGTAAACCCCTAAGCTGCCATAGCCTGGGTCGGTAAACCACACGCTGCCATCTAGCGGGTTTACCACAATATCATTCGGTGCATTAAAGCTTTTGCCATCAAATTCCGCCGCTAACACCGTTATGCTGCCATTCGCTTCATAGCGCACAACGCGTCGCGCTAAATGCTCACACACCAGTTGGCGGCCTTGTAAGTCGAAGGTATTGCCATTGCTAAAATTAGAAGGCGAACGAAAAGCATGCGAAACATGATCATTTTCTGTGGTTAAACGCAGTTGCTCATTGCTGGCAACATCGCTCCATACCACGTAGCGCCCCACCGCATTCCATGCAGGCCCTTCTGCCCAGCGCATACCGGTGTGCAGACGCTGTATTGCCGCATTGCCAATGCGATAACCAAAGCGTTTGTCTAACGAAATAATATCTGGGTCTGGGTAACGCACGGGCGAAGCGCCGGGCTGATAACGATCACTATTAGCCAAGCTGCTCGCAGCGCCTAAGGTCGCCATACTGCCAACGGCAGCCTGTTTCATAAACTGCCGGCGCGAAGGCGCTGAATGTGGTGTCTTTGTCATAAGGGTTTAAGCCTATGTAAATAAAGTAGGTAAGGAGAATTTATCGGCGCTTACCATATCAAAGCCCTAGTGGCTCCGGTAGCGAGTTAATACAGCCGCCGAGTTAAAGCGCTGAATGAAGATACCTTTTATGACCTATTTTGCTTCTGCGGCGCCCAAACCAACAATTTTGCTAGCGTTACGCACAAGTTCAGGGATAATCGCCCCACTTAAAATACATCCGCTTAACCCCCAGCAAATCAATCGCCACTGGCATTGACGCCTGACTTAGCTATTCTCAAGTTACACAACTTGGAAATACCCTCATTCACGACGCATGCAGGCTTACCATCGCCTTAATAAGTACCCTTCTTTTATGATTAGATACAAACAAGACATACCCGCCATTTTTTTGGTTTTAGCACTTTTTGCCGCGCAGCTCGTATTGTTCTTTTGGGTTGATAACCTCTATGTTATTGCAGCTTGCGCACTGTTAATGGTTGTTGGGCAAGGCTCTGCTACCGCGGTTAACCACAACCACCAGCACCTACCCATATTCAAAGCTGGCTGGTGCAACCGTGCCTTTGAGATTCCGTTGTTTTTTAATACCGGCTGCGGGCCTTGGGCTTGGGTGCTGCACCATACCCTAGGCCACCATATGAACTACCTCGATGGCCATGAAGACACCTGCTCTTGGAAGCGCAAAGATGGCTCGACCATGGGCGCCACTGAATACACCATTGTAAATACCCTCAAGATTTACCCCGAAATTTTTCGCGTGGGCAAACAACACCCTAAAATCCTCAAAAAGTTTACCTTTTGGCTAGTGATATGCTGCGCACTCTTGGCCGCACTAGTGATAGCTTCGCCGCTTAAGGCGCTGATTATTTTTGTTATTCCAATGGTTATTCAGTTGTTCTTATTGGTTTATGCCACGGTGGACCACCACCGCGGGCTAGACACCCAAAACCCCTACGAAGCCACCCGCAACGACGCCACCAAAATCAACAACTGGTACGCTTGGAACTTGGGCTACCACACCGCACACCATGTAAAGTGCGGGCTGCACTGGTCTAAATTGCCGGCTTTTCATGAAGAAATTCGGCAAAAAATACCGAGCGAGTTGGTGCGGGTGGTTTAGGCCTAACGCCCCATATTGGTTTACACATTCATATTGCGCGCCCAAGCTTTGCTTTTTGTTCTGGCTGTGCGCGCTGATTAACACCCCATCAAGCAATCCCCCCACAATGTCGCTATAATCACCGCCTTTTGTTTTTACCTCATTAGCTAGGTGACTTTGTGACTCTTTCGACTACCGCGGCCAACCCCGCAGCGACATTTCAAGGCTTGATTTTAGCCCTTCAAACTTACTGGGCCGAACAAGGCTGCACACTAATGCAACCTTTGGATATGGAAGTAGGTGCCGGCACCTTCCACCCCGCTACGTTCCTGCGCGCTATAGGGCCAGAAACTTGGAACACCGCTTATGTGCAACCTTGCCGCCGCCCAACAGATGGCCGCTATGGCGAAAACCCCAACCGCTTGCAGCACTATTACCAATTTCAGGTCATCCTGAAGCCGTCACCAAACAATATTCAAGAGCTGTACTTAGGCAGCTTGCAAAAGCTGGGCATCGATACCAATGTCCACGATATTCGTTTTGTAGAAGATAACTGGGAATCCCCCACTTTAGGCGCGTGGGGCTTGGGCTGGGAAGTTTGGTTAAACGGTATGGAAGTCACCCAGTTTACTTACTTCCAGCAAGTTGGCGGCATTGAATGCTACCCCGTGAGCGGCGAAATCACCTATGGCCTAGAACGCTTAGCCATGTACTTACAAAATGTCGATTCTATCTACGACTTAGTGTGGACCATTGGCCCCGATGGCACGCCAGTAACCTACGGCGATGTATTCCATCAAAACGAAGTGGAAATGAGTGATTACAACTTCAACCACGCCAATGTGGATTACCTGTTCACCACCTTTGATGAGTGCGAAGCGCAATCGGCCAAACTCATTGAAGCCGGCTTGCCCCTGCCCGCTTACGAAATGGTTATGAAGGCCTCACATGCTTTTAACCTTCTGGATGCCCGCCAAGCTATATCTGTAACGGAGCGCCAGCGTTATATTTTGCGCGTAAGAACGCTGGCCCGCGAGGTAGCAAACGCTTACTTACATACCCGCGCCAAACTCGGCTTCCCCTTGGCGCCTGCGCACCTACGCGAAGAAGTACTCAATAAATTAGCCGCAGAGGATAAAGCCTAATGAGCCACGCATTTTTAGTTGAATTAGGCACCGAAGAGCTACCACCGGTTGCCCTTAAAAGCCTGAGCAAAGCGTTTACCCAAAGTATTTTGAGCGGCCTTAAAGCAGCCCATATCACTTTAACCAGCCATACACCGTTTGCCGCACCGCGCCGTTTAGCTTTATTGATTGAAGGCCTACCCGCCACCACACCACTCGAAGAAATTACCGCTTGGGGCCCGCCCACACGCGTTGCCTTTAAAGATGGCGTGCCGACTAAAGCCGCAGAAGCTTTTGCCAAAAAGAATGGCCTCGACGTGAATAACTTGCCAACAGGCATGGACGGCAAAGAAGAAAAGCTTATGCACGCAAGCCAAAGCGGTGGCGAGCCTACAGCCTCGTTAATGCCAGCATTGGTCGAAAAAGCCTTAGCCGGCTTGCCCATTAGTAAACGCATGCGCTGGGGAGCTAGCCGCACCGAGTTTGTTCGCCCGGTGCATTGGCTAGCGATGCTGTGGGACGATACCGTGATACCTGCCAACATACTGGACTTAGACGCGGGCAATACCAGCCGCGGGCACCGCTTTCACGCCAACCGTGAGTTAACACTCACTCACGCCACAAGCTATGCCGGTAGTCTGCGTGATGGCTATGTAATGGCAAGCTTTGAAGAGCGTAAAGCCTTAATTGTCGAGCAAGTGAAAGCCGAAGGCGAAAAGCTAGGCGGCGTTGCGGTTATTAGCGACGAGCTATTAGACGAAGTAACGGCACTTAACGAGTGGCCTGTGGCTTTAGCCGGCAGCTTTGATACCGAGTTTTTACAAGTTCCTGCCGAAGCGCTGGTTTCCTCTATGGCGGAACACCAAAAGTACTTCCACGTGGTGGACGCTAGCGGCCAGTTAATGCCCAACTTTATCACCATCGCCAATATCGAAAGTAAAGACCCAGCACAAGTGATTGCCGGTAACGAAAAAGTGATTCGCCCTCGCCTTGCCGATGCGGCCTTCTTCTTCGAAACAGACAAGAAAACCCCGCTGGCAGAACGCCGCGAAAAACTGCGCACCGTGACCTTCCAAGGCAAGCTTGGCAGTGTGTTTGATAAAACCGAGCGCATTGCCGGCTTGGCAACCTATATGGCCGAGCAGCTCGACTTTGATACCAGCCTAGCTAAGCGCGCAGGTGAGCTCAGCAAAGCTGACTTAGTCAGCAGCATGGTGTACGAATTTACCGACTTGCAGGGCATTGCCGGTGAGTACTACGCTAATAACGATGGCGAACCGGCCGAAGTCGCCAAAGCCATAAGCGAGCAGTACTTACCTAAATTTGCTGGCGATGCCTTGCCTACGACAAATTCTGGTGCATTAATTGCCCTTGCCGACCGCATCGATACCATTGCCGGTATTTTTGGTTTAGGCCAAACGCCATCGGGCAGCAAAGACCCATTCGGCCTGCGCCGTGCCAGCATTGCGGTGCTACGTATTTTGGTAGAAAAAGGCTACAACCTCGACCTAAAAGCGCTGCTTGAAAAAGCCGCTAGCCAATACAATGCTGCTATCGATGGCGGCCTACCCAAAGGCGAAGCCACTGCCGGTTTAGCGCTGGACTACATGCTAGAGCGCTTTAAAGCGTGGTTTGGCGAGGCCAATATTCCACCAGAAGTATTCCAAGCTGTTAGTGCTAAAGGGCTAACCACCCCGCTGGATATCGACAACCGCGTTAAAGCGGTAGATGCCTTCCGGCAGTTACCCGAAGCCCCGGCGTTGGCCGAAGCCAATAAGCGTGTTTCCAATATTTTGGCTAAAAACGGCGCCCCCTCGAATACCGTGGATGCCCAGTTGCTGGAATTAGAACCCGAAAAAACCTTAGCCGCCGAAGTAGCCAAGCTGGCCGAAGAAGTCGCGCCGCTATTTGCTAAGGCCGATTACACCACAGCCTTAAAAACACTGGCGCGTTTACAAAAGCCCGTCGATGCGTTTTTTAAGGACGTGATGGTAATGACTGACGACATGGCTGTGCGCAATAACCGTTTGGCGCTATTACAGCAATTAGGTAACCTATTTGGCGAAGTTGCCGACATTTCGTCGCTTGTAGTGAAATAAATAGCTACGTTGCTTTTAGCCGAACACTCGCCATTAACGCGTGTTCGGCGCTAACCTTACTCATAGCACCATCAAGGGTTTTTCATGCTAGCGTTAATCCGCACGTCAATTTTTGTGGCCGTTTGCACTGTACTTACGGTGCTATACGGCACTGCCTCGCTCCTGCTCGGGGGCTTATCGCAGGTTACGCGCCACCGTATTATTATTAGCTGGTGCCGCCTTGTGATCGCCTTGGCGCGCTGGATTTGTGGTGTTAAATACGAGGTTATCGGGCGTGAAAACCTTAAGGGGCTAGATGCGCCGATTGTTGTTTTATCTAAACATCAAAGCACTTGGGAAACGCTCTACCTACAAATATTGTTCTTCCCTGCCTCAACGATTTTAAAAAAGCAGCTTTTAGATATCCCGTTTTTTGGCTGGGGGCTTCGCGGCTTGCGGCCCATCGCCATAGATCGCGACAACCCACGCGATGCACTGCGCCAAGTTAAAGCCGGTGGTATTCAAGGTATAAAAGATGGGCTGAATATTATCCTCTTCCCTGAAGGCACCCGTATGGAAGCTGGCGAACGCGGTAAATACGCCCGCAGCGGCGCCGAAATAGCCATAAATAGCGGCGCAAAGATTATCCCTATTGCAATGAATGCCGGCCTGTACTGGCCTAACAAAAGCTTTAAGAAGTACCCCGGTACCATTAGGCTTGTTATTGGCCAAGCGATAGAATCGGCCGATAAAACTAGCCGCGATCTCACCGGCGAAGTAGAAACTTGGATTGAATCCACAATGGCAACACTGCCTACACAACGCTAGCTACCCGCAAAACAAACTATCAATTTATTCGAGGTATACCATGCAGAACTTTTCATGGCCAAGTTTACTCATCCGCATTGGTTTTGCATTTGTGCTGGTGTTTGTTTCATTTAACCCTACCGGTTATTCTTACTTTCACTGGTTAAAGTCCGTTTTCCCTTCATTAACCCCGTATGTTGCCATTGCAGGCATTGGTTTGATTATTGGCTGGGCCATGTTTATTCGCGCAACTTTACGCTCTTTAGGCCCCGTGGGTATTGTGCTTGCCGTGTTATTACAGGCTTGCCTAGTCTGGTTATTTATTGATTTGGGTTGGCTTGATTGGAAGAATATGAACGTTATGGCTTGGCTGGCGTTAATTGTTATTTCCATTGTTTTAGGTGTTGGTATGAGCTGGTCCCACATCCGCCGCCGCTTAAGCGGCCAAGTGGACACCGATGATGTAGACGATCAATAAACACTGCGTTTTAAGAACAAGCATCGAGCATAACAAAGACGAATAAGCACTTTTTGCGATAACGCCGTTGCTGGTCTACCCTCTGGTATAGGTTTACGTGTTTTATAGACACACAAATACTAACCCACCTAGAGAGAGCAACATGCTGACCCGTTTTTTAGTGCTTAGTACCACATTACTCTTGCTCGCAGCTTGCGGTGATGGACAGTTATCCGGTTTAGATAACGCCGAAATCGCAGGTAAGCGCGATGAATGCGTAAGGCAAAACCCAACCTCACCTGGCCGCGTTACCGCCTGTGAGAACATACGCAAAGAATGCGAACGCCGACGTAAGAATGGCAATTATGCTTGTTAGGGAAAAACGCTAAGACATACACCACCTCAAGCTCCACCCTTTAATAAACCGTATTCTAGTGATAAGAGTACGGTTTTTTTGTTTTTACTCGTCTACATAAACCAACAAATAGGCATAATACCGCGCAAACAATCACAGGGAATCTTCACGACATGCAATACACGATAAAAACCTTTGCAAAACAAGGCGCCTTAGCCGCTCTATGTATAGCCATTTTCGGCTGTGGCGCTGGCTCTTACGATAGGAATCAACAAGTCAGTATTCGTGATAAACACACTATTGCATATAGCGTAAATGCCGAAAAGCGCCTCCACCCTCGCTTACTACTGCAAGGGCAGGTTAATAATTTTAAAATTACAGATAGCCAAGATTTAATCAGCAACGGCTACAACCTAGACGTTGTTCTTGCTAACAATACGCTATGGGAAGGGCCCACAAAACTCAACCAAGAAGTGAGCTTACGTGATGCCGGCCTTGTATTACTGGCAAGCCCTGTAAATAACGAGCATTTAGAGATTAACCTTGGTGGTGGTATTCGCTATTTAGACGGTGACTTAGACCTAAGCACAGCGACACAACAAGAAAACATCGAACTGGTTAGCAAAACAGGCTTATCTATAGATTCATACGTTAAGTATAAGTTTTCACCCGTTTTAGCTTTTAGCGCTGGCGCAACCGGCGGGCATTTCGAAAGCGATAGAAGCTCAATGATGATTAATGCGGGATTACACTGGACCCCCATTAAACACCTACAATTTGATTTCGGTTTTTTTTATTACGGTTACGAGAATAATATTTCAGACCGAAATAGCAGCACCAGTGATTACCAACTTCAATCGCGCCGTATGCGTAAAGATTTTGACGAAGATAACATAGCTTCTTGTAACGATGATATTCCTAACCCATCTTGCCCAGAAGGTAATTACGACTCTGCAGTACAAGTAGAAACGCGTGGTTTAAAAGCTGGGGTTACTTTTGCTTTTTAGCAAGCAATAAGCAGCTGTGTTAGAGTCTTTATTTATCTATAAAACACTCAGCTATGAACATTGTCTTTCTAGATCGGGCCACAATTGGCCCATCGGTTCAATTTCCAAAACCGGCTTTCAATCACAAGTGGGCCGAGTATCCGCAAACCACTCGCGAACAAACAATAGCTCGCTTGCAAGGCGCTGATGTTGCCATTACCAATAAAGTGATTATCGACAAAGCCGTTTTAGATGCATGCCCCACATTACAATACATTGCTGTAGCAGCCACGGGCATGAATGTCGTCGATTTAAACACCTGTGCCGAGCGCGGTATTACCGTAGCCAATGTTAGCGACTACGCCACACAAGATGTTGCCGAACATGCATTTATGTTAATGCTCGCGTTAACCAAACAAGTAAAAGCTTATTCGGCCGCATTGGCGCAAGGCCAATGGCAAGCCAGCAAGCAGTTTTGTTTCTTTTTAGACGACCAGCCCCCCATCTCAACCCTGCGCGGAAAGGTATTAGGCTTAATAGGCACCGGCAATATCGCGCAAGCAACAGCCAAAATAGCGAAAGCCTTCGCTATGGAAGTTATTTATTACAGTCCAAGTGGGCGCACAGCCGTTGGTAATGTAAATTGTGTAAGCCTTAATGAACTATTAGCAATATCCGATATTATTTCTATTCACTGCCCACTCACCGAGCACACGCAAACATTAATTGGGAAAAAGCAGCTAGCGTTAATCAAACCTAGCGCTCTACTTATTAACACCGCGCGCGGCCCAATTGTTGATATCAATGCATTATTGAATGCTTTACACAATAATAAGCTTGCCGGCGCTGGCCTTGATGTTTTACCGGAAGAACCGCCCACACAAAGTTCCGCCATTATGCAAGCGCTAGATAACCCGCGCTTAATAATAACGCCACACACCGCATGGGCTAGCCATAACGCAATGCAAAATCTCGCTAACCAACTGATTAAAAAGCTGGAGGCATTTGTTGCAGGCCAACCAGCCTCAGATTAAAAATGCGCTCTACTTTTTGGCTTATGGTTTATTTTTTAGATTTTCTGTGGTGCTAGTTAGAAAAGTACTGCCAATATCAGCCCAATACTCCATTAGCGATAACGGCAATCGCCGCAGATAAGCCCAACCATATAAATATTTTTGTTTTTTGCCACCACTCCTGGGAAAACATATCGTCACCAGAGTGCCGGTGATTAGAAAACAACCAGTACTTGATGCTTTCGGAAAAATCCTCAAACCCTTTGAACATCAATAAGTAAAGTACCGCAGCTGCGATAATTCCAGCAATTATGGCCCCTGCTCCAAGATCAAATAAGCCAAAAATAAAATGCTTACTTTCTTCCATAGTTAAATCCTTAAAACGTTTTTATTGACTTCTACGTGTATTGGGTACCCCTCGAGCGAGGTCTTAACCAGTAACCGTTTTTGCTAATAGCGTGAAATCCTACGCGACTCGAACAAGAAAATACACAACCTTAGGTCCACACTAAGCATAAAACACACATTCTAATTTCTAGAGATAGCTGTAAGCACTGTATAATCGCTACTTTTGACTGAGTTTCTCTCCAATGAGCTTTTTGGCACAGCTGCACGCACAACAAAATACCACAACGACCAGTAATGATAGCGCGCTACAGCTTTACTATTTGCTGCGTATTCAAGATGCGCCACAACCACATGCCCTACCGCGGCTAGAGCTACATTTAATTGTAGCTGAAAGCGCTGGCAGCAACCCAGAGACAACCGCAGCTAATATTAATAAGGGCAAGCCATATACCCCGCAAAACCAACACTTAACATTACCGCCCCCCTTTATACACAATGCCGACAAATCCATTTTGGAGTATTTATTAGCAGAGCCTACTCACTCAGGTTGGCCTGTACTACAGCGTAAAAAGCTAAATTTTTTTTGGCAACAACTGTGTGCGACAGAGCGAGTTTATTTACAACAACATGCGAACGCTAAAGCACTTAAAGTTTGCCCAAAGGAAGCCGCCACATCAGTTTTGCAGTGGCAGCAATTAACAAACGGAATGCAGCAGTTATTACCCGAAGCATTAGAGAACAAGCAGCTTTTTCAAAGTATAGATGAGCTGTCAATATTTGCATTGGCCCTCACGCCAACACAAGCCAATATTTCACGATGTGAATTAGCGCTTAAAATTAGTAGTGTGGAAGGTGTTACTAATCAAGCTATATCCTCAGAACAAGAAAACGAAATAATTACGGCCCTAAAACCATTAAACTATTGCTTAAACGCAGACGATACCCCAGCATTTTTAGATAAATACAATAATCACTGGAATACCTTGAAATTACCGCTTCCCACTCTGGCATCTGCAACTGTATTAGATACGCAAGTACGTGGTGGTATTCATTGCGATAATATTTACCATAGCGGTAAAAATACCGATGTTATTAGTTTAGACTTTGTTTATATCAGCAAAAGCTATTGCACTTGGTTTAACGATAAAGACCCAGCCGCACACTATGTAGTATTAAACAATGAGCTTTTCACTATTCGACGCAAGCCCGAGCTAGAAAAAGCCTTTAAAAAACAGTTTATAAAAACCTGTAAGCCTTTCGAGCCAATATCGCTTGGCTTTAGCACTACACAAGATGTTATTTGGCAACAGTTTTTTCTTAAAGAAAAATCAGTACTGGATAAAAGCGGCTTTATCTTTCGTATTAGCCATAATTTTAAACGTCACTACATTCAGGCCGATGGCTGGCTCAGCGAATTAACTAAAAGCAATAGTGGTTTTTTGCAAGTCGACCTATTTTTGCAAGTACAAAACGAAGATGGCAGTAAAGAAAATATCAACCTGCTTTCTTTATTGGACCAAATTCAACAATATAACTTAGCTAATAGTACTGGCGATATACAGCTAACGCTTAGCGATGGGCGAATTATTTTAATGCCAGGGGAGCGCTTAATATCACTCACCGAAGAATTTGGTGACTTATTAACAAGTGGGCGCGGCAGCCTTAGCTTTCACCCCAACCAACAATCACGGCTACAGCAGTTAGAAACCCTGCTACCCGAAGGCAGCCACTGGCAAGGGGATATGGAAGCTTTAGATATCAGCCGGCAATTAAAGCAGCCACCCACTGTAGTAGAGCAAGCCGACTGCGGGGTTAACGCCACCTTAAGGCCCTACCAATGGCTGGGTGTTTGTTGGGTACAGCACCTTAAAAACTGCCGGGTTAACGGGTTACTCGCCGACGATATGGGCTTAGGTAAAACGCTACAAACGATTTCACACCTAAGTTTAGAGTTTGCCAATAACCCACAACAGCAGCCTGCACTGGTAGTTGTGCCCACTAGCTTGCTGCACAACTGGTTTAACGAATGCACTAAATTTGCACCGCACCTTAAGGTTTTAATTCATCACGGTACAAGCCGCAAGATGTGCTACAAAGATCAACCCCATCATATTCTACTAACGTCCTATCAACTCATTATTAACGATGCGGTTTTTTTCGAGAAAGAAGAATTTAGTTGGTTAATTTTGGACGAAGCCCAAAATATTAAAAATCCGCGAACAAAAACGCATGTCGCCATAAAAAATGTGCAGGCACATAATAAGTTGTGTTTATCGGGCACACCGGTTGAAAACAACCTTGTCGAGCTGTGGGCTTTGTTGAATTTTTTAATGCCTAATTGCTTGGGCAGCCTTAACGACTTTAAATTTCATTACCAAAAGCCGATAGAACAAGAAGGTAACGGTAAAAAAATGGAGCAGCTATTAAATCGGATATCGCCCTTTATGCTGCGCCGAACCAAACAAGCAGTGGCTAAAGATTTACCGGAAAAAACTGAAATACTACAAACCATTGATTTAGGCGAACAACAAACGCAGTTTTACGAAAGTATTAAAAGTAATACCTGGCAAGAATTACAACAAAGTTTAGAAGGCACGGAAAACCAAGGTGAGCAACAGCTGTTTGTTTTAAGCGCATTATTAAAATTACGCCAAGCCTGTTGCGACCCAGCCCTACTAGGTGATACCACCATTCCTAGCGCCAAACGCCAACACTGTATAGAAATGGCAACAGAACTTGCAGCCGAAGGCCGAGGGATTTTAATATTTTCGCAATTTACCAGTATGCTCGATATTTTGGCAGAAGACTTACAACAGCTGGGGATAAAATACGGCTTACTCACAGGCAAAACGCAAAATCGACAAGCGCTTGTGGATAAGTTCCAAGCCGGTGAATTTCCCGTATTTTTAATTAGCTTAAAAGCCGGTGGCGTTGGGCTAAACTTAACCCGTGCCGACACCGTAATACACTACGACCCTTGGTGGAACAGCGCCGCCGAACAACAAGCCACCGACCGCGCCCACCGCATAGGGCAAAAAAACGCCGTATTTGTATATAAGCTAATCGCCGAAAATACCATCGAAGAAAAAATCGCAGCATTACAGGCGCGTAAGGCCGAACTCGGAAACACAATTAATAACCAAGCTCAGCAGACAGGGACTAAGTTTTCGATGAAGCTGGAAGAATTGTTGAGTTTATGGGCTGAGGAGAAATAGCCTTTAAAGTTATTTTGTAGATGAGTAAGCATCATAGCTAGGCTCCTTGATCTTATAACTTCAATCATAATAATTTTATATTTATGATTCTTTATGCGTAACCATCAATATCGATATTAAATATCAGAGCCCTTTATGACAGCTAAAGCCAATTCACTTTCTGTACTACTATCACTTTGGCAGTTTATGCGGCCCTACAGCAAAACATTACTTTTCGCTGGGCTGGCACTGGTATTTACCGCAGCAATTACATTGTCGATTGGTCAAGGTGTGCGGTTATTAATTGACGAAGGTTTTGTGGCCCAATCTAGCGATGCGCTAGCCAATGCTGTTGTGATAATTATTGGCTTGGCGTTTTTAATGGCGCTGGGCACTTATACGCGCTTTTATTTAGTATCGTGGTTGGGCGAGCGGGTAGTGGCAGACCTGCGCAAAGCAGTATTTGACCATATTATTACGCTGCACCCGAGTTATTTTGAAACCAATCGAAGCGGCGAAATTATGTCACGCTTAACCACCGATACTGCCTTGCTGAAAAATATTATCGGTTCGTCTTTTTCGATGGCACTGCGCAGTGCACTGACCTTTATCGGTGCGCTAATACTTTTGTTATTCACGAATTTAAAACTCAGCTTAATTGTATTAGTTGGCGTTCCGCTGGTACTACTGCCCATATTGCTTTACGGCCGCCGCGTGCGAAAACTATCAAAAGCCAGCCAAGATTCTATTGCCGATGTAGGCTCTTACGCTGGCGAAATTATTCAGCATATTAAAACGGTACAAAGTTATACCCAAGAGCCACACGAAAGCCGCGCTTTTGCACGCGAAGTTGAAAACGCTTTTGCCGTCGCTAAAAAACGCGTGCGCCAACGCGCGTTACTAATTGCCATTGTAATATTACTAATGTTCGGTGCTATTAGCGGCTTACTGTGGGTAGGTGGTAACGATATGATTGCCGGCCGCATGAGTGGTGGTGACCTAGCCGCCTTTGTATTTTACGCTATTATGATGGGCTCTGCCGTGGCGACTATTTCAGAAGTGTATGGCGAATTACAACGGGCCACAGGCGCTACCGAACGCCTTATTGATTTACTGAGCGTTAAAACATTAATTCCCGTTCTAGCAAATAGTAAATATGCCGTTAAAGATAAAACCATAAATAACCCTTTAACCAAGGGTTCATCAGAAATACCACTCTTGGCATTTAATAATGTGAATTTCCATTACCCCTCGCGGCCCGATACACCCGCTGTATGTAATTTAAATTTACACATACTCGAGGGTCAAAGCTTGGCGCTGGTTGGCCCTTCCGGTGCGGGCAAGTCAACGCTGTTAGAATTGTTGCAGCGTTTTTATGACCCAAGCCAAGGCAGCATTACTTTAAACGGCACAGATATTCGCACACTCGATACTGCCACCTTGCGCCAACACATAGCTGTAGTACCACAAGAACCTGCACTTTTTACCGAAAACGTTTGGTACAACATTCGCTACGGCAAACCCGATGCCAACGACGGGCAAGTTATTGCGGCCGCTAAAGCCGCCAATGCGCACGAGTTTATTGAGCAATTACCCGATGGCTACAATAGCCACTTGGGCGAACAAGGCACGCGTTTATCTGGCGGCCAAAAGCAGCGGCTAGCCATTGCCCGGGCCATATTAAAAGACCCCAAAATTTTGCTACTCGACGAAGCCACCAGTGCACTGGATGCCGACAGCGAACACCGCGTACAACAAGCGCTTGAAGTACTAATGAAAAACCGAACCACCATTATTATCGCCCACAGGCTTGCCACTATCTTGCATGCCGATTCCATTGCCGTGCTTGAGGCTGGGCAGTTGGTGGCTCAAGGTAACCATAAAGCCTTACTTGAGCATTCACCATTGTACAAGCACCTTGCCGATTTACAGTTTCAGGAGGCTCGCATTTAAAAACCGGCTATACCAAGGCATTAAAATGCCGATATGGCAATGCTTGAACACAAATCAAAAAATAGTAAGCATTCACTTACAGCAGAAAACCTACACATCCGCGGCTAAAACCATTAACATCTGCCACTCGCAAATACCTAAATCAGAACGCATTATGATAAACATCGCCGCTGTTGATAACTTTTTAGGCCAACATGGCCAGTTTAATTTATTAGATTGGCTATTAGAAAACGGCCATCTAGCCTACAGCGATTACGAACAATGGCGTTATGGCAAACAGGCCACACTAACCCCGCTTATTAAACTCGATAAAAAACAACTGATTGAGCTAAGCGGCCAAGCCAACAAATTATGTAAAAAATTAAAACTGTGCGAAGAAGATCAAACTTATTTTGCATGGGATGGCCAGCAACAAAAACATTTACGCATTGATAGCGATAGCGTATTGCAAGATGCTTTTTGTAAAAAGTGGCTGCGGGCACAAGATGTACCGCAACTTGATTTATTTATGGATAACTCGGCGATAGTTACCGAAAATAAATTGTGCGACGCCCTAGCCAACCGCCAGTTTGATATTGCTAGCGCACTGATTAAAGAACTTACCACTTTAAACCCCAACAACAATAAATTGGGCGGCTACCAAAGCTTATTAATTTACAGCCAACATATTACCCAAAACACCACTATTCCAACCGAGGCCATTGCAGCAGAACTTGCTGGCCTGGAAGACGAAGTATCGCCACTGGCGCAAAAGTTACTTCAACGTGGTGCAAGGGATTATTTAGCCGTAGCCTGGAAAAGGCTTGCCGGCAGCTTAGAAAACGTAAGCTACGATGCAAGCACGCCTAAATTACACACCAGCTATGCCATCGCTCAAATTCCCGATTGGCAAACAGTAACACGGCAATTATTAAATGAGGCTTTAACCTACGAACACTGTGAATTACTCGTTCGCTTAGCTAATGCTTTTTATTATTTAAACGATCAAGCTAAATCTCAATTTTGTTGGGCCTTAGCCTTTGAACGCTTCCCACAAGATGCCGAAGTTATTGTAGAAAAAACAAAGCCAATCAGCGTACTGGCCTTATGGGAAAGTTTTTGTGATTTGAACGATGCTTGGCCCGATGTGTTTTTCTCTGGTTTTATTCTTGCCAGCGAACCTGCGCTTATTTATCAAGCGGAATACTTCCCAGGCTTTAGCCAATCTACTACTCAGCTAGTAGCCGATCTAATGACTAAAAAACTGGCCGGTGACGACGAAATTAGCGCACGGCAGAATATACAAAACTATAGCCCTGCGTTATTGCGTATGGTGATGTCGGTTTAACTACCGCCTCACGAAATTTAAAGCCCTCAATTGCTGCACGCCAAAAGCCTGCAGCTTTTCATTTAGAGACGATAATTAATAACATCCATAAATTTATCGTCGATGATGAAACGACAAAACAGCCCTCCTCAGCCATCTTGCCGCGATACTCCTAGAAACCATAACTTAGCTTGCAGCGAATAGAGATTCTTGAGCCTAATAGCACACCTACCGGGGCATACATCTTTACCCTGTATTTAGGGCCCAGATCTAAGGGATACGCCACCTTCATTGGCTTAAAAAGCCAATACACCACTGTCGAATTTTTTAACACAATTACGTAAGTGTGACACACATCACTAAAAAATAGTGACGCGACTCACAATATACACAGCAAAACTGTCAATTTTGATTACTTATTAGCCGAATTTTGAGGTGTGATGCGCCAAAGTAAAAGACTTTATTTTATTGGCGTGATTCATGCTATTTGCTGTTCGTCTCGTGCGAATGGTTCGGGATAAGCCGCACATTAGACTTCGCTTGAACGATTCAAATGGGCACAGTTAATAGAGAAGAGAAGCAGCCCTGTTAGAGGACGTAATAATGAACACTTTTTTAAACTTTTTTGTAAGCCTAGTTTCTGCCAAGCCAGTATACGAGCATTGCTATCAAGCACATGAGATTGAACGCTTCTTTCTGGAGCTGAATACCCTATTCAAGCTCAATATCAATGTTGCTCAGGCAATGGAATTCGTTGCCTCACTACAACCCGAGCAGTTAGGTAGCACAACGTTAGATGCAGTGTTTTGTGATTGCCCACACACAGTAAAGTTTGACTGCGAGCGCCGAAGCGATGGTCTCACAATACGCTTTAAATCGGCGAGTATGCCACTTGACCACGCTATTAATTCACAATTAAAAGAGTTTACGCCTTCAGCTACAGTGGCTGAAATGGAGTTGGCGCACGCAGGCTAAAAGAATATTTAAAATTAAATTCGTGCCTTCAATCGCTGAAATTAGTTAACGCTTGGGGCATATCGGAAGTAGCGATAATCTTGTCCTTTTTTATAAAGCTATTTATAGCTCGCTAATGACCGACTGAATTCTTGCAAGTAGCTCGTCAAAACTGGGTTGTTTTTGATAATACAGCGCGGATGTTGATTGGTAGTTGGATGCGTATAATTTTCGTGTTTCAGAGTCTGACAGCAAAAATGCTTCGTTTTCAGCAATCGGGATTTGAATGTCGGCTCTGGGAAATCGCTTTTGTTTATGCTCTTGGTAGGCTTTAGTACCTATGAATGACCTTACGCCCTCGCTTTCTAGCAGGCAGTAAATATCATAGTAATGGCGCATGAAATTTTTTGGCATGCTGCCTTGTTGTTGCTGATTTCTAAACTTCGTAGCAATAGTTTGGAGCTTTTCTACGAAGGTGTATCCAGGCTCATAGCAGGCAATATCTTTGGCTTCATTATCGATAATGGGCATTTTATGCGTCTTCGCAAAATCAAGAGCCCACGAACTAATGGAAACTTGCTGGTTGGGCGTCACCGTGTCAAACCCAACCTCCAGTAATACGCCGTCTTTCACGCCTTGAGATATTGGGTTGAAGCTACTGTATTTTAAACGAATGCCAGCGCTTCGATAACGAATGTCATCAAAAGCAATTTCTCTGACAACTTCATCAATACCGTCAATGGAAATATCTTGTGCTAGCTGATCATAAAATGCCTTTCGGCTTGCGCAGTGTTGGTCTTTGTCTTGATTTTTACCGGTAGCTACCTTGGGCTCTTCTGGCGGCTCAATGCGAATATCAATATCTTCAGAAAAACGATGAATAATGCCGAAGCCCTTGGAAAGACTGGTGCCGCCCTTTAGCTCAAATCGGTAGCCTTGTGCTTTCAGCCCGTACAGTGAATGCATGATCCAGTAATCTTTTTCAATGAGGTCTGGAGCAATGCCTTTATCCACTGCAACAGAGCGGATAAGTTCTTTGTAATCTTTATGTTTATGCAGGTAAATAGGCGGCATTTATCTCAGCCTTGTTATTTAGAGAGGAGAAAAGTTTTTTTGCGCGCACACTACCAAAGCGCTGCGCATTTTTTTGAAGCAGGGATAGATCCATATCAGCAGCAAGGTTCAATGCTCGGTCTAGTACAGGCTTCTGCTCTTCGGCTAGCTTATTCACATTGTTGACGAGGTCTACCAAAAGAAACTCTCTGGAGAGCTTTCGAGGGAAATAGGGCTTCATTTGGAAGTTGAAGGTTAACCCGCCTAAGGTGAATTTTCCGTGGCGCTTGCGGTTATAAACGATCAGTTCGTTATAGAGTTGCGTAGTGCCTGCCCCCAGAGCGTTGTATGAGTTAGGAGAGAAAAGCAGAAAGTCTTCAGACTTCAAAAAAGCTCCAACAAGCTTGTGCTCTTCAGGAGCGGCTTCACCAAATGAAGTTTTCTTGGGGTAGGCATAAACACCCTGCGAAACCTTCTTGAGTGTACCGTCTTTCACTAGCTGTCGTAGGTGGCGATCAACAGCATTGCTCCACTGTGCTAAGTCTGCTCTACGATAGACTTGGCCTGGCTTCAGATGTTTCTTGAGTTGCTGTAAGGCTGACATAGTGGATCCCCTAGCATGTAATGGGCCTATTCAAAGATACCAGACGAGCTAAATGTATGCCAATATTTTTATTTAAAATTCATGCATATTACGACCAGTAGCCGCCGGATGCGTCTCAAAGCCCCCCTTCTGTAAGTCGTTGATTGCAGGTGTAAGTAGACCTCCGTTGACGTGATGCTGCTGTGGCCGAGCATTTTTTGCAGCAAGCGGAGGTTCGGGCCGCTGCGTGACATCTCGGTGGCTGCAGCGTGCCGTAGGATGTGGCAAGCGCCTTTCTTGTCGATACCGGAGCGTTGCACGCATTTGGTCAACATATCGGTAACTTTATGCGGTTGTATGCGATTACCGACTTCGGTCAAGAGAGCGTCGTCAGACTGCAGGTTGGCTAACTTGGGCCTTAGCTCTTGAAGGTACAGCGTCACCCACTCCTCTCTAGGCTTGATAGGCACTACGCGGTCACGGCTGTTTTGCCGTCACGTATGGTGATAGCGTTTTGCTCAAAGTTAAGCGCCCTGATATCAAGCCCAACCAGCTCCTTGCGCGAATGCCGGTAGCGTGCTCGTTCCACCCAATAAAACGGCCCGATTCTAGAGAAAGCTTTACTTCACTATTACCTAGGTAGTTGTCGTTTACGCAGTGACCAGTGTTATAGCCGAATGATATGAACTCTCCCTTGGCGAAATCCCCAGCAACGCTTATACTGTTTATACATACAGTATTTGTGAGAGTGCTATGTCTGAGCCAAATTCACCAACGAGCAATGAGCGCCTTGCGCGTGCTTTGGCGCGTGTGGATATATGGCGCGGATTTAAGTTAGATGCTGCAACGGCCACTACCACTGAACCCACCGGTTTTACAGCACTAGATGCAACCTTGCGCAATGGCGGTTGGCCAGAAGACGGGCTTATTGACTTAGCTTTGCAAAGCAATGGTAGCGAGTGGCTATTATGGTTACCTTGGCTACAAAACCAAATGCGCGCCGGCCACACCATCGCGCTGATTAATCCACCGTGGTTACCTTATGCATCCAGCCTAATACAGTCCGGTTTGCTACTCGACCAGCTATTAATTGTGACCCCGCAAACTACCGCCCAGTGGCTGGCGTGTTGGCGTGATGTCGCCCAAGCCAAGGTGTGCAGCGGCGTTTTTGCTTGGGCGAATACGCTTAGCTATCCAGAGTTGCGCAAGTGCCACTTGTTGGCCAGTGAAGCTAAAGGGATCTATGCGATACACCGCCCTTGGCTTAGCCAGCGCCAAAGCTCGCCCGCCGCACTGCGCTTGGGGCTTGGCTGGCAAAACGGGGCTTTGCAATGCCAATTGCTTAAACAAAAAGGCTGTGTGGCTGGGCAACAGGTGCCATTGCAGCCGCCAGCCAGCATTGCCGCGCTGTGGCAAGAATTCTCACCCAATACACAGCCAGCAACGGCAAACAGCACCGAACACGCTCCGCGCTCCAATGTACTCGCATTCAACCAAGATAATGTACAGGTACAAGGTTAATGTCATCACAACCGGCTTCACTGTGGTTAGCGGTGCACTGTTTGCACTGGCCGTTAAGGGCACTGTTAACAGCGTCAAAACCAACAATGCCATTAGCCAATTTCGGCTCTGGTGAACAGCCGCTTGCCGTCGCAGATCAACTCCGTATTTGCGCCTTTAATGAGGCCGCCGCTGCACAAGGTGTGACTTTGGGCATGCCTAGCGCTGTAGCCTCGGCACTGATGAATGCACCACTGCTAACGCGCGACCCCAATTGCGAAGCTGCACTATTACACCAACTTTGCGAGGCGTGTTATGCCGTAACACCCTACGTAATTCCCGCGAATCAGCTTTTGGGTGAAGGCACTAACGGTGTAGCGCTTGAGGTATCGCGCTGCTTAAGTTTGTTTAATGGCTCAAGCGGTATAACCCAAGAAGTACATAAGCACTTACTAACATTAGAGATAGAAGCCCACTGGGCGTGGGCACACACTGCCGAAGGCGCTTGGTTACTAAGCCATACAATTAACCGCCCTACCCACCGGCCACCAGCAGGAAGCGAGCAAGCACGAGAGGCACTCGGGCAACTTTATGCCCTGCCTATCGGCGATATCATAACGCTGGGTGAAGACCGCAATCGTCTTCAAGCAATGGGGTTTAACCGGCTTGGCGAGCTATGCCATACCGCCAGCGAATGGCAAGCCATTAAAAAACGCCTATCGACTAGTAGCATCGATTACCTAGAGGCCGTGCTTGGCAACGAAGTACAAGCCTCGCTGTTTCAATCGCGGCCGGCGTATTATCAACAGGCATTAACATTTTGCGAAGGCCTCGATGCCGATTACCCCATCAGCACCATTGAGTGGCTGCAAATACTGGTCGAAGCGCTACTGCAGCGGCTCGCCGAATTTTTAATCGCCCACCAGTGCCAAGTTCAACATTTGCAGTGGCGGCTGTATAACATTCAGCACGAATCGCACACGCTGGAAGTACACCTCGAGCGCGTATTTAGCGATACCACCTTGGCCGCTGATATTACCCGTATTCACCTCGAGCAACAGGGCTTGCCCTTCGAGGTTGATCGCATAGAACTGCACTGCCCTACTCTACAATCACTGCAAGCGAATACTCAACCCTTGTGGGCTGAGCCCAAACAGCAAAACCGCGAATCACTCACTCGCCTTGCCGCTAAATTGCAAAGTCGCATGGGCGATGCAGCGTTTTTTAAAGTGAGCTGTAAAGATGGCATTTTGCCGGAAGCGTGTAGTCAGAAAATCCCCGTGCTGGAAAAAGCCAATTCAGAATTGCCTAGTGGCATCAATCATAAACACCGACCACTGTGGTTAGTTGAACCGCCGGCCTCTGTGAATATTAAAGCGGGGCAGCTCTATTGGCAGGGCTTGCTCCAAATTATTTCCCAAGCCGAACGCATTCAAACCCAGTGGTGGCAAAAGGCAAGTGCTCGCGATTACTACATTGCTAAGCGCGATGATCAACAATTGCTATGGCTATACCAAGACCTTCATCAACAACGCTGGTATGTACACGGCGTATTTGGCTAAACCCGTTAGCGGGTAAATTGATGAGGAGTGATTATTCATGGTGCCATTGTTCTGCCAAAGTAATTTCAGCTTTTTAACGGGCGCATCACACCCACATGAGTTAGTCGAAGCTGCAGCCTTGTTGGGTTATTCGGCTATCGCCATAACCGATGAATGCTCGCTAGCGGGTATTGTTAAAGCCCATGTCGCCGCTAAAGAGCGCGGTATTGATTGTTTAATTGGCAGTTATTTTCAGATGAGTTCAGGCGCCCGAATCATCGCAATTGCACCAAGTACCGAAGCCTACTGTGAATTATCGGGTTATATTTCTTTGGCTCGGCGGCGCATGCCTAAAGGCCAGTACGAGGCGCACTTTGAGGATTTACGTTTTCGCCTACAACACTGTTTAATCATTTGGTTAATAAGCCCCAATCAGCTTTGGCGTAATAGCCAAGCGAATCAATTTTATAAAGCCTTTGGTACACGTCTTTGGTTCGGTTACGACCATCGCTTAGAAGGGTTTAAAGCCAATTGCCTTGCACCGTGGTTAGATTGGGCGCAAAACAATAATATCCCTATTGCCGCCTGCCCACATATTTTAATGCACATCAAACAACGTAAACCTTTATTAGACACCCTATGGGCTATTCGCCATAACAGCACTTTGGAATCTATGGGTTCTGCGTTAGCCAGTAATGCAGAAGCGGTACTTAAAAAACCGGAAGATTGGCAAACCTTATACCCTGAGGAATTTATTGAACAAACGGTTAACATCGCTTCACACTGTTATTTTTCGTTAGATAGTTTGCGCTATCAATACCCTAAAGAGGTCGTACCTAAAGGCATTGATCCAGACAGTTATCTACAACAATTGGTTGAACAAGGTTTTAAAAAACGCTGGCCAGATGGCGCACCTAAAGATGTCGAGCAACTGGTCAATAAAGAATTAACATTAATTAAAGAGCTGAACTACGCCTACTATTTTTTAACCGTCTACGACATTGTACGCTTTGCTAAAGAACGCGGTATTTTATGCCAAGGGCGTGGCTCTGCAGCTAATTCGGTCGTATGTTACTGCTTATTTATTACCGAAATTTCACCAGGGCAAATTAACGTACTTTTCGAACGCTTTATTTCTAAAGAACGCGACGAGCCACCGGATATTGATGTGGATTTTGAACATCAAAGGCGCGAAGAAGTGATTCAATATATTTATCAAAAATATACCCGCGAGCGCGCTGCGCTAGCAGCAACCGTTATTACCTATCGTGCACGCAGCGCAATTCGCGATGTTGGCAAAGCCTTAGGCCTAGATGCGCCACTTATCGAGCACTTAGCTAAATCATTAGCCTGGTGGGATCGCAAGGCCGACTTAGAACAACGCATTCGCGCTGCGGGGTTTAATGAGCAAAGTGCCTTAATGCCGCTGTTTTATAGCTTAGTACAACAGATTTTAGGTTTTCCTCGTCACCTATCGCAACACGTCGGTGGCTTTGTTATTACCAATAGTAAGCTCGCCGATTTAGTTCCCATTGAAAATGCCAGCATGCCAGAGCGAACGGTTATTCAATGGGATAAAGACGATATTGAAGCTATGGGTTTATTAAAGATCGATGTACTAGCGCTCGGTATGTTGAGCGCGCTGCGTTTATCATTAAGTTACATCGATAAGCTTCGCCTGCCCATTAATGGCATCGGCCCAATAGCGCCAGCAATGCAATTACACCATATTCCAAAAGACGACTCACACACATATAACATGTTATCAATTGGCGATAGTGTTGGCGTTTTTCAAGTCGAATCCCGTGCGCAAATGGCCATGCTGCCACGGCTTAAGCCCAAATGTTTTTATGATCTGGTGATTCAAATTGCCATTGTCAGGCCCGGCCCTATTCAAGGCGATATGGTGCACCCGTATATTCGGCGCCGCAATAAACTAGAGCCTGTTGTTTACGAAAACGATGCTGTTGCAGCGGTATTAAAGCCCACTTTGGGTGTACCGATATTTCAGGAGCAAGCCATTCGCTTAGCGATGGTGGCAGCGGGTTTTAGTGGCGGCCAAGCCGACCAATTGCGCAGGGCCATGGCCAGCTTTGGTAAAAACGGCCGCTTGCTACAATTTGAAACGCGTTTTATCGAGGGCATGCTAAACAACGGTTACAGCCGCGATTATGCCGAGCGTTTATTTAATCAAATAAAAGGCTTTGGCGGCTACGGATTCCCAGAGTCACACTCTGCCAGTTTTGCGCTTTTATGTTATGCCTCTGCTTGGGTGAAACGCCACTACCCCGAGGCCTTTTATTGCGCATTATTGAATAGCCAGCCAATGGGCTTTTATTCGCCCTCACAATTAATTCAAGATGGTATTCGCCACCGTATTCGCTTTTTACCGGTCGATGCTAATTTTAGTGACTGGTCCCATCAAGTGGTGCCCTACCAAAAAGGCTGGGCTGTACGTCTGGGGTTTTTAAAAATAAAAGGTTTTAGCGAAGTTAGCGCTAAAAAAATAATTGCTGCGCGACCTGAACATTTATTTAATAGCCTTAGCGCATTTAAACAATTAACCGGCTTAACATCGGCGGATATAGAACGCCTAGCTAAAGCGGATGCCTTAGCCAGTATTACCGGTAATCGACAAAAAGCACTGTGGCAAAGCGGGGCATTGAGCCAAAGCGCAGACGATTTATTTTATTCTCACAGCAATGATGCAGACCATATATTACCCACAGTCGCCGAAGCACAGCATATTCAAGCTGACTACCAAATGCTTGGCTTTAGTTTACGCCGCCACCCGATGGCGCTATTACGCAACCAGCCAAGCATACGCCGCTGTAAATCATTTGCAGAGCTTAGCAGCATTAATCACGGTGGCTTCGTGCGTGTTGCAGGTATTGTCACCGGCCGCCAACGCCCAGGCACCGCTAAGGGCACTGTATTTTTAACGCTAGAGGATGAAACAGGCAATACCAATGTGGTGGTATGGAAGAACACACAAAGTGTTTTTCGGCAGGCGTTACTGGGGGCTAAATGTTTAATAATTACTGGGCGGTTAGAACGCCAAGGCGATGTAACCCATGTAATCGCAGGGCGTTTAGAAGACTGCACTGGCCTGTTAGAAAACCTCGCGGTTCGCTCTCGGGATTTTCATTAACCGTGAAAGGATTCAGAAATAATTACTAAGGAACAACGTGAAAATATTTGCCGTTTTGTTTTAGGCATAAAAAAACCCGCAGCGTTTTTTAACGCTACGGGCTTGGGTTTCAAAAAACTAAAATCGATTAAACATCCAAATTAGAAACATTTAATGCGTTAGTTTCGATAAATTCACGACGCGGTTCCACATGGTCGCCCATAAGGCAAGTGAATATTTGGTCTGCACCGATGGCATCTTCAATCGTTACTTGCAACATACGACGGCATTCTGGGTCCATTGTGGTTTCCCATAATTGCTCGGGGTTCATCTCACCCAGCCCTTTATAACGCTGAATGTTATAACCACGCTTAGACTCCGCCATAATCCACTCTAGGGCTTGCTTAAAGTTAGCTACAGGCTGTTTACGCTCGCCACGGCTAACATAGGCAGTGTCTTCCAATAAACCATCTAGTAACTCACCCAGCTTAAGCATGTTTTTGTAATCGGGCGATTCAAAAAACTCTAAACCAAAACGCGTATCTTCCGCTAAACCGTGCGCCATGGTATTCAATACAGGGATAAAGATATTGCGCTCTTTATCTTCTTGTACTGTTAGGTTGTAAGTGTGAGTTTTACTAGCAGCATTAATAGGGGTAAGGCCTTCTTGAATAACGCTAACCCAAGCTTCTACCGCTGAAGAATCGCTTAATTCCTCGGCGTTTAAGGCTTTAGAGTGTACGAGTAACTCGAGGATTTCCTGTGGATAGACTCTGGATAAGCGGTCGATAACTGCCATTGTCTTACGGAATTCCACCACTAAGGTCTCTAGTTGTTCACCCGGCACAGCAGGAGTATCTTCAGCAACATGAAGCTCTACAGACTCGATAGCGGCATTCGTTAAAAACTGCTCAAGTGCGGCCTCGTCTTTTAGGTATTGCTCTTGTTTACCCTTACTGATTTTATACAGCGGTGGCTGTGCAATAAACACATGGCCGCGCTCTACTAGCTCGCGCATTTGACGGAAGAAGAAGGTCAATAATAGCGTTCGGATGTGAGAACCATCCACGTCAGCATCCGTCATGATGATAATGCTGTGGTAACGCAGTTTATCGGGGTTAAATTCTTGCGCTCCGATACCACAACCCAATGCCGTAATAAGCGTACCGACTTCTGCAGACGATAGCATTTTATCGAAGCGGGCTTTTTCTACGTTAAGAATTTTACCTTTTAACGGCAAGATGGCTTGGGTTCTGCGGTCGCGGCCTTGTTTGGCACTACCACCGGCTGAGTCCCCTTCCACTAAGTATATTTCTGAAAGGCTTGGATCTTTTTCTTGGCAGTCTGCAAGCTTACCAGGCAAGCCTGCTATATCGAGCACACCTTTACGGCGGGTAAGGTCACGGGCCTTTCTGGCGGCTTCCCTAGCGCGGGCAGCTTCCATCATTTTGCCAACAATAAGCTTGGCTTCTTGTGGGTTTTCTAATAAAAATTCGTTAAACGCTGCGCCCATTTCCTGCTCTACAGCGGTTTTTACTTCGCTTGAAACCAGTTTATCTTTAGTTTGCGAGGAGAATTTAGGGTCTGGGACTTTTACCGAAACGATAGCAGTAAGGCCTTCACGGGCGTCGTCACCAGTTGTGGCAACTTTTTCTTTTTTAGCAAAACCTTCAGATTCAATATAGCTATTCAAGCAGCGTGTTAACGCACTGCGAAAGCCCGCTAAGTGAGTACCACCATCGCGCTGCGGAATATTATTGGTATAACAGAAGATGTTTTCAGTGAAGGTATCGTTCCACTGTAGCGCAACCTCTACGGCTACACCGTCGTCATGCATTTTAGTGAAGTGAACAACCTTGTTTATTGTCGATTTATTTTGGTTTAAGTAATCAACAAAGGCCGCCAAACCACCTTCGTACTCAAATGCTTCTTCCTTACCTGTACGCTCATCGTGTAATACGATGCGAACACCAGAATTAAGAAACGAGAGTTCACGCAGGCGTTTTGCCAGTATTTCGTAGTGAAATTCGATATTTGTGAACGTCTGATCAGACGGTTTGAAGTATATCTTGGTGCCCTGCTGGTCTGTTTCGCCAATAACTTCCAAAGGCTTTGCAGGAACACCGTGGTGATAGGTTTGCTCAAACACTTGACCTTGGCGGCGAATCGTTAAGCGTAAAGTTTCTGACAGGGCATTAACTACCGATACACCCACACCGTGTAAGCCACCAGAGACCTTATAGGTGTTATCGTCAAACTTACCACCAGCATGCAGTACAGTCATAATAACTTCTGCGGCTGATACACCCTCTTCGTGCATTTCAGTAGGAATACCACGGCCATTATCAGAAACACTAATGGCATCATCAGGGTGAATAACGACACGAATTTCTGAACAATGCCCCGCTAACGCCTCATCAATTGAGTTATCGACGACCTCAAACACCATATGGTGTAAGCCTGTACCGTCATCTGTATCGCCAATATACATACCGGGGCGCTTGCGTACTGCATCAAGCCCTTTAAGGACTTTAATACTGGACGAATCGTAATCTTGTTGTTCTGCCATGATGGCGTTCTCCCTCAGGTGTTAGGGGTTACACTCGTTAATCTCGCCATGTTTCACGTGAAACACCTTGCAAGGTTTATTATTCATTTTATTCTTTAGCCTATCCATATCTTCAGCATATATGCCTGTAACAAAGACCTGTGTATCTAAGTCTAACAACCAATTAGCTAGGCACTGTATATGCTGCTGATCCAGTTCAGCCGGTAAATCATCAATAAGTAAAACACTGGGTTTATTCATTAGTTGCTGGAATATTTGTAATTCCGCAAACATGAAAGCCGCAATCAGCGACTTTTGCTGCCCACGCGATAGAACCTCTGCCGCTGCTTGCTTATTAATTAAAACTTTTAACTCACTTTTATGCGCACCACAGGTGGTATAACCGTACTTTCGATCCTTTGCGTAACTCTCTGTTAAGGCCTCACTTAACGTTTGACCTTCTGTCCAGCCCCGCTGATACTCAATATCTACGCGATACTCTTTGGGTAAATTTATGTCGGGTATCAGAGTATCCACCTTATCCAAGAACGGCTGTAAACATTCTTGCCTTAATGCATCAATACTAATACCTAAACGATTTAGCTCTATATCCCATGGAGCAAGCTCATAACCGCTTATTTTATCACGTCGTAGCAGGCTATTGCGCTGCTTTACTGCCTTTGTGTAATCTCGCCACAAAACACTGAACTCATGTTTCACGTGAAACACAAGCCAATCAAACATTCCCCGGCGAACCTTTCGCGGGCCATCCAGCAAGTCGAAAGACTTAGAGTTAATAACCTGCAAAGGTAGCAATGAAGCTAAGCTAGCAGATGAATATACTGGTGAACCATCAATTTTAAACGTCGATTGTCCTCTTTGCGGCCTGAGCACTCCAACCTTACTCGCTATACCAGACTGTTGAGCCACCTCAGCAAAAACAGACATGTGGGGCTGTTCGTGCTGGATAAGCTGGCGATAATTAACTGTTCTGAACGAACGGCCATGCGCCAGCAAGCTTATAGCCTCTAATAAAGAGGTTTTGCCGGAGCCGTTTTCACCATAGAAAAAGTTAAACCCCTCAGATAACTCAAGCTCGACATTGGTAAGATTTCTAACGCCGTTGATCTTTAGTTGAGTAATGGGCATTGGTAGGTATGACTATAAGAGGAGGCCTTCTTGGTAAAACTAAGCCGCAGCTTAGCTTTGCCAAGAAAGTAAATAGGACAATAAGCCGTTAAAAATTGGATAACTAAAGGCGCATAGGCATAACAACGTATACCGAATCTGTGTTTTCTGGATCTTCTATCAATACACTACTGTTGGTATCAGACAGGGTCATCTTCATTTTGTCGGAGTCGATAACACTCGAAACATCTTGAAGGTAGCTTACGTTAAAGCCAACTTCGAGATCACCGCCTTCGTAATCAACCGATATTTGCTCTTCGGCTTCTTCTTGCTCTGGGTTATTTGCAGTTACCGTTAGCATGCCGCTCGTTAGTACAAAGCGTACACCGCGGTACTTTTCGTTAGCCAAAATAGCTGTGCGGGTAAATGCTTGGCGTAGCGCTTCACGCTCGCCCATTACAATTTTATCGCCGTTGCGCGGTAATACACGCTCGTAATCTGGGAATTTACCGTCGACTAACTTGGATGTAAAAGTAAAGTCGGCGGTATGTGCACGAATATGAGTAGCCCCTAATACTAGCTGAACACTGCCTTCTGGCTCGTTCAATAAACGGGATAACTCCACAACACCTTTGCGTGGCAATATGGCCTGCTTAACATCGTCAAACTCTACGTTTACCGCACGGGTACACATGGCTAAACGGTGGCCATCTGTTGCTACAGCGCGCAAAGAACCGCTGCGTAGCTCCCACAACATGCCGTTAAGGTAATAGCGGACATCTTGTTGCGCCATTGCAAAACCGGTGCGCTCGATTAGGCGTTTAATCTCTTTTTGTTGAGTATTAAAAACTAAGTCGTCTGCGCCTGGCTCTACGGCCGGGAATTCACTGGCTGGCAAGGTGCTAAGGTTAAAGCGGCTTTTGCCACAGAACACATTGACCTTTTGATCTTCTAAGGTGAAGTCGATAGTTGAGCCATCGGGTAAGTTTTTGCAGATATCTAAAAACTTTTTAGCGGGTACGGTGATCTCACCGGTTTCGGCAACCTGCTCTACTTTAACGCGGCCAACGATTTCTACTTCTAAATCGGTACCGGTTAAGGATAGGTGGTCGTCTTCTAACACTAACAAAACATTGGCCAGCACTGGCATTGTTTGCCGGCGCTCAACAACCCCCGCGACTAATTGCAACGGTTTTAACAAGGCATCACGTGCGATAGAAAATTGCATGATGAGATCTCTTTAAAGGTTTAATTCTTTAGTTTCGGGCTTAGGTCGTGAGCGTGCGCAATAGATTTTTAACATCTTCTGCTATATCCGCATCTTCTTCCAGCAGCTCTTTAATTTTACGGCAAGCGTGTAGCACTGTGGTGTGGTCTCGGCCACCAAAGCTTTCGCCAATTTCAGGCAAGCTATGGTTAGTGAGATCTTTAGCTAAGTACATTGCCACTTGGCGAGGCCGCGCAACAGAGCGACTACGACGCTTAGAGTGTAAATCGGACACTTTAATCTTGTAGTACTCGGCAACCACCCGCTGGATATTATCAATACTCACCAAACGATCTTGCAGGGCCAGCAGGTCTTTTAGAGCCTCCCTGACAAGGTCAATACTAATAGGCCTTGCTGTGAACTGGGCGTGCGCAATAACACGCTTCAGAGTGCCTTCTAGCTCACGTACATTAGAGCGAATGCGCTGCGCAATAAAAAAGGCCGCATCATTAGGCAACAGCATTTGTGCTTGGTCTGCTTTGGTTTTAAGAATCGCCACCCGGGTTTCGAGTTCGGGCGGCTCGATAGCCACCGTTAAGCCCCAGCCAAAACGCGATTTTAAGCGCTCTTCTAAACCGTTAATTTCTTTGGGGTAGCGGTCACAAGTGAGAATAATCTGCTGGCCACCTTCCAATAGCGCATTAAACGTATGGAAGAATTCTTCTTGCGAACGCTCCTTACCAGCAAAGAATTGAATATCATCAATTAATAAGGCATCAACCGAGCGGTAGTAGCGCTTAAAGTCGTTAATCGCATTAAGCTGCAGTGCTTTAACCATATCGGCCACAAAACGCTCTGAGTGCAAATACACCACCTTGGCGTTGGGCTTGCGCTGCAGCAAGGCGTTGCCCACGGCGTGCATTAAGTGCGTTTTACCTAAACCTACGCCACCATAGATAAACAGTGGGTTATAAGAACCGCCAGGGTTCTCGGCAACTTGGGTTGCGGCGGCAAGGCCCAACTGGTTCGATTTACCTTCAACAAAGCTTTTAAACGTAAAGCCTGTATTCAAATGGCTACGGTGTGCCAAACCACCTTCGATGTCTTGTTTTTCTAAACGCTTACCTACCGTCTGTGGGTGCGGCGTGTCGTTGCGTAAACCGTTGCCAAAATGACCACCACCCATATGGTTTCCCATACTGCCTTGCAACGGCAATTGGTAAGGCTCTACATTTTGTTGTGGCTCTTCGGTGACGGTTATTGGCGCGCTAGAATTTAAACCGTAATCAGGGTCTTCGTTGAGGGTTAAGCGCTCTGCACTCGGTTCGAACTGGCTATTGCTGTTGGACTCGAACGGCTGATTGTAGCCTGTTGCAGGGCTGCTCTGAAGTGTGTCACCACCAAACCGAGGCTGCTCATCTGCAGAGCGAGTATCTGAGCGCTGTTGAGCTCCATCTCGGCGAAAGTGCGAAGCCGCTTGCCGGCGCGGAGCCACTTTTATACTCACTGGGCACTGGCCCGTGTTGCCATTCATTTGGCCAACAATTTCTTCAATTCGACGCAAGTATTTATCGTTCACCCAATCCAATACAAATCGATTCGGCGCCAATAAATTCAAACCCGCACTTTGCTCTGCAGGCTCAACACTTAATGGGCGAATCCATGTATTAAATAATTGTGCTGACAGCTCTCCTTGGAGTTGCTGACTACACTTTTCCCAAATGGAATTGGACAATGATTATCTCCGTTTCTTACATGTAAAAACATAAATCGGTTTTTACGATTTGCGGTATTTTCACGCTCTTATAATTAGATATGCGATGGCAGTTCTGTAT